>NZ_JBICLH010000043.1:0-13862 GCF_043105125.1 Acinetobacter sp. TYF_19
CGTCAAATTGGCCGGAGGGAGTGTTTGCCATTTTGGCATGGAAACTTGGTCCGAAAAACGGGTGATTCTGCTCCCTCATACTCCTAACCTGAATTATTCACCACACAAAGGATGAGAAGGCCTATTGTGTGCTAAAATGTTGTTGCAAAACAAACAGTTGCACATCAAACAGGTCTTCTCATGAGCTACCATATCACAACGCAGAGTGTGGTTTTCCAAGACTTGTTTCCCAAGCCGACTGGAAGGCTTTCCTGTGGCGCGGCATCGTTGCCGTCATTCTTGCCGCCCTGGCATGGCTGATGCCCGCTGAAGCGGTCCTAACACTGACCATTGTGTTTGGTGCCTACTCCTTTGCGGATGGCGTACTGGGGCTTTGGTCGGGCTATAAAAACATGCGTCAGGGTGAAAGCTGGGGCTGGTTGATCTTCAGCGGCCTCCTTGGCATCGCAACCGGGCTTATCGTCCTGGTCAGCCCGTTCGTCGCGACACTCGTGTTAACCGTGTTTCTCTGGACGATGGTTGCATTCTGGTCGATCACATCCGGCGTGATGGAGATCGTCGCGGCCTTTCGGCTCCGTAAGGAAATCGAGGGGGAATGGTTGCTCGTCCTCAGCGGTGTCATTTCCATCTTGCTTGGCGCTGCCGTCACATGGGTCTTGTTCACGACACCCGCAGGCAGTATTATGGCCCTCGGTTGGTTGTTGGGCGTCTATGCCGCAATCTTCGGTGTAACCATGATCCTGTTGGCATTGAAGCTTCGGACGACACGCTGGGGCCGAAACTACAGCCACTTAAAACGCGAGAACGGCGGCCAGGCACGTCACAGGACCTGGCTGCCTTTAAAAAAAGAGAAGCAGCGCTGCGCCAGCCGACCTTTCGTTGCAGAATAATAGGGAGTGCATATAAATGAATTTTTTGAATTTGCAGGTCACACAGGCAGAGCTCCTATCCGGCCTTATTTCCGTTTCCCAAACAGTTGCACAGATTGTGCTCGTCATGACCGTGGCGTGGCTCGTGTCCGCAGTGCTTTCGCGGGCCATCACACGCATCAGCAAAAGAACCCGCACTTCCAAGAGATCTGCAGATGAGGTCAAACGCATTGAAACATCTTTTCGTCTGATCCGTTTCGTCAGTCGGCTGGTCGTGTGGGCCTTGGCCGTGACCATTTCCCTCTCAATCCTTGGCATTTCTGTGGCACCGATCCTGACGACTGCGGGGGTAAGCGGCATCGCAGTGGGGTTTGCTGCGCAGAGCCTGATAAAAGACTATTTTTCGGGTTTGGTCTTGTTGCTGGAAGGGCAACTCCGCATCGGGGATATCGTGGATATTGGCGGTGTGGCAGGCCAAGTCGAAGAGATGACGTTGCGCTATGTGCGCCTGCGTCAACTCAATGGTGACGTGGTCTATGTGCCCAACGGAGCCATCACCAATCTGACAAATAAGACAACGGACTATTCGATGGCCGTAATCGATGTCGGTGTCGCCTATCGCGAAAACCTTCAGGAGGCATTGAACGTTATGGAGAGTGTCGCCCGTGAGCTAGCTTCGGAAACAACCTGGTCAACGAGAATATTAGCCGAGCCAGAGGTCTTTGGGGTCGAAACGTTGGGTGACTCTTCGGTTATCCTGCGTCTTCGCCTCAAGGTCTTGCCAGGTGAGCAATGGTCAATCCGGCGCGAATATCTGCACAGGATAAAACAGCGCTTCGACGAACTTGGCATCGAAATCCCTTATCCGCATCTGACGCTTTATGCCGGCCAGGACAAGGATGGAAAAGCCCCTGCCTTTCGGATCGAAGCTCCGGCTGGTGCCCAATGACACGGCCAAAATATACATATGAAGTGGAAAGAGATTTCTCGAACTGGGATGAAACGATTTTCGAGCGCTGTCTGCGGGATGGGTTCAATGTATTTGGCTCTGGACCAACCCCTATTCTCTTGCGGCCCGAAAAGGAGACCGAACCTGCCCCTGACACCCGTTCGCTAGGCAACGACAGCCATGATTAAGAAAGGCCAACCCATGAAGCCACCGGTAAAGACGAGCTTTCGCGGCAGGGACGTCGCCTACCTGGTAATTTCCATTGTTTTAGTGGGCGTAGGTTACGCAGCCTACCGCGGCTTATACTTTGTTGGTGAAAACGTTCCTTTTGCCCAAGAGATGATCCTAGTGTTCCTGGGTGCAGCTACCACTATCTATCTGACAGCTGTGCTCCTCAATCGCCAGACTGAGCTTGAGTTAAGAAAAGAAGGGCAAGTTCTTCTTTTTCAACAAAAGCATGACACATATATGCGCGTCATCGAAAAGGTTGCTGAAATCGTGGAGCGTGAACGTCATGATTCTGCGCTCATTGATGAACTCAGGGTCATCAGCCACAGGCTTGCCGTTGTCGGCAGCGCGCCAGTTGTCGAAGCGTTCCGACGCGTTCTTGATCTGCTTGTTGATGGACTTGAGGATGGCCAGTTGAACGGCAATGACGCAGAACAGGTGATGCATGCCGTAGCTGAAGTCACGATTGCGATGCGTTCGGACATCAGCAGCGACAACGACCCTGAAGCGCTTCGGTCGGCTGCAGAAACGATCATGGCGAACTCACGCAAGATCGAGCGGCTGGACGACATCGAGCACTCAAAGTCCAAGCCAGACGCAAATGCAGCCAACAATAAACAGAAGAAAGGAGATTCGAAAGATGATGCAAGGACATAACCGCCCGCCATTCGCACCAACAATTCCCGGAACCAACCTTCGTTCTCATGATGTGCCAACCGCCATCATTTACCGACCCGCGCGCGCGGCCGCCACGTCCGCGCCACGATCCCGACACTGGGTTCTGGAGTTCGAACCGTCACGCCCGCAGAACCTTGAGCCCTTGATGGGATGGACGACGTCTCAGGATCCTTACCGGCCTATCAGGATGACATTTCCAGATCGCGACAGCGCTGTCGACTATGCCCTCAAGAACGATTGGCGCTATATCGTGCGTGAAGATCGTCCGCGGCGCATCGGACCAAACCCTTGGGCGGGCACAAGCAGTCATCAGCTTTATCGCGGGGTCGATACTTCCAAGGAAGGGTGGGTTCAGATGGGGCAACCGACGATGTCGGAGCATCACCTCCCAAAAGGATACGGCGCATCCGAAAACACGGGAACGCCGCAGAAATCGGAGGCTGAGTTTCTCGATCCAGTTCTGGAGGCTGCCATCGAGTCCTTTCCAGCCTCTGATCCGCCGGCGTGGATTGGAACGACAGTATCCGGGCGAAGGGGCTGAAGTCGATGCATGGAACCGCCGAATTCCTGATTGCGGGTGCGACCCTGATTTCGGGCGCATTCATTGCCGTTGCCATATGCTCCCGTTTAGGTGTTCCTTCGATCGTTGGGTTTTTGCTTGCAGGCATGGCTTTGGGCCCGCACGGTCTCGAGCTTATTGATGGTGAAGCAACCCTTGGCGCTATCGGTGAATTGGGCGTGATCTTGTTGCTGTTCATGCTGGGGCTGGAATTCTCGCTTGGCAAGCTGATGGAGCTGCGGCGGCTGATCTTCGGTGTCGGTCTTTTGCAGGTCGCCACAACATCCGGTCGAGTATAGGAAGAATAAACACCTATATGAGAGTAATAAAGTTTCATCCTTTGTTGTGCATAAGTATTTGTTTTTATTGGTTCCAAAATTATATTGTATTTATTAAAGTATCATACTATAGGCAGGGCTAGTCTAAATTTAATTCTATCAAAATAAAAAAAGTTTCATACCAAAATTACAAAATACTGAAAATAATGAATATATTTTCTTTATTTTGAAAATTCGTATGAAACTTTATTACTAAGTATGATTATTTATTACCTAGTATTTAACTTTATTACTCAAAAACAGCTTGACTGCTTCGCTGTGCAGATCCATGACCCACTTTCCATCAAACTCCCGGTTGTAGTTCCACAAGCATCTCGCGAGTCTTGCCGGCCCGCTCCACTAACAAGACCACAACATCTCCAACGTTCTTGTCGTCTAGCCGGGCCTGTAATGTGGTGACGTCGTCGACGGCGATACCGTCGATGCTGATAACGCGATCGCCGGGCACGATGCCGCCTGCGGTGACCTTGATGCCGACGAGCCCGGCCATGTGCGCCACCGAGCCCGGCGTCACGCGCAATACGAATACGCCCTTACTACCGGTCAGCGCCTGCAGACGCGCGTTGAGCTGCTCATCCACCTCGATGCCCAGCGCCGGACGGATGTACTTGCCGGTCTTTATGAGTTGCGGCACCACGCGCATGACGGTATCCACCGGCACAGCGAAACCGATGCCAGCGGACGCGCCCGAAGGGCTGTAGATGGCGGTGTTGATGCCGATCAGCCGCCCGGCCGAATCGAGCAGCGGGCCGCCGGAGTTGCCGGGGTTGATAGCGGCGTCGGTCTGGATCAGGTGATCGATGGCAGGCCCGCCCCCTTCGCCGTCGAGGGTGCGGTCGAGCGCCGAGACGATGCCGGTGGTGAGCGTCCAGTCCAATCCGAAGGGATTGCCGATAGCGAACACTTTCTGCCCGACCTTGAGGTCGGCACTGGTGCCCACCGGCACAGCGGGCGGGCGCTTGAAGCCGACGCCGATCTTGAGCACGGCGATGTCGTGCTCGGGGCTGGCGCCCACCAGCGCAGCCTGATAATCGCGACCGTCGGCCAGTTTGACCGTGGCAGACGATGCCCCCTGGATGACGTGGAAGTTGGTCACCACGTGGCCGGCATCGTCCCAGATGAAGCCGGAGCCGGTGCCGCGCGGCACGGAAAAGACATTGCGCGACCAGACGTCACGCACCAGTTGCGCCGTGGTGATGTAAACCACCGACCCGCGCGATTTCTCGAACAGTTGGATGGTGGTCTGCTCGTCTGCCGCCAGATCACCACGCGGTGTCACCGTGCGCTCGGCCGCTTCGCGCGGACTGAACCAGGCTTCGATGGCAGGCAAGAACTGCCACAGCAGCATGAGTGCGGCGATGCAGCCAGTGATGACGAGCCAGCGCCGGATGAATCGGTCCGGCGCCGGGCGGCTGTTGAGGTCGGGGTAGGTCATGCCATTCTCCTTGTTGAAATCAGCGCCAGACACCGCTGGCGCGCCAACGCGGTGGGCGTGGCGCCAAGGGGATGTCCGGCAGAAATGGGCTGGAATGAAGCGGTTGCGGTGCCATCGAATCAGCCAATTCCCGCAAGCGTTGGATGCGCTCTGTCGTCGCCGGATGCGTGCGCAACCAGTAGGGTTCCGGGTTGCCCCATCTGGGCAGCAGCCAGGCGCGACTCTCCCGCTCGATCTTGGCGAGCGCCAAAGCCAATCCCTGTGGGTCGCCGGTCAATTCGGCGGTGAGCCGGTCGGCGTCGAATTCGTGCACCCGCGACAAACCCAGCAGCGCGAGCTGCGGCGAAACGGCCAGCAACAGCAGCGCCGGCCACTGGATAGCGACTGTGCCCCACAGCAAGGCCGGCAGGCTGAAGAGGAGCATGATTTGCCCCAACAAGGCCAGAAGATGGGTGAGCCGGCTGATGGAATCGGCCAGGCCCATGACACGCAAATCCTCGTTCGCAATATGCGCGATTTCGTGGCCGAGCACGCCGGTCAACTCGCGGGGCTCGCCCGTGAACAAGGGCTGCTGGCAGCGGCCACAGTTGGGATGTTCCGATAGCTTCGCAGTCGGTACGCGGTTGATGGACTGGCATGCGGGCAGACGAGGTGAAGATCATTCTTCATGGTTCGCCTCCTTGGACCACAGTGAGGCTGCCGCGCTTCGGGTCACAGACAATGCCGACCAATCAACGCCTTGGAGCCAATCGTTCCCGTCTTTGCTTACTCCGGCCTCTTCCAAATGAGCAGCGATGAACGCTTCGGCCTGCATGAGCCACCTTTGGACAGTATCTTCCTTACTAGGAATCAGCAGGATCTCAGAGACGCTGCTGGCATCCAGCCCGTCCACACGGATAAGCAGAAAAATGCGCCGCCACAAACGCGGCATGTCCTTCAGCAGGTCGAATGCGAAAGCGAACTCGCTCGACCGATCAACTAGCTCCTCCTGTTCCGCGATCGTTGCGGCATCGGGATGCTGACTGTCAGCGATGATATCGGCAAGCCTGAGTGTGTCATCGGGCTGATAAAATTCGAAGACTTCCTCTTCCACCATGGCCTCGGCGACGTCCTGGGCATTCGGTTCGACCGGCGCGTCCAGAGAAACGAATTCGCCAAATTGCCGGCTGTTTGCCACTTCGTGATCCAGGACGGCGAACAGATGTTTCAGAAGACCGAAGTAAGCCGCTTTTTCTTCCGGCACGGATTGCCATTCCACCTCAGCTTGGACAATCGCTTCATCCACCACGTCGCGCAGCGTCGGATAATCGCGCGGTAAATCGCCGACGGCCCGCAGATAAGCCAGCTCACGCCTTGCGACAGCCTCAAGTTTCGACAGTAGAGGCATTCGGGTCACGTTGGCCTCATGGGCGGCTGACGCGGGTTTTGCGGCAATTCGCACCTTGAGCTCGCGCAAGCGCTTGCGTCGTGCTTTGCGCTTGATTTGGTCCTGAGCATGCAGCCGGTCAAAATGCTTCTTGGCCTGACGGAACAACGACTGTGCGAGCATCTGCGCGAGGGGCGTCAGCTCGTCATGTGATGCAGTAACGCTGACAATCTTTCTGCCGGGCAGGTGCATATAGCCACTGGCCAGAAATTGCCGCTTGGTCTTGTCGCGATCAAGGACGATTCGAAGTCGCACTGAATCTTTAGTGTGTTTGTCGAGCAATGGCTTGAGGTCGCGCTCGACCGCATTTCCCAAAGCTCTCTGCCATGGTTCATGAAACTCTTTGTCGACAGCTCGATAGCTATATTGCATCTGCATGTATGACTCCTTTGATGTCATTTCTATGGAGGTATGAATCGAGGATGCTCATATCCATAGATATAGATTTTGGTTTGGCACGCTCTTACCCCAGGCGCGTTTTGCGAAGACTCCAACTAAAGAACAAAAGCGTGACGCCATAGACTGCCGCATGGAAACCCAACAGCCAGCCTGCGGCCACGAATGACTCGACCGGACGGGTAAAAAATATCCACAAGACGATAGCGCCAAGTATAATCGAGAGCAGTCCACTGAGGGCAAGCCAGATTTCACCCTTGATTTCCCGACGCAGCCGAACGGCGGCGGATATCTCCAGCACACCGGTGAAAATCGCCCAGAAGCCCACGCTAGCCCATAAAAAAGAAGCCAAGACTATCGTGGCGACCCAAGGAGCAACCAGGACGACGACGCCCGTAAGTATGCCGACAATGCCGCTGAACAGCAGCCAGCCCCAGCGCTCTTTTTTCTGGATATGGCGCACCGCTGCAAACAAGTTGAACGCGCCATTGACCAAGGAAAATGCGCCGAACATGATGGTCATGGCCAACAGAGCCGATTGTGGTATCCAGAACGCGAGGGCTGCAAAAATCAATGCCAAGACGCCGCGCAACGCAAAAATCCACCAATTTTCGGTCAATGAACACAGTGTTTTGGTGGGCTCATCCGCACTGGAATCGGTGATAGTGTCTATATTCATGCTATATCTCCCAAAGATCTAATGGGGTGAAAAAGCAAACATTCCTGAGCCAAGAGAGGGGCGCGACGCGCCCCTCTTACGCCCTATCCAGCGGTTTCAGAACAACTTGGACAGCTTTGCCTTGATTTCATCGAGCCAGCCTTTTCCGCCGCCTCCCCCAGCCGTCTTTTGCTTGACTTTCTTGAGTTCAGCATACAGGGGCTCAAAGTCCTTCTTCTTTCCATAGCCCAGCAGTTCTGCCATTTCCAACTGCTGCCGGGCTTCGTTCAATAATGTCTCCAGGCGCTCATTGGACGCTTCGCTGCGCTGACCATCTTCTACCAAGGTCTCGGCGCGCTGCAGGAGCAGCTTCGCACGCAGGACGGGCAGCGGAAGCACGCTGCGCTCCTCGACCAGCGTGCTGAGCGCTGCCTGCAGCGCGGCTTTGGCTTCTTCAATCTTGCCCTGATCGATCAGCGGCACGACTGACTTCACGACTGCGGGATAGGACGCCAGAGGGATGTTGGTGACCGTGATCACGATTTCACTGGCCAGCAAAGCCAGCACGTGACGTGCCTGTTGCACCTCGCCATGTTTGAGGGCATCCAGCGCCTCGTCGGTCATCGCCTCAATGATTTCCGTGTTGGCGAACAAGTCGTGCACGATGGTGCGCACATCAACGGGGGCCAGGGCAAGCGTGGGTTCGCGCGCAACGATCAGCTCCAGCTTTCCCGTCACTTCGGCCAGCGATGCTAATGCGCGTGCAGTGTCCTTGCCGTCAAGTGCGGCCAGCGCTGATTTGGTCAGCGACAAGGCCGAGACGGCCTCATCGAGGACTTGTTTACGTTTGTCTGCCGCCTGCGAGTCCGTTTCCTTCTGAACCTCAGGCTGTACCTCCGTGACGACTTCAGGCTTGGCCTCTGGACTGACAGGAAGGCTGCTTACCGCAGCCTGTTCGTTTATTCCTTCGTTCGTCGCATTGGGATTCGGTGTTTGCTCATTCATGGTGATATACCTCGTATGTGATAGTGAAAATAGGCGAATCTATTGGGGCTGAATGCGAACATCGCGAGACTGACCGACAGAGCAGTCAGCCCCTTCATCACCTCAAAGAAGATGACCGCGTGCCCCGCTGTGGGGATAGCGACCGCCAGCGTCACGAGGGTGGCTGCCCATGTCAGCCCGTTGGGGTCGGACACGACAGCCTCCCCATGACTCAAGATTCGCCGCCCGCTGACTTCTTCTTGCGCGCAGGCTTGCTCGCGTCGCTAGGCGGCGTCTCGGCCGCGTTCGCGGCATCGGGCTTCTCAGGCTCGGCCGGCTTCGCGGGTGGCTCCTGGCGCTCGAAGACCACCCGTTCGGCCTTGTCGTCCCAGCGGGCGCTGGCGTGATCGGCCTTGCCGATACCGCCACCCAGCATCTCGCGCGCCAGTGCCGTCTCCAGCTCGCTGCGGATCAGCCGCTTGAGTTCACGCGCGCCGAACTCGGGCTTGTAGCCTTCCTCCGCGAAGTGATCGATCAAGGTCTGATCGAAGGTCAACGTCACGCCCTGGCTGGCGGCGTTGCGGGCCACACGATCGAGCTGCAGGCCGACGATATGGCGGATCTCCTCCTTGCCCAGCGCATGGAAGACGATGATTTCGTCGATGCGGTTGAGGAACTCGGGGCGGAAGTGTCCGCGCAGCACGTCCATCACCTCGGCCTTGGTCTTTTCGTACTCCTCGCCGGCCGCACCGCGCGCCTTCAGCCGCCGCTGGATGATGTCCGAGCCCAGGTTGGACGTGGCGATGATGATGGTATTGGTGAAATCCACCACCCGGCCCTTGCCGTCGGTGAGCCGCCCGTCGTCGAACACCTGCAGCAGGATGTTGTAGACGTCGGGGTGAGCCTTCTCGATCTCGTCCAGCAGCAACACGCTGTAGGGCTTGCGACGCACCTTCTCGGTGAGCTGGCCGCCCTCGTCATAGCCCACATAACCCGGAGGCGCGCCCACCAGGCGTGCCACGGTATGGCGTTCCCCGTACTCGGACATGTCGATGCGCAGCAGCGCACCTTCATCGCCATAGATGGACTCGGCCAGCGCCTTGGCGAGCTCGGTCTTGCCCACGCCGGTCGGCCCGAGGAACAGAAAAGTCGCCACCGGCTTGCTGCCCTCGCGCAGCCCCGCGCGCGACAACCGCACGGCATCGGCTACCGCGCGCACCGCTTCGTCCTGGCCCACCAGGCGCTCGTGCAGCCGCTGTTCCAGATGCAACAGCTTCTCGCGTTCTTCCACCGTCAGCTCGTTGACCGGAATGCCGGTCAGGCGCGAGACGATCTGCGCGACATGCTCGGCCTTGACTTCGGCGCTGCCCGAGGCGCGCTCGCGCTCCCAATCTTCGATGAGCTTCTTGAGTTCGGCCTCTTTTGCCTCGATGCGCTTGCCCAGCTCGGCGGCCTTGTCGTACTGCTTGCGCGAGGCCATGTAGTCCTGCTCACGCCGCAACTGGTGCAGTTCGGACTCCAGCTCTTGTACGGCCACTGGGCGAGCCGTGGCCGACAGCTTCACGCGTGCGGCCGCCTGGTCAAGCAGGTCGATGGCCTTGTCAGGCAAAAAGCGCGCGGTGATGTAGCGGTCCGACAACTCGGCGGCGGCGATGATCGCATCCTCGGTGATGCTGACCTTGTGGTGCGCCTCGAAGGTGTCGCGCAGGCCGCGCAGGATCATCATGGTCTGCGCTACCGTCGGCTCGGGCACCATCACCGGCTGGAAACGACGCTCCAGCGCGGCGTCCTTCTCGATGTACTTCTGATACTCGTTGAGCGTGGTGGCGCCGATCAGGTTCAGCTCGCCGCGCGCCATCATCGGCTTGAACACGTTGGCCACGTCCAGCCCGCCTTCGCCGCCACCCTGGCCGGCACCGACGATGGTGTGCACTTCATCGATGAAGAGAATCATCTCGCCCTGGTGCTCGGTCACTTCCTTGAGCACCTTCTGCACGCGCTCCTCGAACTCGCCGCGGTACTTGGCGCCTGCCACCATGGCGTTGATGTTGAGTTCGACCAGGCGCTTGTCGCGCAGCGTCTCGGGCACTTCGCCGGCGACCATGCGCTGCGCCAGCCCTTCGACAATGGCGGTCTTGCCGACGCCAGGCTCACCGATCAACACCGGGTTGTTTTTCTTGCGCCGGGCCAGCACCTCGATGGTGGTCTCGATCTCCTGCGCACGGCCGATGACTGGATCGAGTTTGCCCTCGCGCGCCATCTTGGTGAGGTCGCGCGAGTATTTATCCAGCTCGGGCGTGTTGGTCGGCGTCTCGGCGCGGCCATCCTCGGCCCCTTTGCCGACCACCTTGCTTACCTGCTGGCGCAGCGCTTGCGGCGTGAGACCGTAACGGCGTAGCAGGTTGGCCGCCAAACCTTCGCCTTCCTCGGCGAGCCCGATCAGGAAATGCTCCGGCCCGACATAAGAGTGGCCGAGTTCATTGGAGGCCACGAAAGCACGGCTGAGCGCGTCCTTGACCCGGGGCGACACGCCGATCTCGCCCTCGAACGGCTTCTCGCCGCGCTTGGCTTCGGATTCGATCTGTTGCTTGAGGTCATCGACCTTGATCTTGAACTGCCCCAGGATGGTCTTCACCACATCGCTGTCGGATAGCGCCAGCAGCAGGTGTTCGGTATCCACCTCGGCGCGGCCAAATTCGGCAGCGTGTCGGGCGGCCTCCTGCAATAGGGCCTCGGACTGTTCGCTGATACGGCTGGCGAGCCCACTGCCGCGACGGCGCGGCGCACCCGAACCTGCGGCGGCGGGCTCGCCGAACGAGGCATCGACCACGTCATCGGTATCGGCGGCCATCGGCGTCGCGTCGTCGCCGATGCGGAAGAAGTCACTGCCGAGGAAGTCCTCGAACAGGCCGCTGCGCGAGCCGAACAAGGCTTCCAGCGGCGAGACGGTGCGCTTTTGCTGGCGCACCAGTTGACGGTAATGGTCGTCACACAACAGCATGGTGCTGTGACGACCGTTGAGATTGGCTTCCACCCGCACGGTGGCGGGTTGACTGCAGACCTGGCATTGTTTTCTGTCCATACTGATGCTCCTGTAAAGATTGATCTGACGAGGCACCGACGATCACGGTGCCTCATCTCTTTTTGTTTTTTGAGAAAAACGCGCTGCCCCGCGTCAGCCGTTGATCGGGATCGAGCGTGAAAATCACCTGTAGGTGCGCTTTCATTTCGCCCTCTCCAATCGCGTCGCTTTGCGGTTCCGGCCAAGGAAATCCTTGCAAGACTTTGTAAGACATTGCGCTTACCAGGAAAAAATATCAAGAGTCAATGTACAGCGACTTTGTTGCACAAAGATTTGAAATGCAAAGCGCCACTAATTGAGCCAAATTTAAGGCGTAACTTGGGTAAGTGGTCGACCTAATTCCGTAAATCTGTTGAGGACTGCTACGATGATCCGCTTTAACTTACCATGATCACATTCAATGACATTATTTTTATACTTAATCTGCCTGTGCTCAATATCTACTGGACATTTTCCTTCTCGCTTTAACCGTGATAAAGCATGGCCATAGGTCGCTGCTTTATCTGTATTGATGACCCGTGGAATTTGCCATTTTTTCACCGTATTGAAGATCTTTCCTAAAAAACAATAGGCTGATTTACTGTTCCGTCTAGCGGAAAGGTAAAAGTCAATCGTATGACCCCGTTGATCAACTGCACGATACAGGTAAGTCCATCGCCCCTTCACTTTGATATAAGTCTCATCCATATGCCATGAATGTAAATCTGTAGGATTACGCGAATACCAGCGTAAGCGTTTTTCCATTTCTGGAGCATAACGCTGAACCCAACGATAAATTGTGGTGTGGTCAACATTCACACCTCGTTCAGCGAGCATTTCTTGAAGTTCACGATAGCTGATGCCATATTTACAATACCAACGAACAGCCCAAAGAATGATTTCACCTTGAAAGTGCCGACCATGGAAGGGATTCATCTGCTGTATCTCGAAATAAATAAGATATTTAGCTTATCATGTCAGCCTATTTGCAACAGTGCCGGTTGAAGATGGAAACTTTGGAGATACTGAACCAGTCGGTGAAGGTGTCTCTGAATTACGTTTCTTCTTTGGACCTGGCTACAGGATCTATTACTGTAAGCAAGGGCAAAGGGTCGTTATTCTTTTAGCAGGCGGAGACAAGTCTACGCAAAGTAAAGATATAAAACTTGCCCTACAACTAGCACAAGATTTAGAGGAGGAGCTGTAAATGGCTATCAAACTTCGTAAATGGGACAGTGCTGAACATCTTAAAACAGAAGAAGATATGCAAGCTTACCTACAAGCCTGTATAGATGAATCTAATGGTGATGCGGCATTCATTGCAAAAGCTTTAGGTAATATTGCTAAAGCTAAAGGAATGGCTCAATTATCAAGAGACACAGGTTTAGGCCGAGAAAGTCTTTATAAAGCACTTTCTGGCGATGTAAATCCAAGCTTTGATACTGTTATTAAAGTGGTAAAAGCGCTGAATTTACGCTTAGCAATTTAAAAAAAACTAGTAAAAAAGGGAGCTTAAAGCTCCCTTTTTTAACTTCATATAACGTGTATTATGTTAATTTTAGGAAATCTTAGTCTTTAGCTAACATAATCTTCAGTTGATATTACTTGAGCATATGCAAATTCAAAAGCGGCCATTAATGTTGCATGGACATGACCAGCAGGTACTTTAACGCCATTAAATTCCAAGTCTAGTGTTGCACAAGCATCATGTATCACTTTTACCTTATAACCAAAATCAGAAGCAGCACGAACAGCAGCATCAACACACATATGCGTCATAGCACCAATCACGACTAACTCAGTCACTTGATTGCTATCTAAAATTTCTTTGAGATTCGTGTTTAAGAACGCATTGATGTGATTTTTAATGATCACAGATTCATCTTCTTGCGGCTTAACTGTGTCCTGAAATTCAATACCATTTGAGCTAGGTTCAAATATAGGAGATTCAGCATCAGCAATATGTTGGACATGAATCACTTGAGTACCCTGTTGACGGGCTTTCGCAATTACTTTCACTGCATTAGCAGCAGCTTGTTCAATATTTACCAATGGTAATTTACCTGTAGGTAGATATTCATTTTGTAAGTCGATAACTAATAAAGCTGATTTTGACATACCTATTCCTTTACTTAACTAATATTTGTTTTGTTCTACTTATGTTTTAAAGAAGTGGAATGCTTCCACTTCTTTAAGTCACTTTAGAAAGAAAGCGTTTCACCATCGATAGGAATTAAAACCTTATCTTGAATTCCTTTGTCTTTTACATATTCTGCAAGCT
>NZ_JBICLH010000044.1:0-143668 GCF_043105125.1 Acinetobacter sp. TYF_19
CTTAAATATAAGCCTTAAAAAATAAATAGTACTTTGGGAACAAAATGGAAGTACTAAATATTCATATTGTGCCACTGACAGAAATCGATCAGTCGATCTGGACTACATTATGGCAAGCTTATCAGGCATTTTATCAGGTTGATTTATTGCAGAAGATATCTAAAAACACGTGGCATAAGTTGACTGATTCTAAGCGTGAGCATATATATGGTTTTGCCGCACTTATGGCCGGTCGGGTTGTAGGGATTGTATATGTGATAGAGCATGATAGCTGTTGGACGTTAAAGCCTTACGTATACTTACAAGATCTATTTACACATGAGGACTATCGTGGGCTAGGTGTTGCAACAGCTTTAATCGAACACGTCAAAATGTATACCGAAAAGCGAGCATGTGATCGGGTCTATTGGCTCACCCATCAGGATAATTTAGTCTCACAGCAAATCTATAATAAAGTCGTGAAGAAGACTGGTTTCATTCAATATCGGGCGTAGCTAAGTTGCTACATTTAAAAACAATTATATCGTTCTAAAGTTGCAACATATCGTTTTATCTTTATAGATGTATTCGTTGTAGAACTCTATAGACTAAGCAGTATTCTAATGTGAGATAAAAACATGAACTTTAAAGCTTTAACAATCGGTTTGGCTGTTGCAACTGCGACTACATTTGCTATGGCAAAACCTGTGGCATATCAAATTGACCCTACACATACAGCAACAGTTTTCACATGGAGCCATTTTGGTTTTTCAACGCCATCTGCAAACTTCAGCGACATTCAGGGTGTGATTAATGTTGATAATGCAAAACCTGCAAACTCATCGGTGAATGTAACGATTCCTTTATCTAGCTTAAACACCAACGTAAAAGCTTTAGATGAACACTTACAAGCGGCTGATTTCTTTGATGCAGCAAAATACCCAACCATCACATTTAAAAGTACAAAAGTACAAGCTGTAGGCGCGAATAAGTACAAAATCACAGGTGATTTAACCATTAAAAATGTGACAAAGCCTGTCGTTTTAGATGCAGTGTTGAATAAACAAGGTGAGCACCCAATGACCAAAGCACAGTCAATTGGTTTCAACGCAACCACTTCATTTGACCGTTCTGCTTTTGGTGTAGGCGCATACGTGCCAAACGTGGGTGATAAAATCACTGTAAATATCACCACTGAAGCATCAGTTCCACAGCCTAAAGCTGCTGCGAAATAAGCGGTATCCACTAAAAAAGCACCTCATAGAGGTGCTTTTTTATGTCTGCTGTAAACTTAAAATTTAGAGCAATAGGCGCATGGAGCGGATTATGGCTGAATTATTAAACCAAGGCTTTTAAATATGCTGTCAAAACTTGTCCAGAAACATGTTCTAGTTGAGCTGCACAGCGTTGGTTGTCTGCACGTAATGCTGGAATGTTGATGTTCGCTTGACGAAGTTCAGCAGTATGCCCAATTAGCCATTTTTCTAAACCATCCGCTGCGACTTCAGGATGGAACTGTAAGCCTAGAATATTTTTGCCTACACGAAAAGCTTGGTTGGGATAAACATCTGAGCTGGCCAACGGTTCAGCTTGAGCAGGGAGTTCAAAGGTGTCTCCATGCCAATGTAGTACTTCAGTTCCTACCAGTGCTTGTAATGGGTTATGTTCAACGATATTGAGCTGTAACTGACTCCAGCCAATTTCTTTGCTATGACCTGCATATACTTTTGCACCGAGTGCATGTGCAATCAACTGTGCACCTAAGCAAATGCCTAAAGTGGGTAAATTCTTTTCTAAGCGAACTTTGAGTAAGTCTATTTCTTGTTGTAAGAAAGGGTAATCATCAGTTTCATATACCCCAATCGGGCCACCTAAAATGATGGTTAGACCTGTATAGTTCAACGCTTTAGCTAAGTCATCTTTGCCGGCTTCAAAATAGCGTACCCGATAACCCAATTGATATAACACATCTTCCCATGCACCTAAATCTTCAAAAGCAAGATGCTGAATCGCGTAAATGGTATCGGGTAGTGTCGTCATAGCAGGCTCGTTCACAGGGGGTAAAGGAGTGTAAAAATGTACAGGGAAATGCGCAGAAGTTGAAGGCAAAAAATCAGAAAATATGTAGAAAAAAACTATAAATCCAATCCAAGATTTTACTTGAGCTGTAGCATGTTTTTAATCATCCATTTGCTTGAGTTTAAAATTTCTCGTTGTAGATGTTCATCAGCCATGCTCCGCGCCATGACGATTGCGCCGACCAGTTGAGATAGAACCGCCCAAGCTTGTATTTCACTGCCTAGATGTTGTGTAAAGAGTGCGTGACCACGAAGCATTTCCTGTTGAAAACACAGTTTTGTTGTTTCACTACTACGTGCTACCTCGGCTGCAAGAGAAGGAATAACACAGCCTTGATCTGGACGTTGCACATGAGACAGCGCTAAATAACGTTCAATTTCGAAGTCAATCCACTCTTCGATATTGTCATGCGGATTGGCTTGCCATGCTTGAAAGCTGTGTTGTAACTCGGACTCGATCAGTGCTTCAAACAATTCATGTTTTGATGAAAAATGCGAATAAAAAGCACCGCTGGTCATTTGAGCCGCTTTCATAAAACCGTCGACACCTGTATTGGTAAAGCCTTGCTTCTTGGCCAGTTGAGCACTGATTTTAAGCAGCTCTTGACGTTTTTCTTCTTTATATCCTGTTTTATAGCGCATAGGAGTTTCATCAAAATAAAATTGACTGACGCTAAAAACTATAACATAGTGATCGTTATGATAACGATCGTTATTTTATGAAGGGAGTGTATTTATGGATGAATTACAGCCAGAACAGCAGTTGCAAAAGACTGCTTCTAAAAAGAAAGTCGCGTTAGTGATTGGCGCAGGAGATGCCACAGGGGGCGAAATCGCAAAACGTTTTGCACGTGGTGGATACATCGCCTGTATGACGCGAAGAAATGCCGAAAAACTCCAGCCCTTAATTGCAGAGATAGAAGCTGAAGGTGGCCTTGCATATGGCTTTGCGTCTGATGCACGTAAAGAAGAGCAAGTCATCACTTTGGTAGAGGAAATTGAAGCCAATATTGGTGAAATCGATGTTTTAGTGTTTAACATTGGGGCGAATGTGCCATGTAGTATTTTAGAAGAAACTGCACGCAAATATTTTAAAATTTGGGAAATGGCTTGCTTCGGTGCATTTTTGACAGGGCGTGAAGTGGCAAAGCGTATGGTCGTGCGTGAACACGGCAGCATTATTTTCACGGGTGCAACCGCAGGCATAAGAGGTGCAGCAAACTTTGCCGCTTTTGCCGGGGCGAAACATGCACTGCGTGCTTTAGCGCAAAGTATGGCACGTGAGCTTGGTCCGAAAAATATTCATGTGGCACACGTGGTGGTGGATGGGGCAATTGATACCGACTTTATTAAAGACACTTTTCCTGACATGTACGCGCGTAAAGAACAGGATGGCATATTAAATCCCGTGCATATTGCAGAAAATTATTGGCATTTGTCGCAGCAACCGCGCGATGCATGGACGCATGAGTTAGATTTAAGACCTTGGATGGAAACGTGGTAAAAGGATAAAGCATGAAAAGCGTAGAATTTTATTTTGATTTAGGCAGCCCATATAGTTATTTGGCCTACTATCGTTTACTGCAAATGGCAGAGCAGCAAGAGATTCAGATTGTGTATAAGCCTATTTTATTGGGCGGGGTGTTTAAAGCAACAGGTAATCGTAGTCCGATAGAGATTCCTGTCAAAGGGGTTTATTCAATATTAGATATGCGACGCTGGGCGGAGTATTACCATATCCCAATGCAAATGAATCCGCATTTCCCGATGAACACTTTAACCCTAATGCGCATTTTGACAGGCGTTCAATTGTTGCATCTAGAAAAGTTTGAGCAAGTTTTGAAACTGTTATTCGATGCGATGTTTGGTACACCGCAAAATCTGAATGAACCTACTGTCTTGGCAGAAGTGCTAAAACCAAGTGGTTTTTCTGTAGAAGATATTATGAGTATGGTTCAGGCGGATGTTGTGAAACAAAAACTGATCACTGAAACAGAACAAGCCATTCAACGTGGCATTTTCGGCGCACCGACATTCTTTGTGGGTGATAAAATGTATTGGGGCCAAGATCGCCTACATTTTGTAGAACAAGCGTTAAACAAAGCGAGCTAAAAAACCAAGTTAACAGAACACGCTATTTAAGATCAGCCGTAAAATCACGGCTGATCTGCTCCAAATTAAAATAAACGTTTAGGCGTATGTTCCGTGTCTAGACTGACCATTTCATGTTCATCTTTTAAGTCTACACCTGAGTAGCCGAGCGTCTTAGAGCTACGCATGAGAGACATTAGTCGTTGTATTGCAACAGGAATGCTTAGGCCTGCAGGTCGAACATTTGAAATACAGTTCCGTTTAGCATCCAAAGTGCCTGAGGCTGCTTTCCATGTATAGTAAATGCCCATACTATCAGGTGAGCTTAGACCGGGCCTTTCGCCAATCAGCATCACGAGCATAGTGACTTGTAGGCACTCTGCAACTGGATCACCCAAAGCGACTCGGCTTCCAGTAGCAATCACCATCGGTGCAATGCTCCAGTGCTCCGCTTGCAGATGTGAGATCAAATGCTGAATAAAAGGCACTGCATTTTCTTCAATTGCCCGTGCAGATAGTCCATCACCAATCACAATACAGACATCATAGTTTTGCGGGTTACTGGATTTAAAAACCTCTAAGCCATGTTGTGAAGCTGGACTTAACAGGCGACCTAAGTCAGGACGTTTTAAGTATTCTTGTTTGTTTTCAGCTTGACTGTGTACCGTTAGACTATCTAAACCTAGTGTATTAAAACTTGCAACTAAGTGTTCGACATCTAAAGCTTGATGTACCGCATCTTGCGCTTCCGCATGCGCCAGTTGAAATTTCAGCAGTTCATGGGTCGGAATACTACAGCCAGCGCGACCAATGGCGATACGAGCATCGGTAAATTGCTTTAAGTTTTCCCAAACATCCTGATGCTGTTCAGATTGATAGTTTTCTAGAGGAACAAGTGACATAAGTTGCTCCTTATATATGTAAAAGTTTTTCAAATTGTGGCGGGATATGTTCTGGCCAGAGAATGTGCTGCTGCTGTTGTTTAAAGATGCCTTGTTCCGCCAACCACAGATCAAACTCAGGTGCGGCTTTTAAGCCTAAAAGTTGCCTTAAATACAGCGCATCATGAAATGACGTGGTTTGATAGTTCAGCATGACGTCATCCGAACCCGGAATGCCCATAATAAAGTTCAAACCTGCTGCACCGAAAAGGGTGAGTAGTACATCCATGTCATTTTGGTCGGCATCGGCATGGTTGGTATAGCAAATGTCGCAGCCCATAGGTAAGCCTAGGAGCTTGCCACAAAAGTGGTCTTCCAAGCCTGCACGGATAATTTGTTTGCCATTGTATAAATACTCTGGGCCAATAAACCCAACCACAGTATTTACCAGTAGTGGGTTAAATTTACGAGCTACTGCATAGGCACGGACTTCTAAGGTTTGCTGATCTACGCCGTGATGCGCATTACTAGATAAAGCACTGCCTTGACCTGTTTCAAAATACATCACATTTTGTCCCACAGTCCCACGCTTGAGAGCCAGTGTCGCTTCATAGCCTTCACGTAATAATTCAAGGTTAATGCCGAAACCTTCATTGGCGCGCTGTGTGCCTGCAATCGATTGAAACATTAAATCAATCGGCACATTTTTCTCAGCTAGTTGAATTCCCGAACTGATATGCGTCAGTACACAAGACTGGGTTGGAATGTGATGCTCTTGGATCACATGATCGAGTAGTTTGAGCAGCTCCGATAAATTTTGTAGGTTATCGGTTGCAGGATTAATCCCAATGACGGCATCACCATTGCCATACATCAAGCCATCTAAAATACTGGCCGATATACCCAAGAGATCATCGGTCGGATGATTGGGTTGTAAACGGGTCGAGAGATGACCTTTTAAACCAATGGTGTTGCGAAATTGGGTGATGACTTCACATTTACTCGCAACCAAGATGAGGTCTTGATTGCGCATAATCTTACTCACCGCAGCAACCATTTCAGGGGTTAAACCGAGCGCAAGTTGTTGTAATTTCTGCGTAGTCGCATCTTCACTGAGTAGCCAGTTACGAAAGTCTCCTACGGTAAAATGTGAAATTGGTGCAAATAAATCACTACGGTGCTCATCGATAATCAGGCGGGTTATTTCATCCTGTTCATAGTCGATCAACACTTCAGTTAAAAACTGCTTCAATGAAACATCAGCCAGTGCCATTTGTGCGGCAACACGTTCAGTGGCATTTTCCGCTGCAACACCTGCAAGTTGATCACCTGAGCGCAGCGGGGTTGCTTTTGCCATTAAAGTTTTTAAATCATTAAACACATAGTGCTGATGTCCAATCAACGTTTTATAAGCCATGTCATAGGTCCTTCTATAAGTCTTGTTCGGCCTTACGAATACTTTCAAACTCTTCTTCAGGTGTACCTTGAACGAGTCGATGGCGACTATGGAAAATAAAGTAGGCAATAAAGACCGCATAAATAGCGGCAGCCATAAACCAAACTTTAGGATCCACCACAAAACCAGCTATCACCGCAATACTGGCTAAAACCAACGCAATTGATGAGGTGAGAATCCCACCTGGAGTTTTATAGGGACGATGTAATTCTGGACGGCTGATGCGCAGTTTAATGTGAGAAAGCATCATCAAGACATAAGAAATGGTCGCACCAAATACCGCCATCAGGATGAGCAGATCACCTTCACCTGTTAGGGACAGTAAAAAACCAATGATGCCGGGAATAATAATCGCTAAATAAGGCGCTTTGTTTTTATTGGTAAGTGATAACGAGGTCGGTAAATACCCCGCACGGGATAAGGCGAAAATTTGACGTGAATAGGCATAGATGATGGAGAAGAAACTCGCAATTAAACCCGCCAGACCGACAAAGTTAACAAAACTGCCTAACCAGCTGTTCTGACCATAGACGGCTACTAGTGCATCAACTAAGGGTGCGCCTGACTCTTTAAGTTGTTCTGCGCCAGCAGCACCAGCACCTAAGAACAGAATAAGTAGAGCAAAAGCGGCCAAAATCAGCATCGAACCGATCAAACCACGTGGTAATGATTTAGATGGATCTTTAGCTTCTTCTGCTGCCAGTGGAACACCTTCTACCGCTAAAAAGAACCAAATGGCATAGGGCACCGCCGCCCAAATGCCGATATAACCCATCGGGAGGAAGCTACTTGCACCGATATTTTCAGTCGGTGCAATGTTAAATAAGTTGGCGCTGTTAAAATGTGGTGCCATTGCGATGATAAAGACAAAAAGAGCGACGGCCGCAATGGCGGTAATGACAAACATGATCTTGAGGGCTTCACCTGCACCTTTAAGATGAATACCCATAAAAACCAGATAGCAGATGAGATAAATGATCCATCCACCGACACCAAATAAGGACTCGCAGTAGGCACCAATAAAGCATGCGATGGCTGCAGGGGCGATGGCATATTCAATTAAAATCGCCGTGCCAGTGAGATAGCCGCCAAATGGACCAAATGCGGTACGCGCAAAGCTATAGCCACCTCCTGCAGTGGGCAGCATGGTGGCCATTTCAGACATAGACAGGCACATGCATAAGTACATGATGGCTACAACAACCGTTGCGATAAACATACCACCCCAGCCACCTTGAGCAAGACCGAAGTTCCAGCCTGCAAAGTCGCCTGAAATGACATAAGCCACGCCTAAACCGACTAATAATAGCCAGCCTACAGCACCTTGTTTCAGTTGCCTTTTTTCAAAATAGTCGTCAGATGTACTTACTGTTGAAGTAGAGAGCGGAGTCGTTGAGCTGTTAATGGGAGAATCTGTCATGTGAAGCTCCATATCTTGAGTTTTATAGATGGCTTGATGGATGCAATATTTATGCAATTTCAGTACCAAGCGACTAGACGTCCTGTCTAATATTTATATGACACAGTTTTGAATTATTGTTTTGATGTTTGATGTTTGATGTTTGATGTTTGATGGAGAAATGTTTAGGGTAACGAATCACCCTAAACACATAGAGAACTGTATACGAATAAGCTAAGTGCTTAGAAGAAGCCCATAGGCTTGGTTGCATAGCTCACAAGTAAGTTTTTAGTTTGTTGATAATGTTCTAACATCATCTTGTGGTTTTCACGACCAATCCCTGACTTTTTATAGCCACCGAAAGCGGCATGTGCAGGGTAGATGTGGTAACAGTTGGTCCAAACGCGACCCGATTGAATTGCACGACCTGCGCGGTAAGAGGTATGTGCTGAACGTGACCATACACCAGCGCCTAAACCATAAATAGTGTCGTTGGCAATTTTAATTGCATCGTCAAAGTCTTTGAATGTTGCCACTGAAAGTACAGGCCCAAAAATTTCTTCTTGGAAAATTTTCATGTCATTGGTGCCTTTGAAAATGGTTGGTTCAATATAGAAACCAGAACCCACTTCATTACGCTCACTACCACCTGTTAGTACTTGTGCACCTTCACCGCGACCTGTTGCGATACAACCCAAGATTTTCTCTTGTTGTTCAAGTGAAGCTTGCGCACCAATCATCGTTTCTGTATCGAGCGGATGACCCGTTTTAATGCGTTTTACACGTTCAACTGCCATTTCAAGGAATTTATCTGCAATGCTTTCTTGAACTAAAGCGCGCGATGGGCACGTACAGATTTCACCTTGGTTAAGCGCAAACATAGCAAAGCCTTCGAGTGCTTTGTCTAGGTAGTCGTCATCTTGCGCCATAACATCTTCAAAGAAAATATTTGGAGATTTACCACCAAGCTCCAAAGTCACTGGAATGATGTTTTCAGTGGCGTATTGCATGATCAATTGACCGACCTGAGTCGAACCTGTGAATGCAATTTTGGCAATACGTGGATTGGTTGCCAATGGGCGACCAACTTCTACGCCGTAACCATTGACTACGTTTAGTACGCCTGCAGGCAATAAATCTTGAATGAGTTCAATTAAAACCAAAATGCTCGCAGGGGTTTGTTCTGCAGGTTTAAGTACAATACAGTTACCCGCAGCCAAAGCAGGAGCAATTTTCCATGTTGCCATCAAAATTGGGAAGTTCCATGGAATGATTTGTCCTACCACGCCTAATGGTTCGTGGAAGTGATAGGCAATTGTATCTTCATCAATTTCAGAAATGCCGCCTTCTTGCGCACGGATACAACCTGCGAAATAGCGGAAATGGTCAATGGCTAAAGGAATGTCCGCTGCAAGTGTTTCACGAATCGGTTTGCCATTATCCCATGTTTCAGCCACAGCTAATTTTTCTAAATTTTGTTCTAGACGATCTGCAATTTTAAGGAGTAAATTTGAACGTGTAGTAGGAGAAGATTTGTTCCATTGTTCTTTGGCTTTATGCGCAGCATCCAGTGCAAGCTCGATGTCTTCTACAGATGAGCGAGGGACTTTTGTAAAAACTTTACCGTCGACAGGAGAGATATTTTCAAAGTATTCACCTTTTACTGGAGCAACCCACTCGCCACCAATAAAGTTGTCATACTGTGCTTTAAATTCTACTTTAGAACCAGATTGGTTAGGGTCTACATAGCGCATATTGAAGTTCCTTTGCTTATTGATTTTTTAAAAGCATCTACAGCTTTGGTATAAGGTACATCTGTACAATATTTAAGTAGCATAACTAATATAAGGTTGGAAAAAGGTTGGAAGGAAGGAGGTTTACAAGCCTTTGACAAATATTTACAACCAAGTAATACAGTGGATGTATATCAGGAATTGTTTTGAGAATAAGGAATGATGGCAATGCAACATTTAATACAGAAAAGACAAGAAATAGAAAAGCTTAGGACTAGCAGCAGCATTTCGACGTTACAAGCTGAACAATTGGGAAAAAGTATTGCAAGTTCATGGCAGCGCTCTAACTCCGCAGAAATTCCAAAAGATCGCTTTGCTGCGCCCATTTCTGAAGGTTCTATGTCACAAGGTTCAGCGCTGCAACATGCTTTGAGTTACTGCGCAGATGAACTGAGACACATTGCACAGCAGTCTTCGATGGTGGTCGCTGTAGGCGATATTGGTAGTACCATTATTTGGAGTGCGTCCAGTAGACAAATGCGTAATGCGGCAGAAAGTGTACATTTTGTTGAAGGCGGGCAATGGCGAGAGGAATTGGTGGGGACCAATGCATTAGCCTTGTCCTTAAAAACGCAACAGTCCAGTTGTGTTTTTTCAAATGAGCACTACATGAGCTCCATCCATGATTGGGTCTGTTATGCTGCACCAATCATCGACCCTTGCTCAAAACACGTCCTAGGGGTAATTGATTTATCCACCACATGGAAAAATCATAATAGCCTTGGTCTACTCGCAGCAGAGCGCTGTGCATCCATCATTCAAACGGCACTGTTGGAATACCAGCGTCAACAGTTGTATATCCGTGCTTTTGGTGTTCCACAAGTACATTTCAATGGCAAAGTGATGGTCCTCACACCGCGACAAATTGAAATTTTGACCATCTTGGCGTTGTGCCCACAGGGTATGACTTTAGATACTTTGCATCAGGCCTTATATGGTGAGCGCAAGGTGAGTGTGGGAACACTTAAGGCCGAAATGTCACAACTGCGTGACTTGCTTGGTGGAATGTTGGGATCTCGTCCCTATCGAATTTT
Source organism: Acinetobacter sp. TYF_19 (assembly GCF_043105125.1). Lineage (NCBI taxonomy): Bacteria > Pseudomonadati > Pseudomonadota > Gammaproteobacteria > Moraxellales > Moraxellaceae > Acinetobacter > Acinetobacter sp. TYF_19. The sequence continues at coordinate 10,712 of NZ_JBICLH010000044.1, forward strand.
GGCGCATATTGAAGCTGATTTTTTACAAGCTGAGCAGGCCTTAGATGCGGCCTATATTGAGACCGCATTAAAACTTTGTTCAGGGGTTTTACTGCCTAAAACAGAAAGTCCATTTCTATGTGCATGGCGTGACTGCTTAGAGTCACGTTTAAGCACTGCGATTTTTAAAGCCAATGAAACCGATATGCTGTTTAAACATGTCGCACGTTACCCAGAGGCGATTGATGCCGTTGAGCGACTCATTGAGCTGACACCGGATGGACACCCCGCGCATCAGCTGCTTGAGAAATATAAAATTTAAAGATTATGAATTGTGTTGGAAAGGTGTAGTTACACTATTTTTTGCTCGAGCCACTGGAACAGCTCAGCATAGACTTCGGCACGAACTTCAGGTGCGGAGAGGACTAAGTCGTGTAAACCATTTTGAATGGTCACGATAGTGACGTCACCTTGTAAATTTTTGGCCTGCTTTTCAATGTCTTTAACATCTAAAATCACATCACTGGTTTGTGCGGCTGCGCCCCATTTCTTTGGGTTGAGCGTTTGATGTGAATGCATAATGAGTGCAGGAACAGAGAGCTTTAAACCACCGCGATGAATTTCTTTCTGTGCTTGATGGATTGCACGTACAAAACTGATCCGAACCATAGAATAGCTTGGTTGTTTCCACTCCAAATCAAAGTTCCATTCTCCATACTCGTTTTGATGTAGGCTCGGCACATACCATTTATTCAGTTCACTTGGAAACTTGAGGTCAGGAAAATGCTTTGCGAGTCGACTGAGCTGCGGCACGCCAAGTTTGCGCTTAATGGGATGCATATTAAAATCATAAAAAGGGCTATTGGCCCAAAGTGCTTTGATCAGTGGGTGCTTAGGATTGTGCGCAGCGTATAAAGTCGTGATTAAGCCACCCGTAGAGTGTCCTGCAAGTAGCACCGCAGTATGGCCTTCATTGCCAATGATCTCTAACGCTTGGGTAATCTCAGCATCATATTCGTTGAGATCACGGACGTTGTAATATTTTTGATGGCTCAAGTGAGAACGACCATATTTTCTCAAATCGAGCGCATAAAAATCATAACCATGCTGATTAAATTGTTCAGCCATTTCGGTTTGGAAAAAGTAGTCAATAAAGCCGTGGATATACAACACCGCTTTTTGAGTATTTTGCGAGGCTTTTTTGCGCACGACGGTTGCACATACAGCACCTTCATAATCGTCTGGAAAACTGAGTTTTAATTGTTCATAGCCTTCGCCGAGGACATCAGGTTGATAAGCAGGATGAGTCTGAGTTGCTGACATAATTTGCTCTGGTTGTTATTGTCATGAGTTTTCTTATCCTTGATGAAGTGCAAAACTTTGTCAACCACAAATAAAAAAAGACAATTTAAGTGCACAGGTAAGCAAGGATTAGGCTTACCTGAATGAAACAGCATGGACGTCTGTTTCATTCCACTTAAATTGTCAAAGCAAACAAAAAGTTAAAGAGAGAACTTAGACCGCTGCTTTAAAATCGACCACTGAAGCACTAGATTTGAGTGCCGCTTTGAAGATGTCGACCACTTGAGCATGGTTCGCTTTACGTGGGTTCGTCAGCATGCAGGCATCTTTTTGCGCATTTTCAGACATAACACCCAAATCTTGCTCTTTCACACCCAGTTCAGACAAGCTCGATGGAATACCAATCGATGCAGATAGTTCACGAATTGCGTCAATTGCAGCATATCCAGCTTCTGTCACAGTTAAGCCTGTGGTGTTAACTCCCATCAGTTCAGCAATTCTTGCATAACGGTCAGGGCAGGCAATTAAGTTGAACTCACAGACGTGTGGAAGTAGGACTGCATTACATACGCCGTGAGGTAGGTTATAGAAGCCACCGAGTTGATGTGCCATTGCATGGACATAACCTAGAGATGCATTATTAAATGCCATACCTGCTAAATATTGTGCGTAACTCATGGCATCACGTGCTTCTAAGTTTTCGCCGTTCGCAACTGCTGGACTTAACCATTCGCTAATCATCGAAATGGCTTTTTCAGCACAGGCATCAGTGATTGGATTTGCGGCTGTTGAAACATAAGCTTCTACTGCATGGGTTAAAGCATCCATACCTGTTGCTGCTGTTAAGCTTGCAGGTTTTGCAATCATCAGTTTAGGGTCATCAATTGCAATCAGTGGAGTGCAGCGCCAGTCTACAATTGCCATTTTTACGTGCGTATCTGTATTGGTAATAATACAGAAGCGTGTCATTTCTGACGCTGTACCTGCCGTGGTGTTGATGGCAATAAGAGGAGTCATTGGAACGGTACTTTTATCGATCCCTTCGTAGTCACGAATATGACCACCACCCGCAGTCACGAGTCCAATACCTTTAGCGCAGTCATGCGAAGAACCACCACCTAAGGACACAATAAAGTCACAACCTTGTTCGTTATACGCAGTCACGCCGTTGTGGACATTGATGTCAGTTGGGTTCGGTTCTGCACCTGGGAAGATGTGGCTATCAACACCTGCATCTTTGAGATATCCTGCAATGGTGTCGGCTACGCCAAATTTAAATAAACCTGCGTCAGTCACAATTAGTGCTTTCTTTGCGCCGAGATTTTGTGCTTTGCCACCAATTTCTTTGGCACAGCCTGGACCAAAAAGTGAAACACAAGGGATATAAAAACCGTTCGTTTGATCTGCAATATTTTTAAAAGCCATGGTGCGATTCCTTCTACCATTATTTATGTTGTTATCGGTGCTCATTACCGTTTTTAGAGTATTGAATGATTCCAAAAACTTGTGTACCTACCAAATACCTACCATGAGTAAGGGAATGAGGAAAAATGGCTTCAATGAACAAAATGGCTATCGATAAAAGGCATAGCCTGTGGTTCGGGATTTGTTTATATTGGTTTTGAAGTTGTGGTGAAAATAGCCAAATTCAAAGAGGAAAAGTCGTGGAGCACAATGATAAGCTTAAGCAATATCAAAATCTTGCTATACAGTTAAGACAAGTTGTTCCGAGTATTCAGCAGCTTTATCACGATCAGTCAGCATTTCTCTCTACACTCAATGTGCAAAACGTTTTAAGTGTCGACGTAAAACAACAACAGATTCAAATTTTAAATCATTGTTTTCATATTCAGTTTTATGCACCAGCCGAACAGGCGGAGCTGTGTGTTCCACAGTTTATCTATCAAGGGCACTATGCAGAAGCACTCGAAGAGTTTTGTTTACACGACATTGTATTTTTAGTGGGTGATCAATCTCCACAACATTCTTTATATTTGCGCAATAAAGTTAAACAGTTGCGTCAACTGATTCTTCAACAGGTGTTTGTTTTGTTCGATGGGCCGAGTCGTGTGCAAACGATTTTGAGTGAAATACAGCAAACGCAATCAGAACTCTTTCAACAGCTGTGCCAGCAAGTTGAATTCAATACAGATGATTCAACCTCTGAGCGAAGTTTGCTGGCCGAGTTGCAGCGCTTATGCAACTTAGATGCAGATCAGGCGGAAGAGATTTTACCCTTACAGTCTTTGATGAATAGTTATGATGAGCTGTGTTGCAGTGCCAATCAATTCTTAGAACCACATGTTTATCGCATTGTACAAACGGCATTTCCTGAACGGTTTTCTTTACAAGAGTTGATGGATCATACGCACGACATTCACTTGTTATATCCGCATGCTAAAGAGCAGTCCCATATGCTCGGCTTTGTGCGGCTTATGCATCGGGATCTTTGGACATCGCGTGATTTGTTGGCAAAGCGCCATTTTTTAAAAGCTGAAACTAAGACATGGCAAAAAAAGGTCGCCAAACTCCCGATTTTTGATGAAAGCCGTACGGTAAATTGGTTATTCAAACAAAGAGCTGTGGTGACAGACTGGGTTAGTCAAAATATTCAGCACAGTAGTATACGCGTTGCCGTAACGGCTTTAAGTTATCTCGATACGCAGTCTTATCATCCTGAAATTATTGTCACGACTTTAAAGTACTTCCAACATGTTGCGGCTCGCTTATTTATACAAAGTTGCTATGAGTATGCCTTACAACAGCACTGGTTTGAGCTGGAGGCCAACAAGCATGTGGTCTTAAAAAATAGACGCCAAGATATGGATGATCAGCGGATAGCGATCAGCCCGTCTATTTTGTATTTAGATGAATGGCTCGAACTGCTGCGCCGTGTGGTCGAACAACAGCCCGAATGGGGGAAACGGGTCTACACAAAATTGAGTCGCGTAATGCAGGCCTATATTCAGCATCTAGATAAAATTGCGCAGGAACTTCCTGAAGACTTAGTGACTTATTTTAGCGAAGATAAGCAACAACACCGTGATTTTTATCTTCAGTTAAAGCAACATAAATTGCATATTGAAAGCTTTCGACAGTTGTTTTATTTAAATCGGCCTCCTTTACGAGTTTCGGTGTTTGATGCCTATGTGCGCGATTATTTGCCTGAACATTTTGAGACGCAAAAGGAGGTTTTAAAAAATGTCACATGGAAGAGCCTATTTTATCAGGCTGTGCAGTGGCATGATCAATTGCATAGCCAAGAGCTACTTGCGGAACTGAAACGAAAGCTTGGTTATGTCTCATGGCAACCAATTAGTCATGAAGCTTATTATTTTATTGAGAGTTGGGTGCTTGAGGAGCTCAAAGATATTGATCGCATCATTGCTGAATCACGTCGCTTTCAACATTGTTTAGCAGCCAGTTTTGCTGAGCGAATTATCGTTCGTGAATATGCTGCATTTCATATGAGTCATACCGACGCACAGCGGCACTTGACGCTCGGTTGTCATTATATTGCAGGGCAGCTGTTATTTGATCAGCTTGAATATCCAAATAACCAAAAAGCGCTACCTGATGATGTTGTCGTCGCTGAACAATTTATTGCCATGCTGAATCAAACCCAATAACCAAGCTCTTAAAAATTAAACAACAATGGACCTAATTTGTCGCACATCATTTACTGTATGACGAGATCTGCTTAACTTTTTAGCAAAAACTCGGTAGGCTATAGCCGTTCATCAATGGTATAGGTCTTATGAAGCAAGAAACTGCACTCAAACTCTTAAAAGCGGGCGAAAATGTCTTTTTAACCGGTTCCGCTGGTGCAGGAAAAACCTATACGCTGAACCAATACATTAACTATTTAAAAGCCCGTAAAGTGCCTGTGGCGATTACTGCTTCCACAGGTATTGCCGCGACGCATATGAATGGGATGACCATTCATACTTGGGCTGGCATTGGAATTAAAGATGCGTTGGGGGAAGATGAACTCAAACGCATGAAAGAACGTAAATACTTAAAAGAGCATTTAGAAAATGCCCAAGTCTTAATCATTGATGAAATTTCGATGCTACATGCCAAGCAACTCAATTTGGTCAATAAAGTCCTTAAGTTCTTTAAGGAAAGTGAAGAGCCATTTGGCGGGATTCAAGTGATTGTTGCGGGTGACTTCTTCCAGTTACCGCCAGTTGGTAAAAATGAAGAGCGCAACCGCGATAAATTCTGTTTTATGTCTGATGCTTGGGTCGAAGCCAAGTTTCGTGTGTGCTATTTGACCGAGCAGCACCGTCAGGGCAATGATTATCTCAATGATATTTTAAATGCTATTCGCAGTCAGAGTATTAAATCTGAGCACTTACAGGCTTTACAAGCCACACGTCAGCAAGATATTGGGGAAATCTTTACACGTTTATATACGCATAATATGGACGTGGACACTATCAACTTCAAACATCTGAATGAAATTGAAAATGAAGGTCGACAGTTTGAGGCAGTGTGTGATGGCAATGACAAGCTTATTGAAACCTTAAAGTCTTCTGTGCGCGCACCTGAAAACCTAACCCTCAAGAAAAATGCCAAAGTGATGTTTGTAAAGAACAACTTTGATGTGGGCTATATCAACGGTAGCTTAGGCGAAGTGGTGGGCTTTGAAGAAGATGATGACTTTGGAATCTTGCCGAAAGTGAAATTGACTGATGGTACGGTATTGGTGGTTGAGCCTGAAACCTGGTCAGTGGACAATGATGCAGGCAAAACCATTGCCAGTTTTCAGCAAATTCCATTGCGTTTGGCATGGGCCATCACCATCCATAAGTCACAAGGGATGACTTTAGCGGCAGCGGAAATTAATCTTAGTCATACTTTTGAAAAAGGACAGGGCTATGTGGCTTTGTCGCGCTTAAAGAGTTTGGAAGGTTTAAGGTTGTTAGGTTTTAATGAACAAGCGTTGGAGTTAGACAGTCTTGCCATTAAAGCAGACCGCCGCTTCCAAGAACTGTCCGATGAAGCCGAGACTCACTTTGAGGCCATTGATCTTGAGCCACAACACAAGGCATTTATTCGTCACTGCGGTGGAACGCTCAATGAAATTGAGATTGAGCGTAATGAAAAGAAAATTGCCCGTAATGCAGGTAAAGCCAACTATGCTTCTGCAACACTCGATGAAACACGTGAATTGTTTGAAGGTGGTTATGAAATTGCAGATATCGCACAAGAGCGCGGTTTAACGGCAGCAACCATTATCAACCATTTGGCAAAGTTGCATAAAGAGCAGGGCTTAGATATTTCCGTGGCACATCCTGGAGAAGAAGTAGTTGAGCAAGTGCGGAAAATTTATAAACGCTTAATGAAGCGTCAGCAAACAGAACACTTTAGCGAAGATGGTGTGATCAAGCTTCGCCCTATTGTGGAACTGACTAATCCACGTATGGGCTATGACCAAGTTCGTCTGGCGTTGTTATATATTGAATAACATCTTAAAACTAGGGCATTTCACGCAGAAATTTCTTACTTACTTTGCCTGGAACTTCAGTTAAACTGAATTTTAAGGGATAAGAATAACTTAGAATCGTCATGAAATTGACAGCTTGGTACACGCTACGCAAATTTGTTTATAACAATTTGCATAATGAAGATTATGAGACGCCCTTAAGTCGAGGGTTGAACTATTTTCTCATTGCACTGATTATGAGTAATGCAGCTGCGGTTTTGCTGGAGTCTGTACAAAAGTACTATGTGTCGTACCAAGACTTTTTCTATTATTTTGAAATCTTTTCTATTATCGTTTTTAGCGTCGAATATCTCTTACGTTTTTGGTCAATTGCTGAATCTAATAGTTTTGAGTCGGATTGGAAAAACCGTCTAAATTGGGTCAAAAGTGGTGGGGCGATTATCGACCTCTTGGCTATTCTACCTGCCTATTTAAACTTTTTTGTTCAGTTCGACTTACGATTCTTAAGAATTGTTCGTCTGCTCCGACTTCTAAAGCTAACCCGCTATTTTGTCTCTCTACAAATTTTATTACGTGTCATTGAGCGTGAAAAAGGTTCATTTCAAGCAGTTATTTTCATCTTAATGATTCTGATCATTATGGCGGCTGCAGGGGTGTATTTGATTGAAAGTCAGGCACAACCTGAAGTTTTCAGCTCTATTCCAGCTTCAATGTGGTGGGCCGTGGTTACACTGACGACCGTGGGTTATGGCGATGTGACACCTATTACGCCGCTAGGACGCTTTCTTGGTGCGATTATTACCATCTTAGGTGTAGGTTTAGCGGCATTGCCTGCGGGTATTTTGGCGAATGGTTTAGCCAATGAACTTGAGCAGCGTAAAGAAAAACTTGAACTTAGATTTCGAGAATTAATCCAAAATAGCGATATTGATTTTGTTTTAGAAACAGAAAAAATTGAAGAAGTTCGTAAAGAAGTTGGGCTGACCAAAGAGCAAACACACGATATTATTTTACAGCTCATTCGTGAACAAAAAGAAGAATCTTTAAGGCAAGAGCGTGAGCAATATGCCTATTGTCCACACTGTGGTAAAAAATTACCTGAATGATTATGCCAGTCAGTTAAGGTGTTTCGTATTTAACTTCTGAATGCGGATGACGTTATCGCGTATCGAATAAAACCTAGAGTTTAAAAAAATGCCAGTAAGATTCTTAACGGCCTGATATTAATCTGAATGATGGATTGTAAAAGCGTGCATAACAATACGATTGAATCTTTATGCACGCTTATTGTTTTTAGATAAAAGTCATTTATAAGGGGTTAACAAGTCTGATTTGCATCATTTTTACATGCGGATATCGACTTTTTCTCATGCTGAAAAGCCAACAATAAAATAATCAGCCCACCTAAACTTAGTAAAACTCCGACCCAGATTGGAGCTAGCCAACCTAAACCTTGGCTAATTAACCAGCCGCCCAGAAAAGCACCAAAAGCATTGGCAATATTAAATGCAGAATGATTCAGCGAAGCGGCTAAGCCTTGTGCATTACCAGCGACATCCATTAAGCGGGTTTGTAGTAAAGGCCCCAAGCCTGCAATACTGAAGCTGACCAAGAAGAGTGCAATGAAAGCAGTGGCAAGGTGATCCATAGACAGGGCACAAAGTACATAAGAGCAGGCATTGGAAACTAAGACCCAAATAATCGCCTTGTTTAAGTTTTTATCGGCAAAGTGTCCTGCGACAACACCACCAATGACCAACCCGAGGCCAATACACGCCAGCGCAAACGGAATGACTTGAATGCTAGCATGCGTGTATTCAGTCAAAATAGGCGATACATAACTATATACAGAGAATAGTCCACCAAATCCAATTGCACCGACAGCAAGCGTGATCCACATTTGTGTATTTTTAAGTCCACGTAGTTCATTTTGAATGCTGGCTGTGTGATCCAGCTGCATTTTAGGTAAGCCAAAACAAATTGCGACCACGGTCAAAAATGCGATAGATGCAGAAAATTCAAAACCTGCACGCCAACCATACAGCTGGCCCAGCCATGTCGCAAAAGGCACACCAATCACGGTCGCGACATTCAGCCCCATCATGAGCATTGCAACAGCCGAAGCGCGCTTTTGCTTTCCTGCAAACTCTGCAACCACCAAAGCGGCAATACCAAAGTAAGCGCCGTGAGGGAAACCTGCAATAAAACGTGAGACCAACATGGACTCATAGCTGTTTGCGAGTGCTGTACTGGCATTGGCGATACCATAAAATAGCATGAGTCCAATTAAGAGCATTTTACGCGGAACCTTTGCGGCCAAAATGGCAATCACAGGTGCGCCAATAGTCACGCCTAAAGCGTAAGCACTAATAAAATGCCCTGTGACAGGAATACTGAGATTGAAACTTTGTGAGATCTCTTGGATGAGTCCCATCGCAACGAATTCAGTGGTACCAATACAAAAACCACCGAGTGCCAATGCTAAAATAATGACAGATAAGTGGCTTGTTGGAGAGATGCTATTTTCTTGAGAGGACATAAATAGAGGAGAAAATGAAAAGTATTATACGTTCTTTATCACATGAAAATTTGGTTGTTCAAAAAAGTTATAAGTGAACTAAGCAAGCGTAATATTCATACGAACCTTGAAGATTCTACACGATGAATATTTATTCATAGCGCTATATTGAGTGGACATTCTATAAAAGAAGTCAAATTTAAAGGCAGCAAATACAGATCAATCCAACCTAGCTTGAGAATTTGGATTTGTTTTTGTATTCGCTAGGCTAGGGCTGTCCTGTACCAATGATTAGGGTAAGTAAACCAGCCGCAATGAGTGGGCCGACTGGAACGCCACGTAGTAAAGCCACTCCTGCAACGGTTCCGACCAGCAAGCCTGCAACAACATCGGGTTGGTTTGACATCAGTTTTACGCCGCGCCCACCTAGCCATGCTACCAAAACGCCAATAGCGATAGCAAGTAACGATTTGATACTTAAAAAAGATTTAAAAATACTTTCACCGCTAATTCTACCACTTGCAATAGGCATTAAAACTGCAATGGTTAAAATGATGATCCCGATATTCAATCCATGTTGTTGGATGAGTGGGAAGTATTCACTCAGTGGTGTCATCCGCAAAATAATGAGTACTGCCGCAGCAATGGTTACTGCAGAATTGTGACTAAAAATACCGCAAGCCAGTAGGATCAGGAGGACGATCAGGTTCAAATCTAAGTTCGGCATAGAGGGAGACTGGTCAAAAAAACATGTGCATTGTAACGTTTTTTTAGCCACTCTGCCGAATGAGCTGAGTCCTTTGATTGATGTTCCTGTATTTAAGTATAAAATGAGCCTTTATTTAAAAATGTGGTGTGCTGATGCTGTTGGAAAAAATGTTGCAGTCGCAAGGATTTGGTTCGCGAAAGCATTGCCAACAGTTGATTAAAAATGCAGTCATTGAAATTGATGGGCAAATCATTACTGACCCTAAACATAAACTCAAATTGGATGCTCTGCACTACAAGGTACATGGCGAGAGCTTTGAATACCGTAAAAAAGTCTATATCGCCTTAAACAAACCTGAAGGCTATGAATGTTCACATCAGGCGACACATCATTTTAGTGTTTTTGATTTGTTTGACGATGTGCTCTTGAATCGTGGTATTCAGTGTGTAGGTCGTCTAGATCAAGACACCACAGGTTTATTGTTACTCACCGATGATGGTCAGTTTTTACAAGCGCTGACACACCCTAAAAAACATGTGGCAAAGGTGTATCGCATGCAAACGGCCGACCCTGTTACAGATGGACAAGTTCAACAGTTGGAGCAAGGGGTGGAGCTGCGAAATGAAAAAGGAAGTTTTGCTGCAACGGATGTAAAACGCTTAGCTGAATGTAAATTGCAAATGACTGTGCATCAGGGGGTATATCATCAAGTGAAACGTATGCTTGCGGCAGTGGGAAATAAAGTTGAGAGTTTGCACCGTCAGCAAATTGGGGCACTCGACTTAACGGGTATACCAGATTTAGGCGAGGGGCGTTGGATCTATTTAAATGCCGAACAAGTGGCTTTAGCCAAGACACACAATGATCTTGAGAGTAAAGGTATTCTTTAGACACTGAATACTATAGAAAGCAATGATAGGTCTTAAACTCATTATCCGCTACAAATCCCATGGCTTCATATAAGCTGTGGGATTGATAATTATTCTTTTGAGTTTCAAGCGTAATACGAATGGCTTTTTCGTGTCGCGCAAACAAAATCGCGGTATCAATCAATTGTTTTGCTGAGCCATGGCGACGATGCGGTGGAGAAACATAAACATCATCTAAAATATAATAAGTTGCACAGGCCACAGAAGAAAAACCTAAATACAGCAGAACAAAACCTGTAATCACATCGTCTTTGACATGAATGAAGATGACGCTTTGTTCGTTTTCAAGGCGAAGTTTAAGGAACTTTTGGGAAAGTGCTAAGTTGGAAGATGCACCATAAAATTGGCGATATTCATCAAATAATACAGCAAGTTTTTCTAAGTCTTCTAAAGTGGCACGTCTAACGATCATGTATTACTCCATGCTGTATTTATAATGTTTACATGAAGCATACCTAAGTTTTGAAAAGGATATTTCTAAAATTTGTTTAGAAATGCAACACTGTTAAGTTTTGTCACTTTCTCCCAAAATTGCCGCTAATTCCTCAAAAAGATCAATATGTTCATCGTCTGCAAATAAATCATTGGTTGCAGTTGAGTCTGCACTGGTGATGTGTTCAACCGCTTTTTGTTCTTGCTTGAGTTTACGTAGTTTAATCAGTTGTTCAAGATTGATGTTCTGGTTTTCAATTGAAAAAGGGATGGATTTGGTTAAAACCACTTGTTTGAAGAACAAACGAACGGCTTGCGCAGGCGTAATTCCCAGTTGTTTAAACACCGCAAAAGCTTGTTTCTTTTCTTGGGAATCGAGTCGAATTTGATAGACTTCTGTTTTTCTCATGATTTTTTAAATAATTTGAACGACTTAAGGGTAGAAGTTATTTTAATAAATTCCATTGTAATTTCAATATTCATACAATGGAATTTTAAATTATTTTGTAATGACAAGCAGATTACAATGTCAATTCAGAATTGGAGCTAAACTGCATAAGCTGTTGAGTTACTGGATCTTTAAATGAAAGATGCTTAGCTAATAGCTGTAAAGGCTGACTAAAATCATCGTCGGCTTTATGTACAACTTTAGGATAGAACGGATCATTTTTAATCGGAAGACCTAAGAAGTTGAGGTGTACACGGAGTTGATGTTGCTTCCCTGTCTCGGGTTTAAGCTCATATTTTGCCCATGTTTCATCATGTTCTAAAAGCAAGATCTCAGTTTCACTGTTCGGTGCTTCGTCTAGGACTTGCATGGTGTAGAACGGTTCACCTTTTTGCATATGTAGTTTTACTATGCGTGGAAATTTGAGTTCGCGGTTAAAAGGTGCAATGGCATGATAGGTTTTTTGAACCTGTCGCTCTGCAAACATTTGCTGATACAGACCTCGACTGTGAATACATTTGGAAAACATCACTAAGCCAGCGGTTTCACGGTCAAGGCGGTGGATGGGCGTTAAATGCTCAATACCTGTTTGTTTTTTCAGGCGCACCAATAGGGTTTGTTGAACATATTGCCCCGTTGGACTGATGGTCAAAAAGTGCGGCTTATCCACCACTAAGAAATGATCATTTTCAAATAAAATCTCATGCTGAGATGGCACTTCAATTTCGTGCGCTAAAAAGCGGTAATAAAACACATGCTGATTTTCAAGATATGCCGAATCTGTATGGAGTACATTACCTACAGCGTCATAGACCAAGCCATCATGAAAGCGTTGCTGCCACTCAGTTGCTTCAATATGCGGAAATTGGTCAGATAAGTAAGCCAATACGGTGTGTGGTGCGGGCGTCATTTTAGGCAGGAAAACTTTACTTGCACTGACGCCATTGAGCATAGGAGGACAAAATTCAGCAGGTTTTATGTTGAGCATGATGTACAGGCAATATCTAATCGGTTGGCGCAGTTAAATACAAGATTTCAAGCTTGTGGCTTGGGCATTTTGTGAGTCCAGTGCTATCATAATTGTTCTTTTGTCACTTGTCGTGAGTATTATGCAGTATTCATTTAATTTAACGCTCAATAATGAACAAGATACCCAAAATTTAGCGCAAATTTTGGCACAGCATTTTACGACGGGTGTAGTGTATTTAATTGGGGATTTGGGTGCGGGTAAAACCACGCTAACACGCCACTATTTACAGCATTTAGGCCATCAAGGTTCCGTGAAAAGCCCAACCTATACCTTAGTTGAACCTTACCAAGTTCAAGGGCGTGATATTTTTCATTTTGACTTGTATCGTTTAAACGATCCGTATGAACTGGAGCTAATGGGCATTCGTGACTATTTGGAAACGCCCAATGCACTGTTTTTGTTTGAATGGCCGTCTAAAGGGGGTGATGAAATCCCTCATGCAGACTTAATTATTGATATTCAAAAATCGGAAGATGAACTGACGCGGTCTGCTACCTTAAGTTTCCATTCAGTAGCATTATTACAAGCATTAGAGAGCCAATTAAACAATGCGTGATGATTTAAAGATACGTCGTATTCATACTTTGAATCCTGCTCTAGCCAACCAAATTGCAGCAGGTGAAGTCATTGAGCGTCCAGCGTCTGTGGTCAAAGAGTTACTTGAAAACTCGATTGACGCAGGTGCGACAGAGCTGATTATTCGGGTAGAGCAAGGCGGCAGTACTTTAATTGAAATCATGGACAATGGTCGAGGGATTCACGCTGAAGATCTCCCTTTGGCGGTGATGCGACATGCGACCAGTAAAATCCAAACCGCTGAAGATTTACATGCAATTGTCAGTTTAGGCTTTCGCGGAGAGGCATTGGCTTCTATTGCAGCGGTGTCGCGTTTAACCTTGACCAGTAGTCAAGCGGATGATGGAATTGGCTATCAAGTTGAAGTCAATGGAACTGCATTTGACCATCAAGAGATTCAGGCTATAGCTGCACCGAAAGGTACGCATATTCGGGTACAAGATTTATTTTTTAATGTGCCTGCACGTCGAAAATTCCTCAAAAAACCTGGCACAGAGTTTGGTCATATTGAGGAAATCGTCCGACGTTTAGCGCTGACGCATTTCGATATTCGTTTTGTGCTTGAACATAATCAAAGCATCAAACTGAACTTGCCGATTGCAGATAGTGGTGAGCTACGTTTTCAGCGCGTACAGCAGTTGCTAGGGCGCGCATTTACTGAAAATGCTTATTGGATGGATGCAGATAGCATCAACATGCGTTTAACAGGTTGGTTGGGACATCCCTCCGATGCGCGGGCTCAGGCTGACTTGCAGTATGTTTATGTGAATGGTCGAATTGTTAAAGATAAAACCATCTCTCATGCGCTGCGTATGGCTTATGATGGTATTTTGCATGGACATCAGCATGCGGGTTATTTACTTTTTCTGGAAGTCGACCCCGAAAATATTGATGTCAATGTACATCCGACCAAACATGAAATTCGCTTTCTGAATCAACGTGAAGTACATGAATTTGTACGTCACTATGCTAAAGAGACTTTATCGCAGTTTCAAACGGCAACCGCAGATTTATCTGATGCCATGAAGGTTGCAGAGAATCAAGCTTTCATGTCTGTGCAGCCTCGCTATCAAGAGTCTTTGCAGTTGCATCGTCGTATTGAGCCTGAACAACCTGACGAGAAAGCCCCATCAGATGTGCTGACTGACTTTAGTTCAAATCAACCGCATGGCGTCCATTATTCGGCGCAACCTTCACGTTATCAGGGCTCACAACAGCTCAATAATGCCTTGCAAAGTTATTTAGCACCTCTGCGTGATACGTCATCTGCTGTTGATCAAGCTCAGCCTTTGGCTGATTTTACAGTGCAAAGCCCTAAAGTCGATGAACATCCGTTGGGGATTGCAATTGCACAATTGCATGGTATTTATGTGCTGGCTCAAAATACAGAAGGGCTGATTATTGTTGATATGCATGCAGCACATGAGCGTATTCTGCTACAGCAAATGAAGTCAGCGTGGGATAAACCACAGTTTTGGACTTCTCAGCAGTTACTCATTCCCAAAGTGATTAATATCACGCGAATGCAAGCTACGCGAGTGGAAGAGCTCAAAGATCAATTGGCGCGTTTAGGTCTTGAAATTGATCAGTATGGCGATGAGCAGGTCATTGTTCGTGGTGTGCCTGCGATTTTACATAAAGCCAATTTTGAGGCGCTGGTACCTGAATTACTGAACGATTTGGATCCAAATGATGAAGCGCAGGGCTTACTGCAAAAGCGTGATCAAATTCTAGCGGGTATGGCCTGTCATGGTGCTGTTCGCGCCCATCGCATTTTGGGTCTTTCTGAAATGAATGCTTTGCTTCGTCAAATGGAACAAACTGAATTTGCCAGCCAATGTAACCATGGTCGCCCAACTTGGCGTGCGTTTCCATTGGCTCAACTAGATAAGCTTTTTGCTCGAGGAGAGTAGTTGTACATGTCAACTCAATTGCCGGTCATCAATTTAATGGGGCCAACTGCAAGTGGTAAAACTGCTTTGGCATGTCAGCTCTATGAGCAAGGGAATTTTGAACTGATATCTGTAGATTCAGCATTGGTTTTTAAGGATATGGATATTGGTACAGCTAAACCAACCAAAGAAGAGTTGCTGCAATATCCACATCACCTTATCGATATTATTAGCCCATTAGAAGTCTACTCGGCAGCAAACTTTGTTGAAGATGCATGTGGTTTAATTGATGACATGCATGCACGAGGTAAAACCCCGATTTTGGTGGGTGGAACCATGCTCTATTTCAAGGCACTTTTAGAAGGCCTTTCAAGCAATTTACCGAGTGCAGATTATGCTGTTCGTGCTGAAATAGAAGCCAAAGGTGAAAGTGAGGGTTGGTCTGCGGTCTATGCGGAATTATGCAGTGTGGATCCACTGGCGGGCGAAAAATTTAAAGTGAGTGATAAACAACGGATTATTCGCGCTTTAGAAGTTTACAAATTGACAGGGCAGCCTATTACTAAACTTCAAGCTGAGCAACCTAAAAACGTGCCTTATCGCTATAATTTTCATAATTATGCTTTGATGCCAGACCGTGCCGAATTGCACCAAAGAATTGCACAACGCTTGAAAATTATGTGGGACATCGGATTTTTGAATGAAGTGGAAGCACTTATGAAAAAATACGATTTAGACGAAAATTTACCCTCTATGCGCTCAGTTGGGTATCGACAAGCACTCGAATTTTTACAAAAAGGAGATAAAACTGTCGAAAAACAACGTGAAATGGAGGATAAAGCACTTTTTTCGACACGACAACTTGCCAAACGTCAATACACTTGGTTAAGATCTTTGCAAGAGGCACATAAATTTACAACGTATTCTACTATCACGCAGGCACAAGAAGACTTGCGAAACTGCTACGGATAAAGCAAAATTTAGCTACTATCTTTTTTATAATTTTTAATTGAAAAATAAAGATAGTTTTTTGCGCTGATTTTTAAATTTTTTTGGAGTTATAACATGTCTAAAGGTCAAACTTTGCAAGATCCGTTCTTAAATTCTCTCCGTAAAGAACGTATTCCTGTCTCTATCTTCCTTGTAAACGGTATTAAGTTACAAGGTCATATTGAATCTTTCGACCAATATGTTGTTTTATTAAAAAATACAGTAAGCCAAATGGTTTACAAGCATGCAATTTCTACAGTTGTTCCTGCACGTAACCCACGTCCTGCTGGTGCACCTGCCGGTGCTGGTCAACAAGGCGGCTTTGGCGGTCAACAAGGCGGCTTTGGCGGTCAACAAGGCGGTTTTGGTGGTCAACAAGGCGGTTTTGGTGGTCAACAAGGTGGCTTTGGTGGTCAAGGTGGCTTTGGTGGTCAAGGTGGTTTCGGTGGTCAAGGTGGCTTTGGCAGTCAAGGTGGCTTCGGCGGTCAAGGTGGCTTCGGCGGTCAATCGACTGGTTTTGATGGCGAATCAAAATTTGAAGACACTCAAGATGACGAAAATAATCGTTAATTGATTGTTAAAAAAGCCTCTCACATGAGAGGCTTTTTTTATACCTAATTTTTAGTTTTCATCCAAGTGGAAAATAAAAGACCAGCATAAATGCTGGTCTTTTTATTTATCCAAACTTATGACTTGTTGTTCTTACGGTCTAAGTTAGGATCTTTAATTTCAACATAAGCTCTGTTACGGGTTTCACGTAACCAGCTATCAAGTTCTGCATCAAATTGACGCTCACCTAAAATTTGACGTGCCATACGCTCTTGGTATTCAGCAGTCATGTCTTGTTGACGTGTTTCAGTCACTTGAAGAATATGCCAGCCAAATTGGGTTTGGAAAGGTTTACTGGTTTGACCTACCGGTGTATTTTTCATGGTTTCTTCAAACTGAGGAACCATCACACCTGGGCTGACCCAACCCAAGCTTCCGCCATCACGTGCTGAACCTGTGTCATTAGAGTAGGTGGAAGCTAAGACTGCGAAGTCTTCACCTTTTTGAACGCGGTTATACAGGCTTTCGATCATTTGTTTAGCATTTTCAGGGCTAACCACTTCAGACGGTTGGATCAAAATATGGCGTGCTTTGTATTGGGGCACAATCGCTTTTTGCTCAGCACCTTTGCGTTCAACTAACTTTAAAAGATGCACACCATCTCGTACTGTAATTAAATCTGTGATTTGTCCCACTTGGAGTGGACTCACACGTGCTGCAAGCTCGCTAGGGATGTCAGAAAGTGCTCTAAAGCCCATATCTGCACCTTCAACTTTAGTGCCAGCAGTACTGAACTTTTTAGCAATTGCAGCGACATCGTTGTCGTTTGCTAGTACCGCTTTAACTTGCTTCGCCACAGCGTCAGCATTGTCACCTGAAACACGCACATGTAGCACATGCACTTGGTTTCCAAGTGCTGCTTGACCTTGTGGGGTATTTAAAAAGTTTTTAACGTCTTGATCTGAAATCTGGATACGAGAGGTAACGATTTGCTGACGCAAACGATTGATGGCTAAATCTTCAGCAACGCGACTACGCAAAGAAGCATAGGTTCCTGGTGCCATTTTATCGAGCTTTTGTTGGAATGCTTCTAGGCTAGTGCTACCAGATTGTTTTGCAACATTTAAAACCGCTTCATTCAAGCTTTTTTCATCAGGTTGAATGTTGTAACGCTTCACTTGTTCAAGCTGAGTCTGACGAATAATCAGTTGCTCTAATGCTTGTTGTGCCAAATATTGCTCTGGTGGGACTTGTTTCTTTTGGCTCTCAAGTTGATGTTTGAGCTCAGCCATGCTTGCTTCTAAGTCACTCTTCAAAATGACACTGTTATCGACTACAGCAACAACTTCATCCGACGCATGTACAAAAGTTGGAATAGCGGTTGCGAGAGCTAAAGCCAAAGCACTCGCTTTAAAAAATTGTTTGAACTGTTTTGTCTTCATTAACGGTCTGTCCAAGTCTGATTAATATTGTTAAAGCCTAGAATACGGTTTTCTAGTAATGATGAAAGTTTACTGTTGAGTCCGCCTAAGCCTTTAAGTGTAATTTCGGCCATAATTGCACGTTTAGGTTCTATACCTGCAGCATTGACGTCATCCAAGTCGTTATAGTACTCACGACCATAAACGGAGATCCCCCAACAGCAAGACTCGTAATTGACACCAAGGAGGTATTCACGAGCGACATTGTTGTCTAAGTCATATTGAGCGTGGCCCATAATACGCCAGTTGTTATGGATAGGTTGTACAAAAGATGCAACTACTTGGTCGTAATGTTCTTGACGGTCTGCAATTTCTTTACGGTAGAAATAGCCAACGTTATAGAGGTTGCCTTTATCACCCGTAAAGTAAAGTTGTAAGTCGCGTTGCGCATTATCGCCATTTGCCATCCATGCTGAGTTTGCACCGAGGGTAAAGTTTTGTGAGAGCTGGCTAGATACGCTGACAATCGGACCAGAGTGATTTTCTCTATCAAAGACATCTGCTGTTTGGTCAAGCGTTACGCGGCGGTCTTCGAAATAATAGCTTTGGCCCACACTGGCTTTTAAGCGTTCTAAACCCACAGTATCAAATAAGCTATAACTTAAGCCCAGTGACAAGAAGTTATTGTCTTCTAGACGGTCATGGCCATAGAAGCGATTTGCACTAAATAACTGATCATAGTTGATCGATGCTGTTGCAGAGTCAAAGTTTGGTGCGCCATCTTGATTTTTATAGGGTGCGTAGGCATAGAACATGCGTGGACTTAAGGTCTGTAAGAAAGTGCCTTCTTTTTCAAAGGTTAAACCTGCATCAAAAGTCACCTGTGGCACGACATAAGATTTGTCGTTCGATGAGCGGTTGGTGTTGTCAAACTCATTGATAGTGTCTTGATCGTAGAATGTGTTTACATTACGAATAGATACTTCAGGAATGGCGAAAGCCCATGGTGTGCGGTAGTTATAGCGTACAGAAAAGTCATTATAGACACGGGTGCCGCTTGGTTCAAAGCTATCGTTGGTATCGCCGTCGATAGTCCCAAAGTCCTTTTTAAAGTAAGCCGTATCGTTGTTGAACTCGTATTCTAAGCCCAGTGCATTACCCGCTTTATAGTTGAGTAAGAACTGTGGTAAACGTGCATACGGACGGTCAACGTAGGGTGTAGTTTCGTCTAGTGTTTGGAAGTCTTCAACTTTCAGTTGGGCCTTTAGACCAGGAATTCCATTTTTATAGTTTAACTCCCAAGCACGACGCAGGTTTAAGTCTGTCTTGGTGTTTGGGTTATTGCTTAAGTCAGTAAAGTAGTCTTTGTCTGAAGCATAGTTATATTCAAGGTTGGTTGAGAACTGTTCATTGATTTGCCAGTTATGTAAAAAGTGCAAATCTTTACGGTCTTCATCGTCATATTTTCGGTCACCAGCTAAGTACCCCCCCCAAATTTGACCTGAACCAAAGTTTTCAGTCAAATAGCGAAACTCACCCTCAAACATTGGGCCGCGGTCGCTGATATAGCGTGGCGTAACGGTCGCGTCGTAGTTAGGTGCTAAGTTGAGATAAACAGGTACTGCAAGCTCGACACCACCATCATTGGTGAAGCCAAAACTTGGTGTCAAAATACCGGTAGTACGACGGTCATCAATTGGGAAGTTGAAATAAGGAACAGCGAGAACGGGTACATCTTTAACATAAAGTTTTGTACCACGTGTTTCACCACGTCCAGTTTCTTGATTTAACTTAATTTCATCTGCTTGGATTTTCCATGTTGGCGATTGCTCTGGTGGGCAGGTGCTATAAGTTGCATTTTTTAGCGTGGTGGTCGTTTGTGACTCACGTAAGATTTGGTCGGCCCGCCCATGTGCATGTTGTTCTTCTGAAATGTAAAAACTGTTTTTCAGATCGCCTTGTTGAGTTTTTAGGTTGTAATTGATTTGGTCACTTTGCGCTAATAAACCACTTTGCGCCATTTGCACGCGTCCTTCAGCATTGGCAAAGGTCTGGGTTTGATCAATGGTGATTTTATCGGCACGGATTTGACGGCCTTCTTGATCAATCAGGACATTACCTTCAAGAACAGAGTCACCTTGTGGGTTGTAGTGACCATAGTCCGCTGTAATGGTGGATGTCGCATTGGCTGCGTCAGCGGCTTTGGTTTCAGGGCTTACAGGGGTTAGCCATGTGCCTTGGCAATACGCGGAACTTAAGTAACGTCCTTGGCGCTGTTGAGCTTCAGGAGATGACTTATCGACATAGTATTGTTCGAAAAACTTTTGCCCAGGATAGCTTTCTTGTAGTGCTTGTTTTAGCGATTGTTGTTCATCTGAAATAGACGAGGTTGGTGTTGCAGCATAGCTTGTGATTGAGCTACCACAAAGAAGGGTAAATATCGCAGTCGCTAAAGGATTAAATTTAAACTGATGCTTCATGTGTCTCATTTACCAAGTATGCTTAAAACGCAATTAATTATTGTCGCATCATAGAGAAAAAGTTGATAAGTAGCTACACTTAGCACTTTAAAAACTCAGCCTGTATTAGAATTTATCGCAAATGAATACACAACGTGAACAATTGATACAAACATGGATTTCATCTGTACTTGGTTCAGATCAATTTGAAATTAACTTTTTAGCAGGCGATGCAAGTTTCCGTCGTTATGCACGAATCAAGTTGAATAATAAAACATTTATGCTGATGGATGCACCACCAGAAAAAGAAGATTGTGTGCCTTTTGTGACGATTGATGAATTTTTTGATACGAACGGTGTTCGTGTACCACATATTGTGGCGAAAGATTTGGAGCAAGGCTTCTTATTGCTTGAAGATTTTGGTGATGTGCTACTGTCTACACAGCTCGATGACAAGACTGTCGATGCACATTATGAGCAAAGTTTTAAACAGTTGATTCAATTGCAATCTATTGATGGTGAAGGTCATTTCCCAGCTTATTCTTATGAGAAGTTAATGACCGAAATGTCGTTGTTGACAGATTGGTTATTGCCAAGTTTACAGATTCAACCTTCTGATGATGAGTCTGCGCTGATTAAACGTACATTTGCAATTTTAGCCAATGCTGCTTTGGCTCAGCCTCAAGTGATTGTACATCGTGATTTCCATAGTCGTAATCTCATGCTTTTGGTAGATGAGCAAGAGCAAGGCGTAATTGACTTTCAGGATGCTGTGATTGGTGCCGATACTTATGATCTGATCTCAATTACACGTGATGCGTATGTGCAATGGAATCCTGAGCGCGTTTATCATTGGTTTAAAGTGTTTTATGACCTATTGCCAGCTTCTGCCAAAGAAGGGCGTGATTTTGAACAGTTTAAGCAAGATGCTGACATGATGGCCATACAACGGCATATTAAGATTTTAGGTATTTTTGTGCGTTTATTTGAACGTGATGGAAAATCAGGTTATCTGAAAGATTTACCACGTGTGATGTGGTATTTACTCGAAGAAAGCAAACCTTATGCAGAATTACAACCTTTCATGCAATTTATTTGCGATAAAGTGATGCCGAAATTTGAAGCAAAATATGGCAAATATGAGGTTGTTGCAGCATGAAAGCAATGATTTTGGCCGCGGGGCTTGGAAACCGTATGCGTCCTTTAACATTATATAAACCGAAACCTCTGCTTGAAGTTGGTGGCAAACCACTGATCGTTTGGCATATTGAAAAACTCAAGCAAATTGGGGTCACAGAAATTGTGATCAATTCTGCATGGTTGGCCGATGTCTTGATTGGTGCACTTGGCGATGGTTCGCAGTTTGGAGTGACTATTCGTTGGACGCGTGAAGAAGAGGGGCTTGAAACAGCGGGTGGTATTATCAATGCTCTACCACTGTTGGGGACAGAACCGTTTATTTTAGTGAATGGCGATGTTTGGACCACTTTTGATTTTGCATCTTTACTTGATGTGCAATTGGACGCCGATTTTGCGCATCTCGTATTTGTACCCAACCCGACACAACATCCCAAAGGCGACTTTATCTTAAATCAAGGGCGTGCTTATACCTTTGAACAAGAGCAGTCAGGCGAAGCACTGACTTATAGTGGTGTTGCAGTTATACATCCACAGATGTTTAAGGGATTGGAAGCAGGTAAGCGTCCGTTGGCTCCATTGCTAAAAGAAGCGATGTCTGCTGGAAAAATTTCTGCCGAGAAAATGCAAGCCGCATGGGTGGATGTTGGCACACCTGAGCGATTAAGTGATCTAGATCTACAGATTCGTCAAGGTATGTACGTTTAAGTGCATAATCACTAAGCGTTAGCTACTGTTCCACGGCTGAGAAATCGGTATACTTCAGTTTAATTTTATTGAGATGTCTTCTTTATGCATCCATTTTTTCAAGACTTAAAGCAAGGTAGTCAAAAGCTTGGCTTAGATTTGAGTGAAGAAGCATTAAATTTATTGCTGAAGTATCAAGATGCACTTGTGCTGTGGAACAAAGCTTACAATTTAACAGCGATTCGCGATCCTAAAGAAATGCTGGTGAAGCATTTATTAGATAGTTTAAGTATTTTAAAAGATTTGCCGAAAGGTCGTTTGCTGGATATTGGTACGGGCGGTGGTATGCCGGGCATGATTATTGCTCTATGCCAACCTGAGCGCCAATGTGTTTTGCTCGATTCCAATGGTAAAAAAATTCGTTTTTTAAAGCAGTTTATTGCAGATCTAAAATTAACCAATGTAATTGCAGTTCAAACGCGTGTTGAAAATGAAGATAGCATCCATGATTTGGGTCAGTTTGATGTGATTACCAGTCGTGCATTTGCTTCTTTAACCGATTTTATCAATGCATCGAAGCCTTATATGCACCAAGACAGCATTATTGCGTCGATGAAAGGCTTGGTTCCGCATGACGAAGTTGAAGCATTCAAAAACGAATTTAGTTGTGACATTATTGCGTTAAAAGTTCCACGTTTGGACGAACAACGACACTTACTTTTATTAAAACGTATCTAAAAAAAATTCAAAGGATTGGGCGGGTCATGGCACAAATTATTGCGATTGCGAACCAAAAAGGTGGTGTAGGTAAAACCACAACCGCAGTAAATTTGGCTGCATCTTTAGCAGTACTTAAAAAGCGTGTTTTATTGGTCGATATGGACTCGCAAGGCAATGCGACCATGGGTTCAGGCATTCAAAAAAATGACCTACTGTATTCAGTGACCGATGTTTTACTGGGTGAAGTGCCTATAGAGACTGCTATTACCAAGGCGGAAGTGGGTTATAAGGTCTTGGGTGCAAACCGTGATTTGGCGGGAGTTGAACTTGCGATTGCTGAGCAAGAAGGGCGTGAATTTATTCTGCGTGACGCATTGCAAGAAATTGAACAAACATATGACTACATCATTGTGGACTGTGCGCCCAGCTTAAGCTTGATCACAGTTAATGCACTAGCAGCGGTGGATGGTGTGATGATTCCAATGCAGTGTGAATACTATGCTTTGGAAGGCTTGGCAGATTTAACACAGACCATTGATCGCATTCAACAAGCATTGAATCCTGAGTTAAAAATTATTGGTGTTCTACGCACCATGTATGATGCACGTAATGCACTGACACGTGATGTGTCTGAAGAATTAGAACAATACTTTGGCAAAAAACTCTATGACACGGTCATTCCACGTAATGTGCGTCTAGCTGAAGCACCTGCGCATGGTTTGCCTGTGATTTATTTTGAAAAAAGCTCGAAGGGCGCAGTTGCTTATTTACATTTAGCAGCTGAAATGATTAAGAAAAGCAAAGTGAAAAAAGGAAGTAACGCATGACCGTTAAAAAACGTGGACTGGCAAAAGGTCGTGGTTTAGATGCCTTACTCGGTTCCATTCAAAAAGAGAAATTACAACTTGAAGCACAAGCTCTTGATCACGGTCAGCTAAAACAAATTGATGTGCATTTATTGCAGCGTGGTGAATATCAGCCACGTCGTTTTATTAATGAGCAAGACTTACAAGAGTTAGCAGCATCGATTGAAAAACATGGTGTGATGCAGCCGATTGTGATTCGTCCAATTGATAATGAAAAGCATCCCTATGAAATTATTGCGGGTGAGCGTCGCTGGCGTGCGGCTCAACTTGCTGGCTTAACGCAAGTCCCAGCCATTGTTCGTGATTTAACAGACCAAGTTGCAATTGCACTGGCGTTGATTGAGAACATCCAACGTCAAGACCTTAATCCGATTGATCAAGCGATGGCATTACAACGTTTTCATGAAGAGTTTGGTTTAAGTCATCAAGAAATTGCAGATACGGTAGGTAAAGCGCGTACCACAGTCAGTAATTTGCTGCGTTTATTAAGTCTAGCTGAGCAAGTTAAAGACTTTATGCAGCAGGGGTTATTGGATATGGGACATGCTCGTGCCATTTTGACTTTGAAAGGGAAAGATCAACTGAAAGTCGCAGAATTGGTGATAGAGAAAAGTTTATCCGTTCGCCAAACTGAACAATATGTTCGTGATCTCAATGCGCCGAAACAAGAAAAATCGAAAACGGAAATTGCACCAGATCTTCAACAATTGACACAGCGCTTAACAGATCGTTTTAGTGCAAATGTCAAAATTGATCATAATAAACAAGGGAAAGGCAAGCTCACGATTCATTATCATTCACTAGATGAGTTGGATGGTATTTTGAATATTTGCTTAGCTGAATAATTTTATTTTCTATTTTAAATACTTGGGGAAGTGTTATGTGGGAATTGGTAAAAGCAGGTGGGTGGCTTATGCTGCCCCTTGTGCTCTGTTCGATCTTTACTGTTGCGATTAGCTTAGAGCGTTTTATTCGCTTGAAGAAAACTACTATTTTACCGAAAGATTTGCTATTAAACCCAGCGCAAAGCGTACAAATGGTTTTGCCTAAACTTAAACAAAATCAGGATTTACAGGCAACGACATTGGGTCGTATTTTGGAAGCTGGTTACCAAAGTAAGGCACAAGGTGAACAGTTTGCACGTGCACAGATGGAAGCAACAGCCTCTCAGGAAATTGGTTATCTTGAAAAAAACATCAATTTTTTGGGAACATTGAGTGCTGTCGCGCCTCTTTTAGGATTATTGGGAACGGTACTTGGGATTATCGAGTCATTTTTAATGATTGATATTGGGAATAGTAGTAATCCAACACTGATGATTCCGGGGATTTCTAAAGCACTGATTACAACTGCGGCAGGAATGTTCATTGCGATTCCCGCATTATTTGCTTATCGTTATTTTCAGCGGTTAGTTCAAGAGTATGTTGCTGAATTAGAACAGCAATCGACTTTATTTCATGCGGCTTTATTTTATAAGCAAACAGAAACTGTGCTTGAAAACCATGATGATGTTGTTGTGAAGCAAGCGAGCTAAGGTGAAGTATGAAATTCAAACGTTCACAAGTTGAAGATGTTCATATTAACCTTACACCAATGATTGATTGCTTATTATTTATTTTGGTGTTTTTATTGCTGACCACCACATTCAATCAATTTAGTCGTATGAATTTAACCTTGCCTGATGCGCAAGGGGTTCCACCGAAAACATTTGATCATAAAATCGAAGTGGTGGTAGATTCCACAGGGCATTATTCAATTAATGGCCAGTCTATTGCATCGAAAGATGTTTCAGAATTAAATACCGCAATTAAACAGATTTCCAATGACCGTCGTGATCTAATGTTCGTGATTGCAGCAGATGCAAAAGCAACCCATCAGGATGTGATCCGTGTGATGGATGTGGCTGGTCAGTTGGGATTTGTAAATATTAATATTAGTACCAAAGTGCCTTCTCGAGGTTATTAGTGAAACACGATTTAAAAGTTTATCTACGTCTACTGAGCTATTTAAAACCGTATTGGGGCGTAGCGATTCTTGTGGTGATTGGTTTTGCTATAAATGCGGCGACAGAAGTCTCTGTCGCTAAATTACTTGAAAAAATTATTGAAGCGATTCAACACCGTGATCAAGGTTTTACGACATTGTTCCCAATTTTGGTTGTTGTGGTAATGTTCTTTCGTGGGCTGGGTTTGTTCATGGGAGGCTACTTTACAGCGGTCATTTCCAGAAACTTGGTCTTTAATATTCGCCAAGAAGTCTTTGCAAAATTATTACGTCTTCCTTCGCAGTATTATCTTGATAATAACAGTGGTCATATCACTGCGAAGATTATGTTTAATGTGGAGCAGCTTACAGCTGCATCTTCAGAATCATTAAAAACTATTGTTCAACAAGGCCTAATCACTCTTGCGTTGCTCGGTTACCTCATATATAGCAACTGGCGTTTGACCTTGTGTATTCTGATTTTTACTCCGCTGATTGGTTTGCTTATTCGTAAAGCAGCTAAGCGTATGCGTAAGCTTTCCATTCAAGTCCAAGACACCATGGGGGATGTCAATCACGTGGTACAAGAGACAGTCAATGGTCACTTGGTGGTAAAAGGCTTTGGTGGTCAAGGGTATGAGCAACAACGTTTTAAAGATACCTCATTGGAGAATTTACGACGCGGTTTGAAAATGGTGGTTGTGCAACAGCTCAATAGTCCAATTGTACAGTTGATTATGTCCGTTGCTCTGAGTATTGTGATGTGGATCGCACTACGCCCAGAAATTTTGCAAGATACCAGCGCGGGTCAATTTGTGGCGTATATTACTGCAGCAGGTATGTTGAGTCGGCCAATTAAAGCATTGACTGATGTGAATGAAAAAATTCAACGGGGTATGGCGGCAGCACATTCCGTCTTTGAAATTTTAGATTTGCCTGAAGAAAAAAATACTGGGACTTTAACTCCAGTACTGAAAGGTAATATCGACTTTAAAGATGTGAACTTAGTTTATGTGGATGGTTATCAAGCGCTGCATGATTTTAATCTGAGTGTCAAAGAAGGTGAGACGATTGCTTTAGTGGGGCGTTCTGGTGCTGGTAAAACGTCTCTAGTAAATTTACTGGTGCGTTTTCAAGATACGACCTCGGGCCAAATCCTCTTTGATGGTATCGATATTCACGATATTGAAATCAATAGTCTGCGTACCCAAGTGGCAATGGTCAATCAACAAGTGGTTTTATTTAACCGCACTGTGCGTGACAATATTGCCTATGGTCAGCTTGAAAATGCCTCGGATGAAGAGGTGATTGCGGCGGCAAAAGCGGCCTATGCGCATGACTTCATTATGGCTTTACCACAAGGCTACAACACCAAGTTAGGTGCACAAGGCCTTAATTTATCGGGCGGTCAACGTCAACGTATAGCCATTGCTCGTGCGATTTTGAAAAATGCGCCTGTGCTGATCTTAGATGAAGCTACCAGCGCGCTTGATAATGAATCAGAGTACTTTATCCAGCGTGCTTTCGATGCTGCAATGCGAGATCGTACCACGATTGTGATTGCACATCGATTATCCACCATTGAGAATGCGGACCGTATTGTGGTGATGGATAAAGGGCGTATAGTAGAGCAAGGTACACACGCTGAACTTATTGCAAAGCAGGGTGCTTACTATCAGCTACATCAGCGTAATTTTGAGGAAAACTAAGTCATGTCAGGTGCACAGTTTATTCAGGATGCTTGGAACTCACAGGCAAAGTGGTTAATTGTGCTTCGTCCACTGTCTTGGTTATATCGAGGCGGTTTTCTTTTAAACCGCAAGTTGTATCGGTGCAATATTAAAAAAGCGTATACGGCTCCTGTACCTGTTATGGTGATTGGTAATATTACCGTGGGTGGAAGTGGCAAAACCCCTTTGCTCATTCACTTAGTGAGTTATTTACAAAGTAAAAATATTCGAGTGGGTGTAATCAGTCGTGGTTATGGCGCCAAAGGTCCATTTCCGACTATGGTGGATCTCAACTCATTGCCTGAAACGGTAGGTGATGAGCCAACTCTCATCGTGCAATCTACTGATGTACCGATGGCAGTGGGTCCAAATCGCCAAGAAAGCATTGAACTGCTTTTATCTCACTATCCCATTGATCTGATCATTAGTGATGATGGACTGCAACATTGGGCATTGAATCGCCAAATTGAATGGATTGTCCTAGATAATAATCGTGGACTAGGCAATGAAAAGTTATTGCCCGAAGGTTATTTACGAGAGCCAAAGTCTAGACTAGATCAAGGCATAGTGATCGAACATGCAGATCATCCTAGTCGTGCTATGCACATGCACTTAGAAGTTGCAGAGCCTTACCTGTTGAATAGTACTGAGGCAAAAGCTTTCAATCCGCAAGATGATTTTTATGCGGTCGTGGGGATCGGGTTTCCGCAGCGTTTTTATCGTACTTTAGAGCGTATGGGAGTACAGCAATTCCAGTGTCATGAGTTTGCCGATCATTATGAATATGAGTTAGAGGATTTGGTTTTTGACGATGCCAATCCCATTATTACCACTGAAAAAGATGCAGTGAAAATTTTAGCGTTGCTCAAACAAAATCCTAGTTTTGCCCGTGATATTTGGGTTGTTCCTGTCGATGCAGTGTTATCGACGGCGTGTTATGACACCTTACATCAACAGCTCGCCGCTGTAGGTATTGAAATTTCTTAAGGTCTATTATGAAGCATATTGTTATTCCTGCGCGTTTTGCGAGCACACGTTTATCTGGAAAACCACTTCTTAAAATTCATGGTCGTGAAATGATTTTACGGGTCGTTGATCAGGCGAAGAAAGTGGATGGTTTTGATGATCTCTGCGTCGCAACGGATGATCAGCGAATTTATGATCTTTGCATGGCTGAAGGCGTGGATGTGGTGTTGACCTCAGCGGATCATCCTTCGGGAACAGACCGCCTTAGTGAAGTGGCAAAAATTAAGGGCTGGGTTAGTGAAGATATCATTGTTAATGTTCAAGGTGATGAGCCGTTATTGCCAGCGGCTTTGGTCAAGCAAGTCGCGCAACTTTTAGAGTCACAAGCAGATTGTTCAATGTCGACCTTGTGTGAACCAATTCAGCATTTAGATGAATTTAAACGTGATAGCATTGTTAAAGTGGTGATGTCGAAGTACAAACAAGCACTTTATTTTAGTCGTGCCACTATTCCATATGACCGAGATGCTGCAAAGCAAGTGCAACAAACGTTGCATAAACAAGCCTTCCGTCATTTGGGCTTGTATGCTTACCGCGTGAAATTGCTCCAAGAGTATGTGACATGGGATATGGGTACACTTGAAACGCTCGAAAGCTTAGAGCAACTGCGTGTTTTGGAAAATGGACATCGTATTGCAATTGATATCGCAGAAGCGAACTTACCACCGGGTGTGGATACACAAGAGGATTTAGATCGTTTAAATGCCATGGATGTGGCTCATTTTGCATAATATAACTTAGGTCGTATACATGAAACAAACGCTGCCTGAGCAGATTTATCCGTGGCATCAAAATATTTGGGAAACTTTAACCACACGTTTTCCCAATATTGGTCATGGCTTATTGTTTTATGGCAAAAAAGGTTGTGGTAAAGAGACTTTAGCTGAGCAGTTTCTTGCTTGGGTCTTATGTGCTAAGCGGCAGCCAAAGCATTTGGCCTGTGGGGAGTGTGGGAGTTGTCAGTGGTTAAAGGCGGATACGCACCCCAATTATGTGCACATCACTACCGATGAAGACAATAAGAAACAAAATGCTAAGATCAAAATTGAGAAAATTCGTGATCTGCTGCCTTTTGTGCAGCAAACGGTAGACGGTTGGCGCGTCATCATTATTGAACCAGCCGAAGCTTTAAATACAGCTTCAGCCAATGCTTTATTGAAAACGCTTGAAGAACCAGGTGATCGTGTTGTTATCATTTTATTGGCAGATCATTATTTAAAACTGCCTGCAACCATTCGCAGTCGTTTGCAACATTTTGCTTTGGATCGCATAAATGAACAGCAAGCAGAGCAATTTTTAAATCAGCATTTGCCCCATACGGATTTGGCACAACAACATTTGTTGATGAATTTGTCCAATCATATGCCGTTGCAGGCAATTACATTGTCCGAGAGTGAATGGATTCCTCAACGTGCTGAATTTTTAAAAGATTGGCAAAAGTTGGTGATAGATAAAAATATGCCGATGGCAATTGCGACCAAGTGGAATAAAGCGCTGGCATTTAGTGATTTTAGTCAAATGTTTGAGTACTTGTTGTCTGATTTGATTTGTGTCAAGCTAAATCAGCAATTAAAAAACACTGATTTGGATTTTAGTGTGTTGGCAGAACGGTATTCACTTGAAACTTTGTTTTCAATTTATGCTGAGTTGCAACAGTCAAAACAATATATTGAACAAAACGTACAAACTAATTTAGTGCTCGACCAATTGTGTATTCGGTTGATGGATGTTTAAAACAGGGGAATTTTATGCAACCACGTATGGGCGGAATCATTCAAGCCAATATTCCAGATAAAGCAACATTATATGCAAGCTATATGCCTTTTGTGGTTGGGGGTGGTTTATTTATTCCATCCAAACAACCTGTAAAGATGGGAGAGGAGGTCTTTGTTTTGGCAACATTGCCAGAACAAGCACAGAAAATTCCTCTCACAGGTAAAGTAATTTGGATTTCACAAAAGCAAAATGGAATCAAACTCCAAGGATTTGGTATTCAACTTTCTGGGGAGAAAGGGGTTTATTACAAATCAGAAGCGGAAAAGTTGCTTGCAGGTCTTAAGTCTGAAGGGCGAACTAGTTACACTATGTAATTAAGTACATGAAGTAGGAAACGCCTGTGTTTGTAGATACGCATTGCCATTTAACCATGCTGGATTTAACCCCTTATGATGGGGATTTGGATTTAGCATTACAGCAAGCACGTGCAGTGGGCGTTCACCGCTTTATGAGTATCTCTGTTGATCTTGATGATCATATTGAGCTGGCAAAAATTGCGGCAAGGCATGACGATGTGGGTTATAGCGTCGGGGTGCATCCTTGTGAAGATCCTGAAACCATGGCTCGCGCAACTACAGACTATTTAATTGAGTTGGCGCAGTCTGAAAAAGTTTGGGCAATTGGTGAGACTGGGCTCGATTATTTTCATAGTACAGATTTCATCGCTGAGCAAAAAGACTGTTTTGCACGACATATTCATGCTTCACAAGCCGTAAAAAAACCAGTTGTTGTGCATACCCGTTCTGCCAAGCACGATACTGTCGATATTATTCGTGCTGAAAAATCGACCCATGGAATTTTGCATTGCTTTACAGAAGACTGGGAAACTGCCAAAGCTGTCTTAGACTGCGGTTATTATGTTTCATTTTCAGGGATTGTCTCTTTTAAAAATGCGCAAGACCTGCGTGATGTGGCGAAGCAAGTTCCGTTAGATCGCTTATTAATTGAGACAGATAGTCCTTATTTGGCACCGATGCCATATAGAGGAAAGTCTAATGAGCCAAAGTACGTTCCTTATGTAGCCAAAGCCTTGGCAGATGTATATGATAAGTCCTTGGAAGAGATGGCTTTCATCACAACACAGAACTTTGAAAACCTTCTCAACATGAAGTAAATAAATTGAAACGATAAAAGCGTATAAGAGAGTACTAGGGTGAAAATGGATCGTCAGGCTCAGTTTCGAGCAAGAGAAGCGTTAATTTTCCAAGTGGCTGAACAGTTGCTTTTAGAAAATGGCGAAGCAGGGATGACCCTTGATGCATTGGCGGCAGAATTAGATCTAGCAAAAGGTACGCTTTATAAACATTTTCAAAGTAAAGATGAACTCTATATGTTGCTCATTATTCGTAATGAGCAAATGTTGCTTGAAATGATTAAAGATACGGATAAGCAGTTCCCTGAACATCTAGCTTTTTTTATGTTACATCATTTGCATCATCCTGAACGCACGGTGTTGTTTCATCAAATAGAAGAGAGACTATCCACCACGGGTGTTGGGATCTATCATTTATTTACTGAGCTTTATCAAATTCGAAAGCAACGTCTACGTTTAATTATTCGTATGACTGAGCGGTATTTGGAGTCGATAGAGAGTCAAATGACAGTTCGTGATTATTTGGCATCGATTTGGTCTTTAACGCATGGTGCAGCTGCGATTTTGAACTCTAGTTTTTATCAACGATATTTGGGGTCGCGCGATACTTTGCGCGTGGCCTACATCGACCAAGCTCTGGCGATGCCTAAACAAACGGGCGCAGCGGGATATCTTGCTTAGCGGATAGGATGTATGAAACAGAAACCACCTTCAAGGATTCAAGGATTTACACTGGTTGAATTGATGGTGGTTATTGTTATTATGGCCATTCTGGCATCATTGGTGATGTTAAATATCAATGGAGTTGACCAACGTAAAGCTGCGCAAGCCCGTGATTTTTTTATCATGGATGTACAGAAAATTGCACGTGAGGCAAATGATCAAGCACGTGTTTTGGCATTAGAAATCTATCCTGCGACCGATGTGGCTGATTTTTCTTATTCTGTTGTTGAATATAAAAATCCTCAATTTACCATACCCACAGAACAACAAAATAATGCAATGCTGAATCAACAAAAATGGCAAAAATATAATGGGTTCCCGCAGCAAGTGTTAGCCAAAAATGTTTCTTTTGCTGTGCAATCCTTAGACTATGATGTTTCCCAAGCCCGAAACGATGATTTAACCCAAGAGAGTGCACCTAAACTGATTTGGTTGGGGAATGGCGAAGCAAAACCTGTTCGTATTCAATTTTATTATGCCAATGAGCCCGTGGGTGCAGAAATTGAAATTGATCATTTGGGTAAAATAAATGCGAGCTAAAGATTTAAAGAATAGTCTGCCGGCTTGCGCTCGGATGAAATATTATTTCATTAATCCTCGCTCAGGATTTACATTGCTAGAAGTGATGGTGGCGCTGGCTATTTTTGCTACAGCAGCGGTCGCTTTAACCAAAGTGGGTATGCAATATACTCAGTCTACTGGACATGCGATTTTACGTACTAAGTCACAATTTGTTGCCTTGAATGAAATTTCGATGATGGAAATCAATCGTGATTGGCTACAAGGCACGGCCTCTAAACAAATCACCCAACAAGGTGAAACTTGGCAAATTGATAAATCAGCGCAAGCAACGATCAGTACTAATGTGCAACGCGTCAATGTACAAGTGAGCTTGGTGAATACTGAAACTGGAAAAGTAGATTCGGGTGTTACGAGTTTAGTTTTTTTTAACCATCGTGATGGAAGCCAACCATGAAAAAACGCTCAGGCTTTACTTTGGTTGAGTTATTGGTGGCAATCGCGATTTTTGCTGTGCTTTCAGCTTTGGGTTGGAAGGTTTTTGATTATCTGATCAAGATTAAAGTGCGTAATACCCAACATGAACAGCGCTTAGGTCAGCTACAAGAAGCATATCAACAAGTGTTACGTGACACTGTGCAAATTGTACCAGTTACTGCCAATGTTGCGGGGCAGGTTCAACCCGCAGTCATGTTGCAAAATGGTCAGTTGACCTTTAGTAAAACTGGCGTGACTGATCCTTTAATGCAAGGCATACCGCCTGAAGAGCGAGTTGAATATATTTACAAAGCAGATGAAAAAAAACTGTACCGTTATAAATATAAAAATTTAAATCAAACCGGTAATGATCAACCAGAAACCAGTGTTTTACTTGATTCAGTTGATCAATTTCAAATTATGTTACTCAATCCCAATGAAATGGCACAATGGCCTGAGGTGGCATTGAGTGAAAATGATGTAACTCAGGCAAAAATACTACCGCGCGGTTTAAAAATAAACCTCACTGTCAATGAAGTGAGTTATGAATGGGTGTTTAGTTTATTAAATACAGACTTTTTAAAACAAAAAAATTAAGTTGCAGGATATGAAACTCACGGACTCTATGCAAAACCATTTTTCCTTAAATGTCTTCGTTGTAAATAGGTGGATGTTTTGAAGCGCTCTCAGCATGGCATTGCATTGATCACCATTTTGGTGATGGTGGCTTTAGCAACCATCCTTGCGGCTACGATTGCGCAACATCAGCGCAATACCGCAGAGAGTACGGGTTATTTAATGCGACAAAACCAAGCTCTGTTATACGCAAAAAGTGCTGAAGCTTTTTTTTCTGAGCTGTTGGTGGATGATGCTCAAAATGCAGCAGAGGTCGATCATCTACAAGAAACGTGGGCGAAGCCCATGCCTGCTTTTCCAGTGGAAGATGGTTTTGTTTCTGGGCGTTTAGAAGATGAGTCAGGAAAATTTAATTTAAATGCTTTAGTTAAGTCGGATAAAAAGCCGAATGAGGCTGCAAAACTTTGGTTTGAAAAACTGTTGGTACGTGTGGGGTTGCCTGCGCAACTTTCAGAAGCAGTGATTGATTGGCAAGATGAAGATGATGAAGTCAGTGGCCCGATGGGTGATGAATCTGCTTATTATCAAAGTTTAGCTCAGGGTTACTTGGCGCCAAATCGTGCTTTTTATAATGTTGAACAGTTGAAGTTGGTGCGTGGGTTTGAGGGGCGTAACTATCAACTGATTGCACCTTATGTGAGTGCTTTGCCGAATAATGAATTAAAGGTGAATGTAAATACTGCACCTGCATTGGTATTGGCCAGTATTGACCCGAAACTGGATATATCTGCCATTCAAAACATGCAAAAACAACAACAGGCCAGCCTTAAACATTTTTCTAATGTCAGCGAGTTGTGGGAAATTGATCCGTTTAATCAGATTGAAGAAGAGCAACGGGCTGCTGTTAATGATTTTCTAGGTGTTCAATCCAATTATTTTAAAGTAAGAATAGAGGTGATGCTCAATGAGCGTAAACGTCAATTCAGTAGTGATTTGGTGCGAAAAGAACAAACAGTTTATGTGGCATATCGGAGTATGTCACCTTTTTAAAGGCTAAATGTAAGGCTGATATGATTTACCAATTGGATTGAACAATAAAATAAATGAGCATAGGTTTACTTTTGCTTTATAATTAAAGTCAATTCTCAGAAAGTTTGATTGCATTACGGCATATGTTAATTCGTAAGTTATTTAAGTTTGAAAATGCCCATATTGTACGTAACTGTACATCGGATCGTTGTAAACGCTCCATTCATGGTCACAGCTATAAAGTTGAATTACTCCTCAAAGCATCGAAATTAGATCATGGTCAAATGGTTTATGACTTTGGCTTGCTGAAAGGGGTGATTAAAGACCTTTATGACTCTTTTGATCATGCGATTTGTTTTTGGCAAAACGATGATCCAGAATATATCCAAGCATGTAAAACATTTAGTGCACGTTGGGTGTCGCTGCCTGTTTCGCCATCCGCTGAACAATTTTCACGTATTTTCTTTTATCTTGCACAGCAAGTACTCGCGTCGACCGTGACTCAAAATGGTGAAGGCGATGTGGAAGTGTACTCGGTGATTGTGCATGAGACTGATACGGGCTATGCGCAGAGTTTTATTGAAGATATTGAAAATACACAGATGGGGCTGTTAGATTTAAGTCAGATTGAGTTTTCAGAACAAATCCAAGCGGAATGGGCGGATACTGAAATGTATACTAAATTAAAAGAAGGTATCCAATTTCACAATCCGAATGTAGAATTGCAAGTCAAACTGTGAAATTTGTCACGGAATATACACTAAGGGAATAAGGCGCAAGTATGTCTTTAACAGAACAACAGCAAACCAAGCTTGATAAAATTCAGCTGGATGCCAGTTGGAAACATGGATTAAGTGACTTTTTGCTTAGTACAAAGATGGATGCGCTAAAGCAGTTTCTTGTTACAGAAATAAAAGCGAATAAAGTGATTTATCCGCCAAATGCGCTGATTTTTAATGCATTTAATACGACGCCTTTGGCGAATGTAAAAGTGGTAATACTCGGACAAGACCCATATCATGGACCGAATCAAGCACATGGGCTCAGTTTCTCTGTGCAAAAGGGGCTTGCTTTACCACCATCTTTACGTAATATTTTCCATGAGTTAAATAAAGATTTAGGAATTGATATTCCTAAACAAGGGGATTTAACTCGGTGGGCGCAGCAAGGAGTTTTGCTGTTAAACAGTGTATTAACCGTTGAAGCTGGTCAACCAACATCTCATCAAAAACAAGGTTGGGAAGACTTTACCGATCATGTGATTGATGTTTTAAATGAACAGCGCGAGCATATTGTTTTTATTCTTTGGGGAGCATATGCGCAGCGGAAAGGACAACGGATTGATCAAGAAAAGCATTTGGTGTTAAAGGCGGCACATCCGTCACCTTTGGCAGCAAACCGTGGTGGATTCTTCGGTTGTAAAGTTTTTTCAAAATCCAATAATTATCTTAAACAACATGGCATTGAGCCTATAGATTGGCAGCTGGACGCATGACATATTCTCCCGTTTCTAAAAACTACCATCCAGATTTGATTGTAGAAGAAGCAAAAAATGGTTGGCGCATTGTTCGTCTGAATAGACCAAAATCACTTCACGCTTTAGATGAAACGATTGTTTCAGCTTTATTTGAAGTGTTTCAAGATTTTCATTGCGATGACGCAGTGAAAGCCATTTGGTTGGATTCAACCACACCAAAAGCGTTCTGTGCGGGTGGTGATGTACGTAAACTTCGTCAACTGGTTATTAATGATGAAGTTGAGACAGCCAATCAGTTCTTTGAGCAAGAATATGCTTTAGATTTATTACTACACAACTATGCTAAGCCTGTCTTGGTCTGGGGTGAAGGTTATGTCATGGGCGGTGGTTTAGGTCTGTTTATGGCAGCACCATTCCGTTTAGTGACGCCGCATTCACGTTTAGCGATGCCTGAAATTAATATTGGTTTGTACCCAGATGTGGGTGCAACGCGTTTCTTGGCGGACCGTGGGGCAATTGGTTTGTTCACGGGCTTAACGGGTTCAATCATGACGGCTGCGGGCGCATATGGTATTGGTTGGGCAACACATATCTGTGATGCGCAGCGTAATACGGTGCTTGAGAAAGTTATCAATATAGACTGGAGTCATTATCCAGCAGGTGATTTTAGAGCCATTGATGACACATTAAACAGTATACATCGTCCGGTAGGCCCAGGTCCATTACAGAACTCTTTGGATGTCATTCATAGTGTATGTCGTGGTGTGAACTTCGAGCATGATTATGATGCTATTGTTGGTTTAAGTGATGCGCGTAGCGATTGGCTTCGTCAAGCCAGTGAGAACTTACAAAAAGGCTCACCAACAACTGCTGCATTAACATGGTTGCTATGGCAGTGGGGCAAGCAGGTTCATTCTTGGAATGAAGTGTTCGAGCTTGAAACCCAAATTTCGGACTGGAAAATTCGTCATGCAGACTTTGTTGAGGGTGTGCGTGCGCGTTTAGTGGATAAAGACTTGTCACCAGCATGGAAACAAGGGGCTAGTAATAGCTTAAAGGGTATTTTCGCTGGTAATCCACCAACAACGAGCATTGAAAGCTGGAATGAACTCCTTAAACATTACGATGTAATCTAATCTTTATGACTGATGTTTTAAAAATAGATAGTGAATGGATGCAGCTTGCTTTAGAGCAGGCTGCTATTGCAGCGTCAAAAGGTGAAGTCCCGGTCGGGGCAGTCATTGTGAGTCAAAATAAAATTATTGGTTCGGGCTTTAATGCGCCTATTACGCTAAATGACCCTACCGCGCATGCTGAGGTTCAAGCACTTCGCGATGCTTGCCAAAATACACAAAATTATCGTTTACCTGATGATGCGGTCATGTATGTGACGCTTGAGCCTTGTACCATGTGTGTAGGTGCTTTGGTGCATGCACGCGTTTCAAAAGTAGTATTTGGTGCGACAGAGCCGAAAGCGGGCTCTCTTATAAGTGCACGTAAATTATTTGAAACGGGTTATTATAATCATCAGTTCTTGGTTGAGTCAGGTTGTTTACATGAGCAATGCTCACAGCAGCTCAGTCACTTTTTTAAAATGCGCCGCGAACAAAAGCGACTATCCCGTCTACAAGAAAAGGGATGAATGAATTCGTAAAATAATAATTTCATGTAAAATGAAATGACAATAATTATTGTCAAATAAGGCGTTGGAACCACCATGAATAATATTCAGATTAAAAAAGAATTTAATGCACCCGTAGAGCAGGTATTTGATTTACTTTCTAAACACTCAACCTATAACGTCGCTTTTGCACCAGTTCAAGTGGTGCGAGTGAAAGATTCAGCAGATCCAGAACGTCCGGATGGACTTGGTTCTGTACGTCGTATGGGTTTTGGTCCAATTAAACCGCTGCAAGAGCAAATTACATTAATGAATGTGAATGAGCGTATTGAATACAAGATTATTAAAAATCCACTCATCAAACATCATTTGGGTATTATTGAGTTTGAGCCGATTGACTCGAATAAAACGTTAGTGACCTATACGATTGAATTACAGGCACGTGCACCTTTTGTAAGTAAATTAATCCTTGCACAGCTTAAATCTGCGATTAAACTAGGTTTTTCAAAACTCGCTAAATCTGTATAACAAACTTTGGGTAAGCAATGACAGTTCAAATAATCACAATTGATGGTCCAAGTGGTTCGGGTAAGGGCACACTGGCTGCAAAAATAGCAGCCCATTATCAATTTCATTTACTTGATTCGGGAGCGTTATATCGCTTGTTGGGCCTGTCATTGCATCAACAAGATTTGTTGGATGCTTTGTCAAGCGAACTGAGTCAGTGTGTCGAAATTGCTAAACATTTAGACATACAATTTTTAAGTTCTGCACAAGGCACACAAGTCTTGCTCAATGGTGAGGATGTTAGTCAAACCATTCGAACTGAGCGAGTTGGTGAGTTTGCATCAAAAGTTGCAACAATTCCAGAGCTTAGAGCTGCGCTAGTCGATCGTCAGCATGCTTTTGCACAAGCACCAGGTTTGGTTGCAGATGGTCGAGACATGGCCACATCCATCTTTCCAGAGGCTCAAGCCAAGATTTATTTAACCGCTTCAGCCCAATCTCGTGCTGAACGCAGAGTAAAGCAGTTGCAGGGTATGGGGCTGGATGCTAAAATAAACGATATTTTAGCTAATATTGAGGCGCGTGATAAACGTGACATGGAGCGCGAAGTTGCTCCACTCAGACCAGCAGCTGATGCCTACATCATTGATAGTTCTGAATTGAACATTGATGAGGTGTTTCAGCTTATGACGGCTTATATCGATAAGCAATTAGCAAACTAACGAATTTTTATATTCAGCAGAAGCATAGCTTGATCAGTTCAAAATGGACTATGTAGACGCTTAACTAAACCGGCCTTGTCTGATCCAAGACCGCTGACTTTATCAGGTATATCATGACCGAATCTTTTGCAGCCCTCTTTGAAGAAAGCGAATTAAACCTCAACGTTGAAAAGGGTGCTGTCATCCAAGGCGTTGTAGTAAACATCGATTCTGATTGGGTAACAGTTGACACTGGCCTTAAATCAGAAGGTATTGTTGACCGCGCTGAATTCTTAAATGAACAACGCGAACTTGAAGTTCAAGTTGGCGACACTGTTGATGTTGTTGTTGAAGCGCTTGACAACGGCATGGGTCAAACAGTTTTATCACGTGAAAAAGCGAAACGTGCTGAAACTTGGACTAAACTTGAAAAAATCTTTGAAGACGGCGAAATCGTTACTGGTGTTATCTCTGGTAAAGTTAAAGGCGGTTTCACTGTTGACATCGGTCCAGTTCGTGCGTTCCTTCCAGGTTCTTTAGTTGATACTCGTCCTATTCGTGATACTACTCACTTAGAAGGTAAAGAGTTAGAATTTAAAGTAATCAAACTTGATGCTAAACGTAACAACGTTGTTGTATCTCGTCGTGCTGTTATGGAAGCTGAATCTTCAGCTGACCGTGAAGCTCTTCTTGCTCAGCTTGAAGAAGGTCAAACAGTTACTGGTACTATCAAAAATCTTACTGACTACGGAGCATTCGTTGACCTTGGCGGTATTGATGGTCTTCTTCACATCACTGACATGGCTTGGAAGCGTATCAAGCACCCATCAGAAGTTGTTGAAGTTGGTCAAGAAGTTACTGTTAAAGTACTTAAGTTTGACAAAGAACGTAACCGCGTATCTTTAGGTCTTAAGCAATTAGGCGAAGATCCATGGTTAGCGATCATGAACCGTTACCCTAAAGGTTCAATCGTTAAAGCTCGCGTAACTAACTTAACTGACTACGGCTGTTTCGCAGAAATCGCTGAAGGCGTTGAAGGTTTAGTACACGTTTCTGAAATGGATCACACTAACAAAAACATCCACCCATCTAAAGTTGTTCAGATTGGTGATGAAGTTGATGTTATGGTTCTTGAAGTTGACGAAGAGCGTCGTCGTATCTCTCTTGGTATCAAACAAACTCGTGCTAACCCATGGGAAGAGTTTGCTAAGAACCACGACAAAGGTGAAAAAGTTTCAGGTACTATCAAGTCAATCACTGACTTCGGTATCTTCATCGGTTTACCAGGCGGTATCGATGGTCTAGTTCACTTGTCTGATATTTCTTGGAACGAACAAGGCGAAGAAGCTATCCGTCGTTACAAGAAAGGTGACACAGTTGAAGCGGTTATCTTGTCTGTAGACGCTGAAGGCAACCGTATCAGCCTTGGTATCAAGCAAATGAACAGCGATCCGTTCAACGATTTCTTAGCTGCTAACGAACGCGGTGCGCTTGTAAAAGGTACTGTAACTGCTGTTGACGCTCGTGGCGCAACACTTAAGTTAGCTGACGAAGTTGAAGCGACTCTTAAAGCATCTGAAATCAACCGCGACCGCGTTGAAGATGCAACTAAGTTCCTTGAAGTTGGTCAAGAAGTTGAAGCGAAAATCATCAACGTAGATCGTAAATCTCGCTCTATCAACTTGTCTATCAAAGCGAAAGACGAAGCTGAAGAGAAAGAAGCAGTTGCTAACTTGAAGACAGCAACTACTGGTCAAGACAATGGTCCTAAGACTATTGGTGATTTGATCAAAGCTCAAATGGGCAACTAAGTAGATGTTTGAATTGTATTGTTAATGTAAGTTAACTAATACTTTTTACACAAATACAATAAACGGTAGCGTAGTATTCACTTATTACGCTACCGTTTTGTATTTAAACAGGTTATTATCAATCTATCTACAAGGTAGCTTGATAATTAAAGAGGTCGCAGATGACTACTGAAGCACTTAATAAGTCTGACTTAATAGAGCGTATTTCTCTTAAAAACCCGCACTTAGCAGAGCCATTAGTGGAAGAAGCTGTTAAGATTATGATTGATCAAATGATTGAATCTTTGTCTTCAGATAATCGTATTGAAATTCGTGGTTTTGGTAGTTTTGCACTCCATCACCGTGAACCTCGTGTTGGGCGTAATCCTAAAACGGGTAAGTCAGTAGAAGTGGCTGCTAAAGCTGTTCCACACTTCAAACCAGGTAAAGCATTACGTGATGCAGTAAACGAGACTGCAGGCGAATAAAATTTATTGGGGTGCTTATGCGTTACGTATTATTCGCATTATTAATTGTACTGTTTGGCTACTGCCTAGCTTTGGTACTACAAAACGGAACTGAGCTAACCGTTGATCTGTTGTTTATACAGGTTCCAGCAATGCGTTTAGGTCTATTGTTATTATTGACAATGGCTTTAGGGATTGTGTTGGGTTTGTTAATTGGTGTTCAGGTATTTCGTGTATTCCAGAAAGGTTGGGAAATTAAGCGACTACGTAAAGACATTGATCACCTTCGTAAAGAGCAGATTCAATCCGCTCAGCTGGCTGCTGCTGAAGCTGCAGCACATACAAGACATGAAAAAACGGTGTTAGATATCAATCCTAATGATCGTCCATCTACACCGCTTTAAGCCACAATATGAAGTAAGATTTCTATCTTAGAAGTATTGAAGCAAGTTTGATTTAAACGCCTTTGGTTATATAGCCAAAGGCGTTTTTTATTGTGATTTAAAATATTGATAACCATATAAAAAGTATATGAATAAATAACTTAGTTTGAATTTTAAATAGTTTTTAGAAAAATAGTCTTGGTCGTTTTAGGCTTAGTCCGTATAATGCCATAATTTTGTGAGTTTGAAGGGTCTCCCCATGAGTATTATTGTTGCCTTGGATGCAAAAAGTCATTATGACGCAATGACGATTGCTGGGCAATTAGACCCTCAATTATGCCGTGTAAAAGTCGGTAAAGAATTATTTACCCATGAAGGCTCATCTATTGTTAAAGCTTTACATGGTGAAGGCTTTGAAGTCTTTCTAGATCTAAAATTTCACGATATTCCAAATACGACTGCGCAAGCGGTATGTGCTGCTGCAGATATGGGTGTTTGGATGGTAAACGTCCATGCTTCAGGTGGCCGTAAAATGATGGAAACCTGTGTTGAGCGCTTAAAGGCTGGCAATTATAATACTCAACTAATTGCAGTAACGGTGTTAACCTCAATGGGCCGTGAAGACTTAGCTGATATTGGTCTGGATATTGAACCATTTGAACAAGTCAAGCGTTTAGCAAAACTGACTAAAGATAGTGGTTTAGATGGTGTGGTATGTTCAGCGCAAGAAGCAAAAATGCTGCGTGAGGCTTTGGGTTCAGAGTTTGCCTTGGTGACGCCGGGCATTCGCCCTGAGGGTTCAAGTGCGGATGACCAAAAGCGTATTGTAACGCCAAAACAAGCAATGTTAGACGGTGCAACACACCTAGTGATTGGTCGACCAATTACACAGTCTGCAAACCCGTGTCAGATGCTCAAAGATATTTTAGCGACGCTTTAAGCGACTAGAAATCTAAAAAGCCTTTCATTCGAAAGGCTTTTTTATGGATTAAATTTTAAAAAGAATTGTTGGTGAGCGAAGTGGCAATAGCAAAATAAAAAGACAGCATTGAATAGAGCGCTACGCTTTATAGTGCAGCCAATACGCTGACGACAATTGGTGCCAAAACTGACAGGATGAAACCGCTCACCATGGCATGTGGAATAAAGTCATTCCCACAGGCTTGTTTGACCATCGGTAGTGTAACATCCATTGCTGTAGCACCTGCAGATGAAATCGCAGAGCGGGGGTAACGCCAGCCAATGATATACATAAACACAATCGCAAAGATTTCTCTGAACAAATCATTCATCAGTGCAATACTGCCTAAATGTGCATTCTTTAA
This sequence comes from Acinetobacter sp. TYF_19, assembly GCF_043105125.1. NCBI lineage: Bacteria > Pseudomonadati > Pseudomonadota > Gammaproteobacteria > Moraxellales > Moraxellaceae > Acinetobacter > Acinetobacter sp. TYF_19. Next base: position 54,011 of record NZ_JBICLH010000044.1, read on the forward strand.
CTCTGTGACCACAATGCCAGTCATGGAGTAGAAACCATAACCTTGAGATAACATAATCAAGTCTTTTAGTTGAATGCTCGGCACAAAATAGGCCGTTACAAACGCCCCGATAATTGAACCCAGAATACAACCAAGTGGAACGAGCAGTATTTTCCAGTTCAACCATGAGCGATCAAGTGGTGAATAGGCCAAATCAAGCCCGATCAGGAACATGAAAACCAGTAACAAGTTCCATGTACTGATATGAAGTGTATAGCCGAAACCTGAAGATAGCTCTGCCAAGCCATAACCCAAGGCCAGTGCGATAAATGCATAACTGATATTGATTAATGACTTGCTCACAAGGCTCATGGATACTTTGCCATGACTCGGTTGGTAGCCCAAAAGTTTAAATAATATGTAACAACAGACGAAAGCACCGATACTGGTCATAACTGCTAAAAGCGCTGCATGATTGAGTATCTGCCAAGGTTCGGCAATGCTATGCAAAGTCGTTGAAAACTCAATCGCAATTGCGATTAAGAGAATATACGTAAAATAGGGCAGGATTTGAAAGGCAAGTCGTTCAAGCCATTTGGGTAAACGACGCGCCAAAACAAATCCAAGTGCTAAACAAATAAGAAGCTGAAAAATCAACCAAAACGATTGCATGTCAAATAAAGTGTGAAAAAATACTAACTTATTATGACCGCGATCTTAATTTATTGCTTGACTATCTTGCTTAGAATTTAAAAAACGATAGTCTGCTGGATTGGCTTTTCGTGTTTTTAGCCAATACTTCCATGTATAGCTGGGCCATAAAGAGAAATTTTTCCCATCCGCTTGTTGATACCAGCTGACGCAGCCAGATTGCCAAATGGTATCTGTAAATTGACTTTGTAAATGCTGATTAAATTGATCTTGTGTATCTGCTTTCACAACGATTGCTTGGGATTGGGCTTTTTCTGCCATTTCGATGAGCTGTAGAATGTAATTGACTTGTGACTCAATCATAAAAATAACTGAGTTATGACCTAAGACTGTATTGGGTCCTAAAAGCTGGAATAAGTTTGGAAAGTCTTTGGTGCTAATTCCATAGTAACTTTCGGCCCCATCTTGCCACGTGTCTGTAAGCTCTACATGATTCAGCCCTGTACAGCTAAAGGGTTTAAGATAAATACGTGGGTCAGTCACAAAGCCTGTGCCATAGATGAGGCAGTCAATTGCACGTTTTTTTCCATCTTGGGTGATGATACTGTCCTCAGTTAATTCCAAAATATCATTGGTAACCAACTCAACATTTTTACGGTTAAAGCTTGGATAATATTTGTTGGAGACCAATATACGTTTACAACCCATAATATAGTTGGGAATCAACTTATTTGCAGTTGCAGGGTCTTTGACTTGATGGCGAATATAGGCTTCTGCTAGTTTTTGTGCATATTTCATGACCTGTGGTTTCATAATGGGAACTACACGAGATTCATTCGTCCAATACAGACGAGCTCGATGAAGTTTTCGAAACCAATCAAATCGATTAAACAGTGCTTTTTCAATGGGTAAATAACGACGTTCATCCCGAGGAATAACCCATGCAGCTGTCCTTTGTAGTACGTAGAGTTGCTTCACTTTTTCTGCAATTTCAGGAATATATTGAATCGCGCTACCCCCAGTGCCAATAGAGGCAACATTTTTATTGCTGAGGTCATAGTTATGATCCCACTGTGATGAATGGAAAACTTTGCCTTTAAACTTCTCGATACCCGCAATATGCGGAATTTGCGGTACATGCAGTGGACCAGATGCAAAAATGACAAATTGGGCGGTCAGAGTTTCATTTTGATTAAGGGTGAGTTGCCATAAACATTGATTTTCTAAGTAATGTGCAGCACTGACTTCGGTGTGAAAGCGGATATAAGACTGCAATTGATGTTCAGTAGTGAGTGTTTGGATGTATTGATAAATTTCAGGTGCTTCAGCATAACGTTTAGACCAGTCAGTCTTGGGTACAAAAGACAAAGAATAGAGATGTGACTGTACATCACAAGCAGCGCCCGGATATTGGTTTTCACGCCATGTACCACCTATCTCACTGGCCTTTTCCAAAATGACAAAATCACGAATATTATTTTGCAAAAGGCGAATAGCCATCGCTAAACCACCAAAGCCTGCACCAATAATGGCGATTTTTACCTGAGGGATTGTTGAATTTGCTGCCTGCATTTGTTTTTCCTTTTTGTTTTACTTTATTGTAGAGCAACTATCCAGAAGGTCTATGATAGCCCTGACAAGAAAATTGATAGATTCGGCAATTGTTGTACGCTAGGTGGCTGTAGTAAAACATAGGTCAATATTTTGCTTTTAATTGATTATGAAACGTTCTGTACTTGGCTTGATGTATTTGATTCAAGGAATGTGTAAAGCAGGAGTCGCAGTCGATCAAAAGTTACAAAGCATTGGCTTACGTGTGGAGTCGCTTGATCCGAATGCGATCATCCATCCTGCTCTAGAGTGGGATATTTTGAAAATCATTGCAGAGGATATTGAGCCTGAGCAAGGCTTGTTCATTGGTCAGCATTATGTCTTGGCGGGATATGGCCCTTTACTGATGTTATTGATGACCAGTCCAACGACACATACCGCGTTAGAACAGGGTATTCGCTATCAAAGTTTGACGCATTTGAGTGGTTTATTGGGTTTGAAAAAACAAAATGATCAAGTCGCACTGTGTTATCTACCGCGAGACCTACAAACGTCTGTGGGACAGTTGCGTGCACACTCTGAGATAGCGGGAACCTATAAGTTTTTACAAGATATTTATAAGATGATTGGGCTGGAAATGCCTGAGATTCGAATTACTTTACCTATTTCACGACCTGATGATGCGAAAAAACTGGCGCTCTATCAGCAGGTTTATGGTCAACAAGTGAGTTTTGGTACGCAGCAAGCTGAATTTTGGTTTGATGAATGGGTTTTAAATGTACCAATTCCTTCTGCAGATTTGATGACATTTAACGTTTATGCAGGCAAATGTCAGGCGGAATTACAACGTTTGGAAGAAACGGCAGAGCAACCAAGTCTGATTCAACGTGTACAGGATTATTTGGAGTTACAACGTGGTTTACTGCCGACCATGGCTGAAACCGCACAAGCGTTGAATTTGCCAGAGCGAACCTTAAGACACCAGTTGCAACAGTTAAATAGCAGTTATAAACAAATTCGTGAGCAATTAATGAAAGACCGTGCACTACATTTGATGGAATATCAGGAATATTCCATTGAAATGATTGCAGAGTTATTGGGTTACTCGGAGCCTGCAGCCTTTAATCATGCATTTAAACGGTGGTTTGGTTACAGTCCACGACAATATGGGAAATAGCCTAAGCATAATTATGCCAAAGTGTTATATATTAACTTTTCCACTCCGCTATAATTGATATAGCCTAAAAACAGTATTAAATGATATGTCAGATTTTAATTCACCTACCGCATTCAGTCCCTTATCTCCTGCAGAGCGTTATGCTCAAGCCTTAGCATCCGGGCAGTTCATGTCTGATGAGGCACAAGCTCAGGCCGTTCATGAGTTGGATCGCGTTTGGCATGAATTAATTCAACGTTTTAAGGCATCTAAAAAAGCATTCCGTCGTTTCCGCCGTCAAACTTCTCCCCGTGGTGTGTATATGTGGGGTGGTGTAGGCCGTGGTAAAACATGGTTGATGGATCAGTTTTATGACTCAATTCCATTTCGTCGTAAAACACGGATGCATTTTCACCATTTTATGCAACATGTACATCGTGAGCTCAACAAGCTTTCAGGTCAGCGTAACCCTTTAGATGCGGTTGCGGATCAAATTTATAAAGAAGCGGTGGTCATTTGTTTTGATGAGTTTTTTGTCTCAAACGTCACAGATGCTATGATTCTCAGTGATTTGTTCCAAAAGCTTTTTGCACGTGGCATTACCTTGGTGGCAACCTCAAACATTGCGCCAGATGGTTTATATAAAAACGGTATTCACCGCGATCGTTTCATTCCAACCATTGAAATGGTGAAACAGCAGTGTGTGATTTTAAATGTAGATGCAGGCGTGGACTATCGTTTGCGTGTTTTAAAGCAAGCGCAACTCTTTAAATCTCCTTTAACACATGAGCACCAACGTTGGATTGCGCAGCGTTTTAGCGCACTGACCCAAACCCAAACCATTTCAGATGAGCCGATTATTATTAATAATCGTATTGTAGAAACGGTCGGGCATACTGAAGATGTTTTATGGTGTGAGTATTCAGAGCTGTGTTTAAAACCACGTAGTCCTGCTGACTTTATCGAAATTGCAAATATTTATAATACGGTGTTGGTGAGTAATGTTCCGCATTTGACCGATTATCTTTCTGAAGGGACGCGTCGTTTTATTTATCTGGTCGATGAGTTTTATGACCGTGGGGTAAAACTGATTTTAACCTCAGAAGATACAATTATCGATTTGTACTCTGGTGATAAATTAGCCTTTGAAATTGAACGCACGCGTTCACGTTTATTGGAAATGCAATCAGATGATTACTTGAATGAAGCACATCGACAAATACAAGCTGAAGCAAGTAAACAGCAAGAAGAAATTTAAAAATATAAGCACCCAAAAGGGTGCTTTTTTATGTGCATTTTCATCGATTAATTTATCGACTTTTTTGAATAATCATGGCTTAATCAGGATTGAAAATAGGGAGAATATTGGTTTTAAGTGTAAAAAATATGCAAACCTGCACTTAAGTCTAATTTCGGCATTTCAAAAACTTAATAAACTACTAAAGAGCATTTTGTAAATTGATAATGCTTGTGCCTTGAGCAGTATTTTATTTGGTAGTTTGTATACTTTATTAAATAAAAAATGATCACTATTTCGCACGGTGATATTACTATTCAGCCAAGTTTAAATCGGTATACTAGAATCTCTTGTATAAAAAGTAGCAATATCAGGAAAGACAATGACTGCACGTATTCAAAAAGGCAAGTTAGCGATTGCTAAAGAACTTTACGATTTCATCGAAAATGAAGCACTTCCAGGTTCAGGTTTGGACAGTGAAACTTACTGGAAAAACTTTGAACAAGTCGTTGTCGATCTTAGCCCAAAGAACAAAGCACTATTGGCTAAGCGTGACGACATTCAAGCGAAGATCGATGAATGGCACCGCAACAACAAATTTGAACTTGGAGCTTACAAAGCTTTCCTTACTGAAATTGGCTACTTAGTACCAGAAGTAGAAGATTTCCAAATCAGCACAGAAAATGTAGATGAAGAAATCGCATTATTGGCTGGTGCGCAATTGGTGGTACCTGTGCGTAATGCACGTTACTGCTTAAATGCTGCAAACGCGCGTTGGGGCTCTTTATACGACGCACTTTACGGTTTTGACGTGATCCCAGAAGACGGTGGCGCGGAAAAAGGTAAAGGCTATAACCCTGTGCGTGGCGACAAAGTTATTGCATTTGCTAAAAACTTCTTAAATGAAATCTTCCCATTAGCAAATGGTTCGCATGCTGATGCGACAAAATATGCAGTTGAAGGCAAAAAGTTAGTTGTGACGTTAAAAGACGGTTCAACATCGACTTTGGCTAAAGAAGCACAATTTGTTGGTTTCAATGGCGAAGAATCTGCACCAACAGAAATTGTACTTTTAAACAACGGTTTACACGTTGTAATTGAAATTGATGCGAACAGCCCAATTGGTAAAACAGATGCCGCTGGCGTAAAAGATTTAGTTCTTGAAGCTGCTGTAACGACTATTCAGGATTTAGAAGATTCGATCGCTGCTGTAGATGCAGAAGAGAAAGTTGAAGGCTACCGTAACTGGTTAGGTTTGATGAAAGGTACACTTTCAGAGTCTATCGAGAAAAATGGTAAAACTGTTACGCGTACTTTGAATAAAGACCGTACGCACAAAAACTTGATTGGCGGTGAAACGAAACTTCATGGCCGTTCATTGATGCTACTTCGTAACGTGGGTCACCTCATGACCAATCCTGCGATTCTTGTAGATGGTGCTGAAATCTACGAAGGTATCATGGATGCATTAATCACTCCGCTATTGTCTTTCGCAGACATTAAAGGTGAAAACGAAAACAAGAACTCTCGTAAAGGTTCAATGTACATCGTAAAACCTAAAATGCATGGCCCTGAAGAAGTTGCTTTTGCTGTTGAGTTGTTTGAGCGTTCAGAACAAGCGCTTGGCTTGCCTGCAAAAACTTTAAAAATCGGTATCATGGATGAAGAACGTCGTACTTCTGTAAACTTGAAAAACTGTATTGCTCAAGCGAAAGACCGTACGATCTTCATTAACACGGGTTTCATGGACCGTACTGGAGATGAAATCCATACCTTTATGGAAGCAGGTCCATTCGTTCGTAAGGGCGAAGTGAAATCACAAATTTGGTTCCCAGCATATGAAAACCGTAACGTAATGATCGGTCTTCAAGCGGGCTTACGTGGTAAAGCACAAATTGGTAAAGGCATGTGGCCAAAACCAGATATGCTTTTAGACATGTACAAAACCAAGATTGAACATCCAGAAGCGGGCGCAAGCTGTGCATGGGTTCCTTCTCCATCTGGTGCTGTCATTCATGCGATTCACTATCACCAATGCAACGTGTCTGAGCGTCAAAAAGAATTATTGAATACAGAGCCTTTATCATTAGATGATTTGTTAACACCACCTTTAGCGACAGATACCAACTGGACTGAAGAAGAGAAAACCAAAGAGCTTGAAAATAACCTTCAAGGGATCTTGGGTTATGTTGTGCGTTGGGTTGACTTGGGTGTAGGTTGTTCGAAAGTTCCAGACATCAATAACGTGGGTTTAATGGAAGACCGTGCAACTTTACGTATTTCATCTCAACACGTTGCAAACTGGTTACGTCATGGCATCGTATCTGCGGCGCAAGTTGAAGAAGTGATGCAGCGTATGGCGAAAATCGTTGATGAACAAAACGTAAACGATCCGCTTTACACCCCTATGGCGCCAAACTTCGATGGTTATGCATACAAAGCAGCTTATGACCTTGTGTTTAAAGGTGGTGAGCAGCCATCAGGTTATACAGAACCACTTCTGCATGCTGCACGTTTGAAGTTAAAAGGTTATACAGGTGACTAATCTGTAAAGCTAAAAAAGCCTCTTAGGAGGCTTTTTTATTGGCTGGAATAAGTCGTATTGTGTCTATAGGGGGAGTCGATAGGTTCGATTTACTCACGTGTGAGAGGAGTCTATAGATTAGTGCTTGCTCAGAGCTATGAATGGGTTTAAGCGTGGGGTTGAATCAGTATCTCAACTAGACGATGCGGATAAAAGCCTTATACAATTCGCTATATAAATCTCGTCATACTATTGTTAACCATCAAGTTGGATGAAAATCCATGTGCGCTAATTTTAAACCTCTAACCCTTGCTCAAGTACAACAGTTTGGTCTACCTGAAATTCCGTTTGATTATGTCGAAGAAGTCTATCCTGGTTATGAGCTACCCTTATTGTTTAAATCAAATTTAGGTTTTGAGTGGCGTAAGGTACATTTTGGTTTAATACCGAAATGGGCCGAAGATAAGAGTATTGCAACGAAAACCTATAATGCTCGAAGTGAGACACTCTTGCAAAAGGCTAGTTTTATTGAGGCCACTTCCAAATATCAGTTTGGGGTGATTCCCGTTTTTGAATTTTATGAGTCCAAATATATAGAACAAAAGCCGCAGAGATGGGGTGTTAGACGACAGGATGGTCAGGTGATATTTGTTGCTGCACTTTATGAAATCTGTCGCATAGCAGGCGAGGTAGTGCGTTCAGCAACTATGCTTACGATGGATGCTATAGACCATCCAATGATGCGGGAGTTTCATGAGCCAGGTGATGTGAAGCGCTCAGTGATTGTGATTCCACATGAACGCTTAGAGCAGTGGCTCAGCTGGAAATCACCAAATATTCAATCTTTTGTACAAGGCTTTCCTGTTGGAGAGTTTGAATGTTCACATGTGCCGAAAATAAAAGTCGAAAAAGAGAGTCCCCAACTCAACTTTTTCGACTTTTAAACGGTTTAGCGAGCTAAATTTTTAAACACGTGTTTTAAGCTTTCCATCATTTTTTCAATTTGCAAAGGTGTTAAGCCTTCAAATGATTGCTCAAGTACAACACTGGTGAGATCATTGATCTTATTGGTCATTTCAACACCTTTTTCGGTGAGAAGAACACGGGTGATACGTGCATCATCTTCACAAGAATAAGTTTCAACCAATCCTTCATCCTTTAACCGATAGACAATTTTGGTAGTTGTTGACATTTTAGAGACCACCATGTCAGACAAATCAGAAACACTGGCATGTGGCTTTGAATCTAGAGCCAGTAAAATACGACGACGTGAGTTATCTAAACCATACTTTTTTAAAGCGTGATCGACATTGAGTACATACTGTGCATGTACTTGTGTTACCCAGTAAAATGGAAAACTTTCTAAAGAAAAATCTTCAGAACCTGGTAGGAACTTACTGTACTTTTTGGTCATGTGACGGATTCCCCGTGAATCGTATTTTTATTTTATAGATCATTTGAACACATTTTATGTGAACACTCATACACTTATCAATACAAAATTACTGGATTTTTCATCATAAAGAAAATCTGTTAATGGATATCCTTCGTCAGTAATCAAGAAAAGTTAAGCGTGGCTGTTTAGAAGAGACAGGGCATAACTGTCTTTATCCTGATGGAAGCTCACAATACTTTGCGCAAATTGTACAACTTCATCTTCGACTTCAGCATTCTGGTGAGAATCCAAAGAAAGTTTAGCCATAGGAAAACCGTCCTGTAGAACGATAGGCAAGTGCATTTCAAACTTTTGGTTATTATGCGAAACCACAACTTTAACTTGATGCTGATCAAATGAGGAGTCCAAATGCAGATATGCGCCTTCATAGCTAGTATTGGCAAGCATTTTTGACGTCTTATTGAAGGTCAATGCTTTTTCATTGTTCATAGCGATGAATCCTGTCTTCGATTACTTTGATCGGATTGTCAATCCGTGCATCCTTGGTTTGGGTAATTGACCACTTTTACAACAATGCTGGCCGTGTTTCATTTTAGTGAAAAAAATGGATTTGTGAACTAGTGTTTTTAACAAAAAGTGTCATTTATTAAAATCATAATTGTAGTGAATTGATATTTTTTAATTATTATTAAAATAAATAATTAAATAAAAACAATAATTTGGTTTTTATTTAAGATGTGTTTTATTAGAAAAACTAAAAAATGACCGCCGAGTCTAATCTTTATGGAATGCGACAATTGGCATTAAGTGACAAAATTTCGAACAGAGATTTCGATATTTTTATGTATTTTTTGCATAATAAGTGGTCGAATATTAAAATTTTGTTAAAAACCATAAAAAAATTATTACAAGCCACACATCTCAGGCATAATTATTTCATCTTTAGTTGAACAGGTCACAAATATGGATCCGTCGCCGTGCAGGTCTATGCTTTTAAAACAGAAACATAATTCTGGAGTAATAAAATAATGGAATTTTTATTAGATCCGGGAATATGGGTAAGTTTACTTACGCTTATTATATTAGAAATTGTTTTAGGTATTGATAACCTAGTCTTTATTGCCATTTTGGCTGAAAAACTTCCCCCTGAGCAACGCGATAAAGCGCGTGTCATTGGTCTGTCGCTTGCACTTTTAATGCGTTTGGGCTTGTTGTTTATCATCACTTGGTTAGTCACGTTGACTCGACCGCTGATTACTGTCTTAGATTGGACATTCTCTGGGCGAGATCTGATTCTTTTATTTGGTGGCTTGTTCCTAGTCTATAAAGCCGTTACCGAATTGCATGAAAAAATTGAAGGTAAGCCCGAAGTTAAGCTGACCACCAATGTGGTCTACGCAGGTTTCACCGCAGTTGTGGCACAGATTGTGATCCTTGACGCGGTGTTCTCACTGGATTCGGTGATTACCGCGATTGGTATGGTCGACAACATTAATGTGATGATGGTGGCTATGGTCGTTGCCATGGTGGTCATGCTGTTGGCGTCAAAACCATTAATGACTTTTGTAAACCGTCATCCGACTGTGGTCATATTGTGTTTAAGCTTCTTACTGTTGATTGGTATTAGCCTGATTGCGGAAGGTTTCGGCTTCCACATTCCTAAAGGCTACATCTATTCGGGTATTGGTGTTGCCATTGCGATTGAAGCCTTTAACCAATTTGGTGAGCGCAATGCGGCAAAACATGAAGCGAAAATTCCACTGCGTCATCGTACTGCGGATTCTATTTTGAAACTCATGGGTGGCAAGCTCCAAGCTGAAGATCCTGATCAGCTTCAAGCGCAAGAAACTTTTGCGGATGAAGAGCGTTATATGATTGGCGGTGTACTGACATTGGCTGAACGTTCGGTCGCGTCGATCATGACACCGCGTAGTCAAATTTCGTGGGTCAATCTTGATGATTCACCTGAGAAAATTCGTGAACAGGTACTGTCTGTGCCGCACAGTTTATTTCCTGTGTGCCGCGGTAGCTTGGATAAAGTGATCAGTATTGCGCGCGCCAAAGAATTGCTCGATGTCTTAGATGATGAAGAGCAATTGAAAGACTTGATCAAACGTCATCGTCCAATTTACATTTTTGAAAAAATGAAAGTCATTGATGCGATTAATACGTTAAGAACGTCTAAAGGTTCATTGGTTTTGGTGAGCGATGAGTTTGGTAATGTGCAGGGCCTTGTTTCACCGCTTGACGTATTTGAGGCGATTGCTGGTGAATTCCCCGATGCCGATGAGCAACTTGATTTGGTGAAGGTTGATGATCAGACGTGGAAGGCGACAGGCATGCTGGATTTATATCAGCTTGAACTGGAACTTGGGATGATCGATTTGGTTGAAGAAGATGCGGGCTATATTAGTGTTGCTGGTTTAATCCTAGATAAAACCCACGGTGATGTACACGTTGGAACTCAATTGGACTACCGTGGTGTTCACTTTGAAGTGCTTGAGTTGGATTCAAATCGAATTAAGACAGTCAATATCACCTATCGTACTGCTTAATCATTGCAAAACTAGATTGTGAGAAAAATGTCAGCTTTGTGCTGGCATTTTTTCTGCTTATAAAATAAGCGCTATGCACTTAAATAAAAAGCAGTTATTCTATGCCCGCAATTGGGCTGTCGTATTTGGTCCTTGACGTTATCGGTTTGGTGAAGACATTTTTTTCTATACCTGTGGTCGTCAAAGCATTGCATTTAGACCATGGCAGTAAAACAAGTGATCAAAATAAGAATGGAAACACTTCATGCAACTTTTGGAAAAGGTCATTGATTTTAAAAAGCTTTCAGTAGAGAAAAAACAAGTTCTATTTGAAGAGCTTGAAACTTTTGATCGACAGATTTTCCCAAATGCAATCCCAGAAGAACTACATCAATTGGTGTATAACCCTGATGTAGTGGCATTGCCAATTATTCGTTTTTATCATCGCGGAAAAATAGTTGGGCAAAATATTATTGCCATCTTGAAGCTTAAGACAGCGCATCAACCCTTATATATTCTTAGCTCGCGTGCCGCTTTTTTACCAGACTACCGAAATCAAAATAGAACACTTTTATCCGCAATTCGACTGACCTTGGGTTATCGTTTAAAATATCCTACGCGTCAGTTATGGTTTGTTTCGAGTTTAATGCAGCCAAAAGTATATCGGCTGTTTGCTTCACGTTCAAAACGTTTTTATCCGCGTGCAGAAGTGTCAATGCCTGAGGATCATTTACAGGTTCTTGATCTCATGCAAAACCGTCATGTGAATGTGCAACAGCGCAGTGATGATGTGTTTGTGCATCCTTGTGTACTGCCCAGACCACACCTGAACAATTGATTCGGCTTCGAAATCGAGCCAGTCGTCATATCAACTTTTATATGCAACATACGCCTGATTATTTTGTTGGTATGGGCTTGATGTGTATCTGTAAATTAGATCTGTTGACTCTGCTAGAAGCGGCGATAAACGTGTTTTTAGGGCGAGAAGTTGCCTAAGCAGAAACTCTCGCCATACTTTATTTAGGCTGAAGTACGGATAAGCTGTATATCTGCATATTCATAAATGGTTTCAGCTTTCATTTGATGAATGTGATCCATAAACGCTACATTAAAACTTCCTGTGCTTTGGCTTTGGGTATAAGCAAGTTGCCCCGCAATGGCAAAGTGGACATGCGCAGACAGCGCTGCAATGACAGGATTGGTGACGGCGCTATAGGCTGCAATTAATGCACCAAGGGCACAACCCGTAGCAGTAACTTTAGGTTGTAAATGCGAACCACCATTGACTTGGATTACAACATCAAGTTGTTTGGAAAGGATGTAGTCAGACTCGCCAGAAATGGCAATGATTTCAGCCTGTGCTAAAAGTGTTTTTGCTTGATGGTAGACATCGGCACTGCTTGCTGTACTGTCAACGCCTTTGGTTTCGATCTGGTTCCCTGCAAGTGTGCTGATTTCCGATGCATTGCCACGAATAACGGTGGGTTGATAAGCTAAAAGTTGATCTACCATTTCAGAGCGCCATTTTAAAAATGGCCCATATCCTACAGGGTCTAATACCCAAGGTATGTTTTGCTGCTGTGCGGTTTGTGCCGAGATTTGCATGGCTTGCATTTGTTCAGAGGTTGGTGTACCTAGGTTAATACTGAGCGCTGCACTAATACTGGTGAAACTTTCCGCCTCAAAGGGATTATCAATCATGGCAGGTGAGGCGCCCGCAGCCAATAAAACGTTGGCTGCATAGTTAGCAGCCACACTGTTGGTGATACATTGCACCAAAGGTTGTTGCGTTTGCAGCGCAGTCCAAGCTTCAGCAACATATGCTACCAAGACATCGGTTTGGTCTTGAATCGATTGTTTTGTGTTAAGCAAGGACAAGTCTAAAAGCTGGGTCATAGTGGGTGCCCTTATTTGGTGAAATAGTGGTCTTGATGCTTACATTTGCGACAAAATAAAGTCACATATTGGTCAGCATCATAATCTACGGTAAGCTCATTTGAACCGCAGTACATACAGCGTTTTTGTGAGTAGAAGCTTAAACGCGGCTCAATTTTTTGCCATAAACGAGAGACAGGCTGGAAGAAAATGGCTTCGTCATAGCCTAAAAAGCGGAAAAATAAAACTTCGCTCATTTTGCTGAATGGTAGGTTATGCGGTCGAGGCAGCGTTGAAGTTTCCCATTTTTCAGCCACACTGCGTTCACGGTATTGTTGTAAAGTTTTTTTCAACAAGTTGGTGTTAATAAAGTTTTCATTTCTGGGTTGTAAGGCTTTACGTTCATATAAATACTCCAATGCAGTTTGGATTAAATAATAAATTTGTCCGACCGCGAGTACATCGAGTAAACGATAACAAAACACTTGAAAACTGTTATTTCCTGCAATTTGAATGCCCCAAGTACGACAGTAAAACTGCATAAATTGGATAATTTCCTGATAGAGCAATTGGTACAAGGCATTTTTGACTTCATCCGCGGTCTTAAAAGGCACACCAAGGCTAAGATTTTCATAAAACCAATAACGTAACTGCTGCGTAACACTAAATAGGCTGGGTTCAGAATAGCCGTCCAAACGCACATTAATATAGTACTGATGGGCTTCACTGGCAAAATCTTTGGCAACGAGGATTTGTTCTTTTACCAGTTGTTTGACGAGACTATTTTGAAATAGATAATTGGGGGTAATACTAAAATATTTGATCTGTTCCCAATCAATAAACTCTTGATGTTGTGTATGTTCTTGTGCGTAGTCATCTAACAGGGCCAATAAAAATAATTTATGCATAAAACTGAGCTGGCCCAGTTCAAACTCATAAATGTCCTTGGTTTTGGTTTTGGATTTACGCTGTTCTTGCTGACGAGTTTCTTTCAATATTTTTTTGCGCTGGGCTAAACAACTGTCGCAGTGGCAATTTAAGTTTGAATTGCTAAAAACACGATGTTGGCAGTGGCTACATTCATGAAAGTTAATTTCTTTGTCGTATTGTTCAGCATCCACCCAAAACATGGCCGCCTGACAAAGTGGACAAGGCGTGCTTTCATCAAGTTGTTTGTGCAAAATTTGAAGCGACATAAGATGAATTTGAGACTCAGGATTTTCTCAAATTATACACGCTAAAATTTCAGAAAGGCGTTGTAAATTGCAGTGTAATTGAACAAGCAGAGGTGCTTTGTAAACGCTAGACGGGTGAAGCAATGCAGTGGCGAATATAGGGCGAAAAAAATACGGCATGCACCGTATTTTTTTGTAGACGTAGAATTTAAACGGGGCAAGGTAGAGAGTCATCTTCCATACCTAGTTTTTTAGCTTCAATCATGGCTTGAACTTTTTTGCTCGGCAACTTTTTACTCCCTAGTGTGTCGTAGTGATTTAAAATGCTACTGACATCGTGTGCTTGTAAAGGTATTCCTTCACAGCTCATGAACAGGGCAATGACTTTATGATCAATTTTTGCAGCATGCATTGCTTGCAGCATTTTTATATTTTCGACGCGGACGATATGGTCTTTTAAGTACATCTCACACCTCTATTTGTTTTGCTTAAGTTTTATCATGCGCTATGCATATTTAGATACAAGCAAAAACTGTGCACAAAATGTAGCCGATTTGAAAATTAAGTTAGATATTTGAAAAGAGCTGGCTTTATATCTTATCCATGTCTTTAAGTTTCTCAGCGCTTGAATGGTAGAGAGCTAATGGTACTGAGCAAGTCTAAAGGCTGGTGCAAATATTGCTAGACAAGCACTGCACGATGTGAAGAGTTGTCTGTTTCTTATTCACTTGGTGCAGTCATATGCGCGGGATAAGAACAATAGAATTGAAAAGCTTATTCAACGTGCCCATATAAATATCATTCAACATACACAGACAGTATGGCAAACTTGTCGTATGATCAAAACATACACAATATAAAGCTGTAGACCAATAGCATTAGGACATGACATGAATATTGCGGCAAATCCAATTATTGAAGCAGATCAAACCGTCTATTTAAAAGACTACCAAAAACCATCTTTTTTAGTAGACAGCATTCACCTCGATATTCAAGTCTATGATGAGCATAGCCAAGTTGATGCTGTACTGGAGCTGACGCGCCAAACCGAGGGTGATTTGGTTTTACTCGGTCGTGATTTAGAGCTGAAAAGTTTAGTGCTGAATGGTCAGCAACTTAGCCAAGAGCAATATGCGCTTGATGCAGAGCAGTTGGTGATTCGTAATGCACCAAATCAGATCAAGCTTGAGACATCGGTGATCATTCATCCTGAGTCAAATACACAACTTGAAGGTTTATACCAAGCCGCATCAGATTTGTTTGTTACCCAAAATGAGCCTGAAGGATTCCGTAAAATTACCTTTTACCCAGACCGTCCTGATGTCCTTTCAGTTTTCACCACACGTGTAGAAGCCGATAAAAAATATCCAGTGCTCCTTGCCAATGGTAACTTGATTGAAGCGGGCGAGGCAGGCGAAGGTCGTCACTATACCATTTGGCAAGATCCAACCAAAAAACCAGCGTATTTGTTTGCTTGTGTGATTGGTGATTTGGCTGTTTTAAAAGACCGTTATGTGACCTCGGAAGGCCGTGATGTGGCTTTAGAAATTTATGCCGAAGAAAAAGATATTCCGAAATGTCATATTGCAATGGAAGCCTTAAAGCATTCAATGCGTTGGGATGAAGAACACTATGGTCGTCCCTATGATTTAGACAACTATATGATTGTGGCTACCAGTGCTTTCAACATGGGGGCGATGGAAAATAAAGGTCTAAACATCTTTAATACGTCATGTGTTTTGGCAGATGAAGAATATACGACAGATGCCGCGATCATGCGTGTACAGTCGGTAATTGCTCATGAATACTTCCATAACTGGACAGGTAACCGCATTACTTGCCGTGATTGGTTCCAATTGTGTTTAAAAGAAGGCTTAACGGTTTTCCGTGATCAATCTTTCTCAGAAGATTTGCAGTCGGCTGCGGTTCAACGTATTGACGATGTTGCGGTACTCAAAGCGCATCAGTTCCCAGAAGATTCAGGCCCATTGTCTCATCCACCGCGTCCAGACCATTTTGTGGAAATTAATAACTTTTATACTGCAACGGTCTATGAAAAAGGTGCGGAAATTAACCGCATGATGGCAACCTTATTAGGCAAAGAAAAATTCCGTAAAGGAACTGATGAATACTTTGAACGCCATGATGGTCAAGCCGTGACAGTTGAAGATTGGGTAGCCGCTTTAACCGCAGGTTCAGGCGTAGATTTATCCAACTTTTTAACGTGGTATAACCAACCAGGTACACCAAAGTTAGAAGCGGAAGGTCATTATGATGTTGCTGCACAAACTTATACCTTAAACTTTAAGCAAAGTTTAAAAGCACATCCTAAGTATCCGAATCTAAAAGCTGTGCCAATCCCTGTCGCTTTAGCGCTGTTCGATGCTGCAACAGGTGAGCAATTGGTTTTAAACTCAGAAAGTTTATTTGAAAATGCCGTCAAAGACGGTGTGTATCTTTTCGATCAAGATCAAGCCAGCATTGTGTTTAGCGGTTTAAGCACGAAACCTGTCGTGTCATTACTGCGTAATTTTTCTGCGCCCGTCAACTTAGAATTTAACTATACCGATGAAGAGTTGGCGTTCCTGATTCAATACGAAACCAATGGTTTTAACCAATGGCAAGCAACGCAAACACTGCTTGAGCGTATTTTACTCAATGTTCATGATGCGCATATTTATATTCAAGCCATTAAAAACACACTGCCAGATCTTGTTGAACAAGATCCACTCTTGGCATCACGTTTATTTGATGTACCAAGTGAAGGTTATTTGGGTAGTCGTATCGACACTGACTACGAACCTGCGAAGATTCAAGAACAGCGTAATGCTTTAATTGAAAAACTAGCACGTGAGTTAGGTGAGTTCTGTAAAGACACTTATTTGGCTTTAGACCCAGATTTGCAAAAAGAGTTCTCACAAGCCATGGGTGTCCGTGCGCTGAAAAACATCATGCTTAGTATGATGGCACGTCAAGGCGATGAAAGTGCTTTTGAGCTGGCATATCAGCAATATGAAGCCACAGGCAATATGTCTGAACGTTTAGGCGCATTACGTGTCTTGGTGTGGAATGATGCACCGCAAGCAGAAGCGGCTTTACGTGACTTTTATCTACGTTTTAAAGATGAGGCTTTGTCACTAGATCAGTGGTTCACACTTCAAGCGGCACATCCTTGTGCTACGACGGAAACCATTCAATACCTCACTTCTCATGTCGATTATGATTTGGGCGTGCCGAACCGTATTCGTTCTGTGAGTGGTGGCTTAAATGCAAACCCAGTGAACACATGGAGTTTTGGTGTGGATCATTTCATTGGACTGGCAAAATATTTAGATGAGAAAAACCCAATAGTTGGTTCTCGTTTACTTCAAGTTTTGTCTCGCTGGTATAGCTTAGCCGAGCCACAACGTAGCGAAGTGAAAGCAAAGCTTGAGGCTTTAAAACCACAAGTGAAATCTAAAAATGTCAGTGAGACTTTGAGTAGCATGTTAAGTATTTAAGTGATCTATGCATAAAAAAAGCCAGTCTACTGACTGGCTTTTTTTATGCAAACTGAAGAATGACAGCATGAAGGGTACACATTGGTATTTTTATAAATAATGAACATTCATGTGAATAGTGTGAAATGAATCGCATTTTGTGGGTATAATGTTATGGCATAACAGATGATTAGCTCAATATTCTGTATTTTTTTCGGCTTCTGTATACAGGCTATTGGGTAGACAAACATGTAGAGTGTAAACAGATATGTTAGTTAAAATTGAAGATGGGTTTTATTTAAATACCGTTCATATTATTGCTATTCGTATTGCGAAAAGTGCTGAACTGGGAACATTTCAAGTCAATGTTGAGTATAGCCCGCATAACCATCAGGCTTCGGGTTTATTTCAAAAAACTTTTATGCAACAGTCGGCAGCAGAGCATTATTTGCAAAATTTGCATCAGCAGATTAGTAAAAGCTAATGAAGTGAACGAGTTCTGCCAAACAAAAAAGACTGCTTCGGCAGTCTTTTTTGTTTAAAATAATATTTAAACTTTTACGATCAGCACAGGTATCGGAGACTGTGTGAGAACATTTTGCGCCACACTACCTAACATCATCTTTTTAAAACCTGTACGGCCATGTGAGCCCATCAAAATCAGGTCTGCACCGACTTCATCGGCCACATGAATAATACCTTCAGAAGGAGAGATGCCGCGAATCACTTTGGTATCCACCTCAATTTCATCGCGGTCAAATGAGAGCTTTACTTCGGCTAAACGGTCTTGAGCGACTTTTTCAGCATGTAGGAAATAGTCGGTGATGGCTGGTGCAACTTTATAGAAGTCGACACCGACAAATGGATCGACCGCAATCACACTCATGAGCGTTACACGGCTATTTAAATCTTTGGCCAACTCAAGTGCTTGTTCAACAGCAGCATAAGACATGGGTGATTCATCGACGGCAACCAAAATGTGTTTGTAGCTCATTATCTTCTCCTTGATGGGGCACCTTTATGCGGATTATTTTGCAGTACATGCGAAATCAATTCACATAAAGACGCGTTATAGTTGATTAAGCTTTAACAATGAGAACTGGGAGATCAGTAGACTTGAGAACATCTTGAGCAAAGCTGCCTAATAGGAATTTTTGAAAGCCTTTACGGCCATGTGAACCCATTACAATCAGGTCATTTTTTAGTGAAGCGGCTGCTTCGACCACAGCATCTTCAGAGACTTCACCTTTGATGATTTTAGACTGTGCTGTTACACCTTGTTCTTGTGCAATTTGAACAGCATCCTGAAGGGCTTTCTCAGCATTGTTGTAGGCTTGTATGAAATAGTCTTTCATGATTGGAGAAGTATAGTAAAAATCAGCATCTTTGAGAGGGTCTTCAGCAACTAAGCTAATCAATGTGAGTTGACTGCCAAAAACTTTGGCAATTTCAGCCGCTTGCTTAACCGCAGAAAAAGAAATTTGTGAACCATCAACAGGGACTAAAATATGTTGGTAAGCCATCAAAGGGACTCCTTTTTGTATAAGATTTAGTTCTTAATTTATTGATAACACACTGCCATTAAATGTTCAATTTTGATCGGGCTAAAAATTGAAAATTCATGAAATTTAAAGAAAATAATTCAAAAAAAAGCCGATTTACCTGTCCAAAATCTTGAGTGAAAAACTCAAGTTTCAGATTTAAAGCGATATTCTTTAAAAAATACTTTTGGATTTTAAATGAGACTGAAATGAGATCTTTTTAATCATGCGGTGTGATAGAGATTGTATTAGAATCATTTGAAAAAAGGGTGGGGCTGAACAGTATGATTTTTCAATCAATAATAAAAGTACTTAGTACGGTTTTCATGATTGTGCTATTGAGCGCTTGTCAAAGTGTAGAAAAGAACACCAAACTGATTGCGGGTACATTTAATACAGCAACCAATATTCAAATGAAAATGCTAGATCGCTTTGCGCCTCCCGATGTCATCGTACATAATAATATTCCATATCAAGCTAGTCCTGAGCTGAATGTTGACATCTATCAACCCCAAAATATTGAGCAATTAAACACAGTGCCCACGGTGGTTTGGATTCATGGCGGCGGGTGGGTTTCGGGGTCAAAAGAGCATGCGCGAGGTTATTTCAAACTTTTGGCCAATCAAGGCTTTAACGTGGTCTCGGTAGAGTATCAGTTTGCGCCTGAGGCTATTTATCCTACTCAGTTACAGCAAGTCGATCATGCACTGAATTTCTTACAATTGAATGCTGCTCAGTATCATATTAACCCGAACCAACTGTATTTAGCAGGAGACTCTGCTGGAGCCAATATTGCCAGTCATTATGCTGCACTTTTGACGAATCCCGCATTTGCTCAAGCATCCAATTTTAAGCCGAGCATTCAGCCGAAACAGCTTAAAGGGCTAATTTTGCATTGTGGTATTTATGACTTATATCGCTTTGTAAACACGGCTCCTGAGGAACTCAGGCTTATTGAATGGGGCGTTTATAACTTGGTACAAGCTTATACAGGGGAGCGTAAAGAGGATGCAGAGTTTTTAAAGTCAATTTCAACCAGTGAACATATTACGCCACAGTATCCACCTGTCTTTATCAGTGGAGGAAATAAAGACTTTTTAACCAAGAGCCAGTCTTTACCTTTCGTCGAGGTGTTGAAGCAGCATCAGATTGCAGTCACAGAGGCTTTCTACCCAGACTCTAAGGAGTTTTTGGTGCATGAATATCAGTTCATGATG
Source organism: Acinetobacter sp. TYF_19 (assembly GCF_043105125.1). NCBI lineage: Bacteria > Pseudomonadati > Pseudomonadota > Gammaproteobacteria > Moraxellales > Moraxellaceae > Acinetobacter > Acinetobacter sp. TYF_19. Next base: position 74,326 of record NZ_JBICLH010000044.1, read on the forward strand.
AGCAAACAAGCCAGCCAGATCACCTTTGATCGAACCATTGATTTTATAAAACAGACCTCAATACCGACTGAAACAAAATAAAAAAGTATGCAGAAAGCCTTGTTTAGTTTTTGCTATTTTAATAACATACCGACCGATTGGTATGTTTATTGTTGAGTTTCTGATGAATCCTATATTAATGGCTTATGCTTTGCTGGCGATGGCAATTATTTCTGAAGTGATTGGTTCAACTTTTTTGGTAAAGTCGGAAGGTTTTACCAAGCTATTGCCTTCACTGGCGGTGGTAGTTTTATTTTCGTTGGCATTTTATTTATTGTCTCAAGTGATTAAAGTGATTCCATTGGGTATTGCTTATGCGATTTGGGCGGGTGTTGGTATTGTTTTAACCGCTCTGATTGGTTACTTTGTTTTCCGACAAAGTCTAGATTTTGCAGCAATGATCGGTATTGCACTGATTGTTTCTGGTGTGGTCGTAATTAACTTATTTTCAAACTCAACAGGGCATTAAGTTCGATGCAACAAGCAAGTCCACGTAAAAAGGCACCGGAACAGGTTCGCCAAAGTATTCTACAACATGCGATCTGTTTAGCTGCTGAAAAAGGCGTGACTGGGGTCTCCATACAAGCTGTGGCTGATTTGGTTGGCGTGAGTAAGGGTGGCGTTTTTCATCATTTTCCAAACAAACAAAAGCTACTAGAAGCGATGGTTGTGGAACAGCTTGAACAATTAGATCGTGTAGTCGATGAGTTGATTAGTCAAGACCGTGATCGTTATGGTTGCTTTACCCGAGCCTATATCGAGATTACTTTGGAAAAGCAGGTGCTAGGCTTGGAGCATTCTTGGTCAGCTATTTCGATGATTATGCTGACTGATCGGACCTTTAATGAGTATTGGATTGAGTGGCTTGATAAACGTTTGGCTCGACATCAGGATACAGACAATGACTTGGAACTTAAAATTTTGCGCTATGCTGCAGATGGCATTTGGCTCACAGCATTTACTGAGGTGGAAAATCTGTCTGAGACGATGCAACTTAAGCAAGAATTGATTCAACGAAGTTATCAGCATTAATTTTTCAAGTTAGCAATATTTAAAAATAAAAAAACACCCGTCGAGGGTGCTTTTTTATATGAGGGATTAAACTTTTTTGGCTTTAAACTTAAATATAAGCATAACAGCAAAACCAAAGAGTAGTCCCCAAAAGGCAGAGCCAATACCAAAGAACTGTACCCCAGATGCGCTAAATAAAAACGTCATAAGCGCTGCCTCGCGGTCTGATACCGCTTCAAATGCAATCGCGATGTTATGACTAATCGTGCCAAACAAAGCAATACCAGCCAAAGCGGTAATAAAGATTGCAGGGAAAGACAGTAAAAGGCTGGTCAGGGTGGCTGCGAATAGTCCCATTAAGATGTAGAAGAAACCGCAGCTCATGCCCGCAATATAACGTTTTGATGGATCAGGGTGAACTTGTTCATCTAAACTGACAGCTGCACTAATTGCTGCGGTATTGACACTATAACAGCCAAAGGGTGCGAGTAAGGCTTGAGCGGTGCCCGTCCATCCAATCAGTTGATTGACGTGGGGGTTATAGCCATAGCTTTTAATCATGGCAATACCCGGTAAGTACTGCGATGCCATATTGATCACAAATAAAGGCAGCGCTAAACCTAAAATAGCAGACATACTAAATTCAAGTGCCATCCAAACAGGTTGCGCTAGGCTCCATGTGATTTGAGGAGTATGGAAGTCTAAGAACAATGGGCAGAGTAACAAGCCTGCAATCACTGTAATGACAATGCAATAACGTGGAGTAAGTCGCTTAGAAACAATATAAGCCGCCAGCATGGATAAAATAAAACCCCAATGGTCTTGCATACTGGCGAACAATGAAATACCAAACTTCAATAACACACCAGCTAGCATGGCACTGGTTAGGCTTTGCGGGATATACGTCAGAACTTTTTCAAAGATACCGAAAAAGCCCAAAATGGCAGTAACTAAACCACAGACCAAAAATGCGCCAATTGCTTCATGTAAATTATAACCACTGCCTGTCGCAATAATTAAGGCCAGTGCTGCCGTAGACCATGAGGTCGATACAGGATATTTAAGTTTCCAAGATAAAAGCAGGCCACTCAAACCAATACCCAGACCTAAAGCCCAGAACCATGAGTTGATTTGCGCGGTATTTGCACCTAAGACTTGGGCGGATTGAATGACCAAGACTGAAGACACACTAATGCCAATGAGAAAGGTAATAAAACCTGCGAATACTGCTGGAACTGAGAAATCTTGAAATAATTTTTGCATGAAGATCAAAACATAATTTGAATGAGTGAAAATTACTATTGTTCAAGGATCATACGCTGGTTCTTGAAAAAGAAAACAGCACACTATGGATTTTTTATCGAAAATAATGAGATTATTCACGAGAATTACAGTGTGGAAAGTGCCAGTTTTAAGCCGAAGCCACAAAACAGCAGACCGACGGTCGCCACCGCAACGGCGGCAACTTTAAACTGTCGGTTGAAATAGCTCGCCAGCTTAATACCTGAAAAAATCAGGATACTAAGATAGGCCATACTGATGATTTGTAGAATAATAGAAAGTAAGGCAAAGCTCAGTGCTGGGTAGGCATAATTTGGGTCGACAAACTGCACAAAAAAAGACAGATAAAACAAAATGGCTTTTGGGTTTAAAAGGCTAATGGTCAGCGCTGAACGAAAAGGATGTAAGGTTTGTAATGTGCTCTGGTCTGTACTTGCTGCAAGCTGTTGCGGGCTGGACTTCCAGGTTTTGATTCCTGCAATCAAGAGTTTTATACCTAAATATGATAGATACAGTGCACCTACAATTTTTAATAAAATAAACAGCCAAGGAAAAGCATGTAAAAGAGATGCTGCACCCAGCACGGTACATAGAATGAGGATCAAATCGCCTGTGAAAACACCTAATGCACCCCAGTAACCTGTCTTAATACCAAATCGTGAGGCAATGAACATCACATAAAGAGAATTTGGGCCTGGCAAAATCACAATTAGAGTTGTACCGATGATATAAGTACCGATATCGATAATACCAAACACAACGTATTCTCAATAAAAAAGCCGATGTTGCATGATAACAAAATCGGCTTTTAAAAGAAGAAAAATCAAGTTAAGCTGAAATTTCTTCATCTAAACCAAAAGACTGACGTAACAGTGTGTTCAGTTGTTGACGAGCTTTAATAAATCCATCAATCCCCCCTTGTAGCAGTTGCGTTGCCATGAGGTCATGTTCAATTTGATCTCTAAACTCAGTTTCACCGAGTGGGTCAAGTGGTGCTGTCGCAGGCATAACATCACTTGCAGACAGTTGTGCTTTGACTTCACGCGTATCTTGCTCAAGTGCAGCCAATAAATTAGGTGCAACAGTGAGTAGGTCGCAGCCAGCTAGTCCCAACACTTGGTCAATGCTCCGGAAGCTTGCGCCCATAATTTCTGTTTTAACCCCATGTGCTTTATAGAACTGGTAAATTTGCTTCACAGAAAGTACGCCAGGGTCTTTTTCAACGGGATAGCTTTCCACGCCTTCGGCCTTTTTGTACCAATCTAAAATACGTCCAACAAAAGGTGAGATTAAAGTGACATTCGCTTCCGCACAAGCATGTGCTTGATGCACACCAAACAAAAGCGTTAAGTTGGTATGGATGCCTTCAGCTTCCAGCACTTTCGCTGCTTGAATGCCTGCCCATGTCGAAGCAATTTTAATTAAAATACGATCCTGATCTACGCCGTAGTTTTTATATAGCGCCAGCAGCTCTTTGGCTTTTTCAATGGTGGCATCGGTATCATAAGACAGCGCTGCATCCACTTCTGTGGAAACACGACCTTCAATCAACTTGAGAATTTCAACACCAAATTTGACGGTAAGAATGTCGATTGTGCGTTCAATAAGTAAGTCATCTTCTAAGCCTTCAGCTTTGGCTTGAGCGAAAGCATCTTCAATTAATTCCTTATTTTCAGGTTGACTTGCAGCGGCTGTAATTAGAGATGGATTGGTGGTTGCATCGAGCGGACGAAATTGGTTAATCGCCGCTAAATCGCTACTGTCGGCAACAATGGTGGTTAAGCTTTTTAATTGGTTTAATGCGGTTTGTGTCATTGATCGTTCGTTCTTAAAGTTATTACCCGTAAATTATTTATAACACAAACTGCTTTTAACCCAAGTGGATTCGGACGTTTTAACAGCAGTTATTATACTTTTTTACGCTGATTTCTAATGTATTGGATTAAAAAACGTGCAGCTGCGCCCAATTCACTTTCACGACTCCAGACCAAGTCTACAAAATATTCAAACTTGGGGGTGAAATCCAGCAGATCTAATATTTTGAGCTGCTTTTTGAGCTGAGGGTTTTCATTTAACATTTCTAAGGGCAAAACACCCCAACCAAAGTTTTGCATGATTAAGGCGCAAGCCGAGTGATGGTTGTCTGTCCGCCAATACTGTTTGGAATACAGCAATTCTGGCTTAATGCTTTTATCGCGACTAGCAACCACAATTTGACGACTGTGTTGGATTTGTTCAAAGCTGACTTGTGGAAATTGAGCAAGCTCAAAGTCTTTGTTTGCGACTGGGACTAATGTTTCCATTTTTAATTCAACAAACTGTTCGCTGCTTTCTAGCTGTTCACGTTCGAACATCAGTGCCAGTTGTGCTGTACCGTTAAGTAACATTTTCTGTGCATCTTCTTGAGGTGTTGAAAAAATATTGATTTGTAGACTGGGAAATTCGGCCTCTAATATCGCGATGTAGTCGATCCACTGCATATGTAGAAGCTCGGATACCACTACGATGTTGAGCGCTGACTCCAAACCATGGCTTAGAGCATGGGCATGCTGTTTCCATTGATTCATTTCAATCAACAGTTGCTCGGTTTTTTCATACAGGGTCATCGCTTGCGCTGTTGCTGTGGGTTCACGTCCTTCGCGTAAGAAGAGCTGTAGGTTTATGTCTATTTCCAAGTTGGCAATTGACATACTCACGGCCGATGGTACTTTACCCAACTTGCGTGCAGCAGCTGAAAATGAACCAGACTCAATCACAGTTTTAAAAATAATCAGTTGCTCTTGATTGATATTCATAATTTTCTATCTTTCAGTTTTATTGAAAGAACCTAACTCGATTAATCAATATTATAAAAATAAAATAGCAAACATCCAATCATGAAAGAGTAATTAAAAATGTTGATTTCCAAAAGAAGGATTATTCATGCACTCAGCTATGAAATCATCCTATTGGTGATCATTGCTGTTGCCTTAAGTTTCATATTCCATATGCCTTTAGAAGTCACAGGTGTACTCGGTATTGCCATGGCTGTCACTTCGGTCATATGGAATATGGTGTTTAACCATTTTTTTGAAAAGTTTGAAGCGAAAAGAAAGCTAAAAAGAACCATCGGTGTGCGTGTTCTTCACGCGATTGGTTTTGAAGGTGGTTTGATGCTTGCAACCATCCCAATGGTCGCATATGCAATGCAAATGAGTATTTGGCAGGCCATCGTGCTCGACTTTAGTTTAACCATGTGTATTTTGGTTTATACCTTTATTTTCCAGTGGTGTTATGACATGCTGGAAGCTAAATTGGGTATTCAACCTGAAGCACAATATTCAAATTAAAAAAAAGCCACGCAATGTCGTGGCTTTTTTAATGTGCAGCGATTCTTATGTGAATTTTCTAACATTGAAAATATAAGGGATCATCAAGGCAAAAAGAACCGTGAGGGCATAGTGTAAGCTATTCACTACAGCGCTAATATACGGATGAGCAAAGCCTTTTAGATAGACCATGGTTGCGCCTTTCTTTGTACTGGAATCTGTGTATGGGATTTCATCACTGATCAAAAACCAGCTTAAGCAGAAAAAGAGCAACATAAAAATAAAAAACAATAAGCCTAACGGGCTAAACATTGAACGTTGCTGTGTATTCAGTTTTGCGTAGTGTTGTTTAATGTGCTGGATTTGTTGTCTGTTGAGCTGTACGCGAAAATAATTGATAAAAATAAGGGCAATGCATATGAAAGTACATATACCAAAAAAGTCATTGAGAAATTTATGTGGACTGGATAAGTTGGATGCGATGGTGCTTGGAAACATGCCTTGAAAGTGAACATCAAAACTGACCATAAGGAGTGCTAGTCCTAAGGGAACGAGGTAAAAATAATAATAGCGAATGGGTGTATTGAGGTAAGCCAATAATGGGAATGAATTTCGCATAGTTTTGTATTTGGTTATTTTATATTTTTATCTATAGAGCAAATTGATGGTTTTGACCAGTTAAAAAGCACCTCAAAAGAGGTGCTTTATCATGGCGAAGGCGAGATTATTTTTCAATAATCGCTGTTACCCCTTGGCCACCAGCAGCACAAATTGAAATCAGTACGCGACCTGAACCTTTTTGGTTAATCAACTTCGCAGCAGTAGCAATGATACGACCACCAGTTGCAGCAAATGGGTGACCTGCTGCAAGTGAAGAACCTTTTACGTTAAGTTTAGTGCGGTCAATTGAACCGAGTGGAGCATCTAAACCTAAACGGTCTTTACAGAATTTTGGATCTTCCCAAGCTTTCAACGTTGAAAGAACTTGCGATGCAAATGCTTCATGAATTTCGTAGTAGTCGAAGTCTTGAAGTTTAATGCCAGCACGTTCAAGCATACGTGGAACTGCATAAGCAGGTGCCATCAATAGGCCTTCTTTTTTCTCAACGAAATCAACAGCAGCTGTCTCTTGGAAGGTTAAGTAAGCAAGCACTTCGTGACCGTTTACTTTTGCCCATTCTTCTGATGCTAAAAGCACACAAGATGCACCATCCGTAAGTGGGGTTGAGTTACCCGCAGTCATGGTACGCGCATCGCCTTTACCAAAAGCTGGTTTGAGCTTAGCAAGTTTTTCAACAGTAGAGTCAGCACGTAAGTTGTTGTCACGCTCTAAACCTAAGAATGGTGTGATTAGGTCATCGAAGAAACCTTCTTCGTAAGCCGCAGCCATTTTTTGGTGTGAAGATGCAGCAAGTTCGTCTTGCGCTTCACGTGCAATACCCCATTCAAGCGCGGTAATAGCTTGGTGATCGCCCATAGAAAGACCTGTACGTGGCTCACCATTTTTCGGCGCATCCATTAAGTCTTTTAGGTTTATTTTAGTTAAAGCTTTTAAACGGTCTTTACCCGTTTTTGCAATGTTGAGTTCAAGCAATGCTTTACGTAAACCATCACCAAATGCAATTGGTGCATCAGAAGTTGTGTCTACACCACCAGCCACACCCACTTCAATTTGGCCCAGTGCGATTTTGTTGGCAACTAAGAAAGCTGCTTGTAAGCCAGTACCACATGCTTGTTGAATATCGTAAGCAGGTGTTTCTGGTGCAAGTGCAGTGTTTAGTACACATTCACGGGTCATGTTAAAGTCACGGCTGTGCTTAAGAACAGCACCAGCAACCACTTCACCAAGACGTTGACCTTGAAGGTTAAAACGTTCAACAAGACCGTTTAGCGCTGCTGTGAACATATCTGTATTCGAAGCGGTGAAATATACGCCATTTGAGCGAGCGAAAGGAATACGGTTACCACCGATAATAGCCACGCGGCGAACAGTGTTTTGACTCATGGTTTGATCCTGTTGAACAGCAGTTTGAGTTTTTGATTTTAAAGCATTTGTAGAAGAAGCGGGGCTTTTACTACGAGTTGACGCAGCACGGGTGCGAGTCGGCTTAGTCGTGTTATTTACTGATTGGGTTATTATGCCAGTACTTTTAGTTCTACGCGGTGTACTTTTTGATGTATTTGACACAGTTTCCGTAGCAGAATTTTCCACTGCTGGATTTTCTTGAGTTGTTTTGCTCATAAGGCTTTTCCAAGCATGTTAATCTATTCTTAGGGTGTACATTAGCATATTATAAAAAGGGCTGAATTGACTAGAATGACATTGCAACAGGCTTTCAGGTCAAGACATATCATCTATAACTCAAGTATGATTCTATAGAAACCGATGGAAATATTGAAATATAAGACTCTAGACATCACTTTGAAGTTAAAAGGATATCTTTGAATCCATCAACAATTCATTTGTATGAGAGATAAAAAACATGACTGATCAATACCAAACATTCGCAAAATCTCCGATTGGTAAATTTGTCATTAAAAATTTGGGTTTACCTGCACCAACTTTTTTAGACCGTTTTGAGTCAGCAACGCCTGTGATTAAAGGTGCTGTTTTACTGGGTGCAGCAACAAACAGTTCATTGTCTAGTGCAATTGCGCAAGTGTTGGCAAATGTTCACGCCAATAGCTATGCAGGTAACAATGCACAGTTACAGCAAGCTGCGGCTCAAGTGGGCTTAAACTTAAGTGCATTTAATGCAGGCGACAAAGAGTCTAAATTCAAAGTTGTTATTTTTGATGCATCTGGCATTGAGTCATCAGAGCAACTCAATGAGTTATATAACTTCTTTAACCCGATCGCACGTCAAGTGGCTGCTTCTGGTCGTGTGATTGTGGTAGGTACTACCCCTGAAACTGCAGGTAGTGTGAAAAAAGCGATTGCACAACGCGCGCTTGAAGGCTTCGTGAAGTCAGTCGGTAAAGAATTTAAAAAGGGGATTGCAGCACATTTGATTTATGTGGATGCAGGTGCGGAAGAAAATCTTGAGTCAACTTTACGTTTTGCAGCATCTCCACGTTCTGCTTATGTCTCCGGTCAAGTGATTCGTGTTTCTAAAGCTGATGTTGTAGATGTGGACTGGGCGAAACCACTGGCAGGAAAAACGGCTGTAGTAACAGGTGCGAGCCGTGGTATTGGTGAAGCGATTGCACATGTCTTGGCACGTGATGGCGCGCATGTGATTTGTTTAGACGTACCACAGCAACAAGCAGATCTTGACCGTGTTGCAGGTGAGATCGGTGGTTCAACACTAGCAATTGATATCACAGCAAACGATGCTGGTGAGAAAATCAAAGCTGCGGCAGCTGCTCAAGGTGGTTTAGACATCATCGTGCATAACGCAGGTATTACTCGTGACAAAACTTTGGCAAATATGAAGCCTGAACTTTGGGATTTGGTGATTAACATTAACCTGTCAGCGATTGAGCGTGTAAATGATTATTTACTTACGAATGACGGTTTAAATGCCAATGGTCGTATTGTTTGTGTATCATCAATTTCAGGTATTGCAGGTAACTTAGGTCAAACCAACTATGCTGTGTCGAAAGCAGGTGTCATTGGTGTGGTTAAATTTACTGCTCCAACGTTGACGAATGGCATTACCATCAATGCGGTTGCGCCAGGTTTTATTGAAACCCAAATGACTGCTGCGATTCCATTTGCAATCCGTGAAGCGGGTCGCCGTATGAACTCGATGAGCCAAGGTGGTTTACCTGTAGATGTTGCTGAAACCATTGCTTTATTTGCAGCGACAGCATCGACTGGTTTAAACGGCAACGTGGTACGTGTTTGTGGTCAAAGCTTGTTGGGTGCTTAATTTAAAAGCTTGAATTTATCTCTCCTTTAGAGGGGGGAGATAAATTCTTTATATTATAAATGGGATGGCATTTTCCCTCATCCCAACCTTCTCCCTGAGGGAGAAGGCGCTATCAAAAATATTGAAATAAAAACTTCTCAAAGGTTCAGTATGAAGACTCGCCATTTTAGTCAACTTCCAAAACCATATATGGCTTATCCGAAGGTTATTCAAGGTTTGATCTTTAAAAAGCCAAAAGGTGAAAAAGTCTTACCGCAGGTTGAGTATGTGGTGGATTCTTTTAACGTCGATCAAAAGCATTTGAAAGCCTATAACCAAGTATGTGGCTTTAAAAATAATGGTTATATTCCTGCGATTTATTTAGCCGTATTATCACAAAGCTTACAAATGCACATGATGGGGCAAGAGCCGTTTCCATTTCCTGTGCTAGGTTTGGTGCATATTCGCAATCAAGTCAAACAAATACGTAAGGTTGGCGTCAATGAAACCCTTACTTTATCATGTAAATATGGCGCGCTTGAGTCACATGATAAAGGTGTTCAGTTCGATTTCATTACCACGGTGAAAGTTGGCAATGAAGTGGTGGTTGAAGCCTTAACCACGTATTTAGCACGTCAAAAGACCGATGGTAAAACAGCACCAAAATTAGTTGAAGCAACGACTCCAGATTATCAGCCGAATGCAGTCTGGGAAGTCTCTGAAAACACAGGCCGTCGTTATGCAATGACCTCGGGCGACTTCAACCTCATCCACATTCATGCGGTGACAGCAAAAGCCTTTGGTTTCAAACAAGCCATTGCGCACGGCATGTGGAGTAAGGCGCGAGCGTTGGCTTCGATCACATTGCCTGATGCTTATGAAGCGGATGTTTGGTTTAAACTGCCGATGTATTTACCGTCAACAGTCGATTTTATGACCGCGACAGAAGGTGCAAATACCGCTTTCTTAATTCGAAATAGTAAGAATCAAAAACCGCATGTGACGGGACAGGTGAAAGCACTATAATTTTTAAAAGCCCAGTTTAGATTACACTGGGCTTTTTTATGTCCGCTTAAAAATACAAGGATGTGTAAATGAAAATTTTAAAACAATATTTACAAGCGAATCCGAACCATTATCAAGGCTATGTTGACCCACGTTTTCAAAGTGTTGCCCATCTGTTTAGCCGTTTACAGGATGCTCGTTCAGCATATGGCGGTGCAGCCTGTGTTTTATATTTTCAGGGTGAAAAAGTTGTCGATATCTATACGGGTTTGGCAGCGGTAGATTCTCCTTGGCAGGCCAATACTATGTCGGTGTGTTATTCGACGGGCAAAGGCGTGCTCGCAACCTTGGCACATATTTTAGTCAGTCAGGGTGTACTGAGCTACGACCAACCGATTGCGGATTATTGGCCTGAATTTGCCCAAAATGGCAAAGGGAAGATGACGCTAAGACACGTGCTGAGTCATCAAAGTGGATTATTTGATATTCGTAATAACATTGCCGATGCGACAGAAATGTTGGACTGGACGCATATGTTAGACGTATTTGAAAGGGCGCAACCACGCTTTGCAATTGGTGAAGATGCTGCCTATCAACCTTTGTCATTTGGTTGGCTGGTCGGTGGTGCTTTAGAAAAAGCAACGGGGAAACCTTTAACTAAACTCTTCCAAACCTATTTAGTTGAGCCACTTGAGCTAGATGGGGCTTACTTTGGTGCACCCAGTGCTGAATTAAAACGTATCGCACGACCCATTGTCCGTCCTGTATCTATCCAACCAAATCAAAAAAGTCCAACGAAAGTGCGTAAAGTTTCATTGCTTGATAAAGCGATGCAGTGGTCAGGGCAAGATCCACAAGACTTTCAAGATGGCATGATTCCCAAAGGTATGAAAAAGGTCAGCTTTTATCAGGATGATGCGATTCAGGCGATCATTCCCGCAGCAAATGGTGTATTTACAGCCAATAGTTTAGCCAAAGTGTATGCGATGCTATCTCAAAAAGGAATTTGGAAAGGTCAGCAGTTGATTCGTCCTGATGTGTTTTCTGAGTTGAGTCGAGTGCAATATACCGATCGAGATCGGGTGATGCCGATACCTATGCATTGGCGCTTGGGTTATCACCGTATATTAACCTTAGGAAAAACTGCAGAGCAGGGTTTTGGTCATATGGGCTTTAATGGTTCAGGGGCTTGGGGCGATGGTGAGCGAGGCTTGAGTTTTGCTTATACACATAACTTTGCTACAGGTTCTTTGACTGGGGATTATCGACTTTGGGCTTTGAGCCAAGAAAGTTTACGCTGCGCAGATGCGGTTTTAAAAGGCAAAAAAGGCTGGTTTTGACGGGGCTGAGATTTAGTCATCGTCTAAAATATGTTATGTTCGTCGCGGTTTAGGTTTTGAATATTTGTGACATGAAGGCTCCCATTCTTATCCCGCTGGTTGCTACAGGATTACTCTTAGGTTGTTCCGAGGCGAATCAAACGCAACATGATCAGTCTAAACTCCAAGTGGCAGAACAAAAGCAGATTATTCCTGCGTGGGTTGGGAGTTATCAGGGGACAACGCCGTGTATGGGGTGTTTGTCCCGTTGTGAAGACTGTCCGGGTATGGCAGTTGCACTTGAGCTGCATGAAAACATGACCTACACCCTAAAACGAGAAAGTTTGAGTGGCCATAATGAAATCGAAACTTTGACTGGACCACTTCGTTTTAATGCTCAAGATCAGCACAAGGTAGAGTTGGTGAATGTGACAACGCGAAACTTACTTTATGTCGATTTAGAAGATCGTGTTCTAGAAATACGTGAAGATGTGACTGGAAAAAAATACCAAATGCAGAGTGATTTTGTTTTGGTGAAACCAGCTTAATTTTCTAAATATCTGTATTTTAGAAATTCATTTTAATATTTACATCTTTTTGCTTTTCCGAAGCTCTCACTTTATTTCAAATCCATAATCTAAATACATAAATAGCTTGAGGTAGGGAGTGGGATAAAAATGGAGCTAATGGTTTTTGAATTATTGATCTAAATCAGCTTTATAGCTTAGAAATGCGAGAAGGGGGTGAAGTAATTCATTCACTCTTTGACAAAAAAACAGTATGCTTAGGCCTATAAAAAGGAGCATACATGTATCAAGTACTTGCACGGAAATATCGTCCTCGTAATTTTAATGAGCTAGTGGGTCAAAACCACGTCTCTCGAGCGCTAACCAGTGCTTTGGAGCGCGGACGTTTGCACCATGCTTATTTATTTACAGGAACGCGTGGGGTCGGAAAAACCACCATTGCCCGTATTTTGGCGAAGTGCTTGAACTGTGAAACAGGTGTGACTTCGACGCCGTGCGAAGTTTGCCCAACCTGTACCGCCGTGAATGAAGGCCGTTTTATTGACTTGATTGAAATCGATGCGGCATCACGTACTAAAGTTGAAGATACGCGAGAACTTTTAGACAATGTTCCTTATGCGCCAACACAAGGTCGTTTTAAGGTCTATTTAATCGATGAAGTACATATGCTGTCTACGCATTCTTTTAATGCTTTACTCAAAACATTGGAAGAACCACCTGAACATGTGAAATTCCTTTTTGCAACGACAGATCCGCAAAAGCTCCCAATTACTGTGATTTCGCGTTGTTTGCAATTTACACTACGCCCGTTGGCTGTAGATGAAATTACCGAGCATCTGGCTAATATTTTAAATAAAGAAAGCATCCAAGCCGAACAAGATGCGATTTGGCAAATTGCAGAATCTGCCCAAGGCTCATTACGTGATGCACTTTCTTTGACAGACCAAGCGATTGCTTACGGTCAGGGCGCTATCCAGCACCAAGATGTCAAAGAAATGTTGGGTTTAATCGACCGTACCATTATTTATGATTTGATCCTTGCGATACATCAAAACCAAAAACAACGGGTGAGTGAGTTGCTGATGCAATTCCGCCAGCAAGCACTGGATGTATCTTTAGTTTTAGATCAACTGATTTCGACTTTACATGAGTTGGCGCTATTACAATATTTGCCTGAACTTAGTCTCAAATATAGTGCTGAAATTAATAAAAAAATCATGCAATTGTCTCAGCAAATTGCTGCGCAAGACTTGCAACTTTATTACCAAATTACATGTAAAGGGCGTGCTGAATTACAGCTAGCAGTCACACAAGAGCAAGGCTTTGAAATGTCAGTGCTGCGCATGTTGGCATTCCGTCCATTACAACCGAATGAAGTCCTGGTGGCTCAGACGAATAACGCTGTAGTTGAATCTGTACATCAAGCGGTAATACCGAGTGCAGATCCAGAAACGACTTTGCATCAAGACGCAGATGTTGAAGTTGCATTTGAAGATGCTACGATAAATCAGGACGTAGAGCCTGAGTTTAAGCCTGGACTTGATGATGTCGATGTTTCAGAAAGCGCCGAAGATAATAAACCACCAGTGGACTCATCTCAGCAATCTGATCAAATCGTTTTTGATCCTTCAAGCGATGAAGTGTTGTTCGATTTGGATGAAGCAGACGAATTTAATGCGCAAACTCATGACGATGAGCCAAATAGTGATGATTTCTTATTTGATGAAATTGTACCGTTAGACATAGAAACTCAAAATGACGCATCCGTTGAACCTGCCGCAGTAATAGCTGAACCTGCTGTGCAAACGGAGTCGTTTGATTTAGCAAGTGGAGTGCTTTCTGCTGATAGCGTACAGAACACCCAAGTTGTAGAAAATGAAAGCCTACAAACTGTTGCTGCTATTGTAGAGCCTGTTCAATCTGAACCGGTTTCATCTGCACCAACCGATTTAATGCCGAAAGATATTTTGCAACTACAACCGCAGCAGTTAGTCGGTGAGTGGACTGTGGAGAAGTGGGAATATTGGTTCAGAAGTAGTGGCTTATCGCCTGCGGTACAAGAGTTGGCTCAACAAGGTTTAATGGCTGGGCAAATTAATGCCGAGTCTGTGTTTATGATTCCACAGCGTTATGAGCAACTCCTCACCCAATTACGTCATATTTTAGAAGATGCACTCAAGGCTGAATGGCCGCAGACGCGTTTTGATGTGAAATATGCAGAAGTTGAAACGATTACGCCGTACACCATGCAGGCACAGCGCAAGCAAAAAGCATTTCAACGTGCGCATGAATTACTACAAAATGAAGACACGGTCAAAGGTCTTGTACAAACTTTTGATGGTGAATTGCAGAATATCCAACTTAAGTAATGCCATGGCTTAAGTAGTGGCGCAAAGCACTCCGCATTTCAGATGGAATCGGGGTGCTTTTGCGTGTTTCACGGTCTACAAAGACATGAACAAAATGTCCTTGAGCTGAAGCAGTTTCTTGACCAAATTTGAAAATGGCAAGTTCGTAAGTGAGTGAAGAGTTTCCTATTCTAGAAATAGTCACACCAATATCAATAATCTCAGGATAAGACAACTCATGTAAGAAACTGCATGCTGAGTCGACCACTAAACCAATAATAGGGGATTGGTGAATATCAAAATTTGCTTTTTCAATCAGTAAGGCATTTGCGGCAGTATCAAAATAACTATAGTAGGTGACGTTGTTGACATGGCCATAGAGGTCATTGTCTGACCAACGTGTTTGAATCGGTAGAAAATAATGAAATTGGTCACGTGTCTTTGCAGCTTGTCTCATCGATATCATCCTTAAAATCGTCTTATAAATAGCCTAAGCTAATTATATGGCTTAGCTGTAAATGGCTTGATAAATTTCCCGTGCCTGTTGCCACTCTAGTTCTCTTGGGTTGTTTTGTAGTAGGCGTGTTTGTAACATGGCATCGGTTGCAAGCTGATCTAGACTGTGTTCAGAAACATTCAATGCCTTGAGTTTTAAGGTTAAACCACTGCGGTCTAAATGGTTTTGCATATGATCAACGAAAAGATCAGAAAGACCATCGGTACAGCCTGTACTTTTTGGATCGAGCCAGCAGATCAGTTCCGCATAATGTTGCTTAGCTAGCGGCAGATTAAACTTTAAAACCTCTGTCAGCACTAAGGCATTGCTATGTCCATGAGAAATGTGAAAATGCCCACCCAATGGATAAGCAAGCGCATGAACAGCACCGACAGGGGCATTGGCAAAGGCTTGTCCTGCCAACATCGAACCGACTAACATATTTTGTCGAGCTTCTAAATTTCGACCATCTTCTAGCACCAAACTGAGGTTTTGATTCAGCAGTTTTAAAGCCTGTTTCGCTAGCATGTCGGCATAGGGGTTTTTCTTGATTTTAGAGGTATAGGCTTCAATCGCATGTACCATCGCATCAATGCCTGTAGCAGCACTAATATGACGCGGCAGATTTTCAGTAAATGTCGCATCTAAAATCGCCACATCGGCAAAAAGAACGGGTGCTACGATTCCAGTCTTTGTCGTTTCACCTGTGGTGACGATCGAAATTGGTGTGACCTCAGAGCCTGTCCCTGCAGTGGTAGGGACTAAAATTAAGGGTAGACGAGGTGCTTGGGCATTATTTACCCCATAAAGATCGGCTAACTGTTGCTGCTGTGCAGGATGGCTGAGGATGGCAATAATTTTTGCAACATCCATAGAGCTGCCGCCACCAAAACCTAAAACGATATCTACTTTTTGCTGTTTGGCATAATCAACCGCATTTAAAACAATTTGCTCACTCGGATCTGCTTCAACCTCACTGTAAATACTATAAGTGAGCGAGATATCTTCTAAAATTTCTAAGATGGGAAGGTGAAGCTGATGCTTTAACATGCCTGCATCTGTAACCAATAACAGATGCTGATAAGGACGTGCTGTTAAAATGTCTCTGAGTTGCTGAATGCTGCCTAAGCCAGAAATAATATTCGGCACAGTTTGAAATTGAAATTGGTTCATAACAGCATCCTTTTTTATATCTTATCCAACAATATTGTTTTGTACTTCTATAGGATTCATCCTCTAAATAACTTAACATAAGACACTTGAAAATAAAGCTGTTTCGAGGTGGTTATGTCATTCACAGCGCCCTATAAGGTGTTATGTGTCTGTTTAGGAAATATTTGTCGTTCTCCTACGGCAGAAGTAGTTCTCAGACATTTTTGTGATGCACATCAGCTCAATATCGAAATCGATTCGGCTGGAACTAGTAATTACCATCCCAACAAAGCACCTGACTTACGTAGTCAAGAACATGCTTTAAAACGGGGCTATGATTTATCCAGCTTACGTGCACGACAGTTACAGACCCGTGATTTTGTCCATTTCGATTTAATTTTGGCCATGGATCATCGTAATTTTGATGATATTCAAGCGTTGTATCAAACAGCGCAAACTGAATTTGGTGATCAATCTCTCCGCGCTAAAGTTGCACTGATGTCTGAACACGACGCGAAGTATCCGCAGCAAGCATTACCTGATCCTTACTATGGTGGTTTTGATGGTTTTGAACGTGTTCTTGACCAATGTGAGTCGAGCAGCCAAGCGTGGGTCAGTATTTTTAAACAACAATTTGAACAGTAATTAAGGTTCGTGCATGCAAATCGAAACACAAAAACAGCTTAAACCTTTTAATACGTTAAGCTTAAATGCGATAGCCTCTCATTATGTTCAAATTCACAGTCCAGACGAGCTTGTAGATGCATTGGATTATGCACAGCAACACGCTTTGAATGTCATGATTTTATCTGGTGGAAGTAATATGCTGCTTCCCGCACAAATTGATGCTTTGGTTGTGCATATGAACATTCTAGGCGTAGAAAACCTGTCTGAAGATGCAACTACCAAAACTATACGGGTCGGTGCGGGTCAAGTTTGGCATGACTTTGTGCTTTGGACGACAGAACACCATTTATTTGGCTTACAGAATTTGGCGTTGATTCCAGGCCTCGTCGGTGCATCTCCTGTACAAAATATTGGGGCTTATGGTGTAGAAGTCGGTGAGTTCATCGAAAGCGTGCAAGTCTATGACCGACAGTTGAAAACATTTAGTGATATTGAAGCTAAAAACTGTGCATTTAGTTATCGTCATAGTATTTTTAAAGATAATCCAAATCGCTATGTGATTACGCATGTGACCTTCAAGTTGTTGAAAAAAGAAGATTTGAAAATTAGCTATGGTGACTTAAAACAAGCCGTGGGTGATGAGCTAACAGCTTTTAATTTACAACAGCAAGTGATTCAGATTCGTCAAAGTAAATTGCCTGATCCGAAAGAATTTCCTAACGTAGGCAGTTTTTTTAAGAACCCAATTATTAGTCAGCAAGCTTATGACCTTTTAGCCCAAAAATTTGAAAAATTGCCACATTATCCGCAGCCGAATGGTGATGTTAAAATTGCAGCAGGTTGGTTGATTGATCAATCAGGCTGGAAAGGTAAGCAGCTTGGTGTTGTCGGGATGTTTGCCAAACAAGCCTTGGTTTTAGTGAATTATGCCAATGCAGATTTGAACGATGTACAGAGCACATACCGTGCAGTACAGCAGGATGTGTATAATAAATTTAAAGTTTTGTTGGAACCTGAGCCTGTGCTATTTAATTCGGCGGGTCTAATCCAATCTCATCAGGATCGTTAAAAGTATGAGTAAAACCCATAAAATGGTACGTTTAATGCAAATCACTTCGGTGCTGTTTGCATTTTTCGGCTGTTTAATGATTTTTATTTATACGCCTTTTTATTCTAAGCTGATTGTGGCGACACTGAATGCCTTTGTCCCTGTAGACGTCAATGAAGTTGCAGCACAAAGTCAAAAAATGGCAGCACTTAGTGAGCAAGAAAGCTTAGAACCGGGTTCTGATTTGTGGATTGCCCGCCAAGCGTACTTACGGTTGATGGAAGAGCAAATTAAAGAACATAATTCGCAAAACCTAACCACGATTCAGGCACGCTATAAAGCACTGCAACAGTTAATTATTTCTGAACAGCGTGAAGAGCAAGAAAAAGAGCAAAAGCCTCAAATTCCTTTGGTGGTTGAGACGGCAAGTTCTGAGGTTGACCCGACTGAAAATGTCAAAGAACTGCTAGAGCTGAATAGCAAAGAAAATAAAGCCTTGATGGAACATTATCTCGACTTTTTAAAAACACATAAAGTTGAGACTGTAGAGGAAGAGCCGATAGATGAACAAATCTATCAGGACATCGCACAAATACATTCACAAAATGAAGAGAGAAAAGCGGCATTAAACATGCCGAATGCCATAGTTGTTTTGGGTGGTGGATTAACTTTAGATAAAAACCGTAAAGATATTGTGGTGAATGAATATACGCGATTACGTCTTGAAACCACTTTACAAGTCGAACAACAGTTTAAGCTCCCCATTGTGCTTAGCGGTGTCGAAGCCCCGTATATGCAAAAATGGTTAAAGGCGCGTGGAGTCGATGCGAAACTATTGGAAGATCGTAGTATGAACACCTGCGAAAACTCGCGCTTTAGCTCTTTGCTGTTGCAGAAAAAAGGTGGCGCACCTAGAGTGATTTTAATTACAGATCAATATCATATGCCACGTACACGCCGTTTATTTGCTTTAAATGGTATCGAAACACAGCCGATAGAGGCGCCAATGCCGACCCAATTAACCCAATTGCGTCCAAGTGAACAAAATTATGATCATAGTCGCCGTGCCAATTATGAAATGCTCGCAACGATACGCGATGTACTGTTGGGTTCGAGTGACTGTCGGGAGATTCCATAATGCCTGAACTTCCTTTTTTAAATCCATCGGTACTCAAACAGCTTGAACTTCCTGTGCCGAGTCGTGAGACAACACCACAGCTTTTAATGCCTTTGAATCTAAACCAGCCGTATGAGGCATCGGTGGAGATGGTATCTTATCGTCGTTTATACGGTTTAGATGCGTTGGACTGTGATCACTGGCAAGGTTATGTTCAAATGCCTTTGTTTAAGCTGCATGTCCAAGTTTTTGCACCAAAAATTGAAAAAATCAAAGGTTCAGTCTGTCTGTTGCATGGTTATTTAGAGCATAGCGGAATTTATCAACCTATTATTAAAGAGTTGCTTGAACAAGGCTTTAGTGTACTGACCTATGATCTTCCGGGGCATGGACTCAGTGATGGGTCACCTGCGAATATCCAAAATTTTGATCACTATCAAGATGTGTTACATGCTGTTGTGCGCTATGTTAAACATGCAGAACAGCTACCGCAACCGTGGCTAGGCATAGGGCAGAGCACGGGTGGTGCAATTTTGATGCATCATTTGCTTGAATTTGCCGAACGCCGTGAAAACCCTTATGTGCAACGTGTTTTGTTGTTGTCGCCACTCATTCGACCTGCAAAATCCGCTTGGTGGCATAACTCGGTTGGACTAGGCATTATTCGACGGATTAAACGTCAAGTGCCGCGTCATTTTAGGCGGAATAACCATAACCCTGAGTTCTTACGTTTTGTCCGTTTAAAAGATCCACTACAACCTCGCATGATGGGTATGGACTGGATTTTGGCTATGTCTAAATGGATGTTGGAAATGGAGCAGCGCCCAGCTTGCCGCATTCCTGTCTGGTTAGCCCAAGGTGCGCTGGATCAGACGGTAGACTGGCGTTATAACATTGAGTTTATTCGTGAAAAGTTCCGCTTACAAACTTTATTGATGTTGGAGGAAGGTTCGCATCAATTGATCAATGAGCGTTCGGATATTCGTGCGGCCTTAACAGGTCTAATTCCAGCCTTTTTACATGCGCAGGGTTCATCGAGTGGATATTACTAACATTCTGTGATTCTCTTATCGAAAATAAAAAGGAGGCGGATAGAGCCTCCTTTTTATTTAGAAATGTTCTAATTTGGACATATTCCACATACGGAAATAGAAGTTCTCTTCATCTTTATTTTCACAAGACAGCAGTTCACCATCTTTTAACCAAAAATGCAGCTGCGCATAGTTTCGAATTTCTCGGTCATTAATGCGCTGTGCTAAATGGCGTGCTTTAATTTCTGCTGGATGTTTTAAGCCCGCTGAAGCAATCATTTCCGAAAGTGCTTTTAATGTGTTGTCATGAAAATGCAGCACACGTTCAGCTTTGGTGGGCACATGTAGTGCTTTCTGACGCTCTTTATCTTGTGTTGCAACACCAACAGGACATTGGTTGGTATGACAACTTTGCGCTTGAATGCAGCCCACCGCAAACATAAACCCTCGTGCAGAGTTCACCCAATCTGCACCAATTGCCATGGTACTGGCAATATCAAAGGCACTAACCAATTTGCCACTGGCACCAATTTTGATCTGGGCACGTAAACCCGCACCGACCAGTGTATTGTGTACAAAAAGTAAGCCTTCACGTAGTGGTACGCCCATATTGTCTATCAGCTCGATAGGCGCTGCACCTGTACCGCCTTCTGAACCATCTACCACAATAAAATCGGGAATAATTTGAGTATGTAGCATGGCTTTGACAATACTCATAAACTGCCAAGGTTGACCAATACACAGCTTAAATCCGACTGGTTTGCCTTCAGATAATTCACGCAGTTTTTGAATAAAATGCATCATCTGAATTGGCGTTTTGAAGGCAGAGTGACTTGAGGGGGAAACACAGTCATGATCTCGACTGACGCCCCGTATTTCGGCAATCTCTTCAGAAATTTTATCTTTTGGTAGAATCCCGCCATGACCGGGTTTTGCTCCTTGAGATAGCTTGATTTCGATCATTTTGACTTGAGGTCGTTTGGCTTGCACAGCAAATTTCTCAGGGTCAAATTGACCATCTAGAGTACGGCAACCGAAATACCCACTGCCTAACTCCCAAACAATATCGCCTCCATACTCAAGATGGTACGGACTTAAACTGCCTTCGCCAGTATCATGGTAAAAACTACCCATTTGTGCTCCTTTATTTAAAGCGCGAATAGCATTGGCACTCAAGCTGCCAAAACTCATGGCTGAAATATTGAAAATAGAAGCACTATAAGGTTGTGAGCATTGCGAATTGCCCACCAAAATACGGAAGGTTTTAGGGTCAGCAGGTGTACATGGGCTCAGTGAATGAGTCATGAAGCGGTAATTGTCTGCATAGACATCGATAATGGAGCCGAATGGTTTATCTGCATTTTGGTTTTTTGCACGTTGATAGACCAAACTGCGTTGCATCCGTGAAAAAGGCAGTGCGTCTTGATCTGCCTCAATAAAATACTGGCGAATTTCAGGGCGGAAATCTTCAAAAATAAAACGAAAATGTCCCATAATCGGATAGTTCTTTAAGATCGAATGTTTATTTTGTAAAATATCATGCAAGCCAACAAGACTCAGTAAACCTGTGATCAGCCAAATACTGTTCAGTAAAGTGTCCGAAATAAAATAATTAATATAGATGGGCGTATGGCTATAATGAAAAAAAGAAATGCTCAAGAAAATAAAAATACACAGTAGCCAAATGGAGTGCCGTGAAAAAAAAGTATTGAGTAATTTATGCCGTATGGATTGAGCAGGGCTAGACATATGGCTGGGCATCCTTCCTGGTTGTTTAGACCTAATGTGCCAAGTCTCTGTTTCATCTACAAGTAATAAATTGTTGTTACGCCACTTATTATTTGCAGGAGGAATCCAATATTAAAATCATGGATAAATTTTATATAGATTGATATGTTTAAGAATTTAAAGTATATAAAATGAATATGAACAAGCGCTTATTGTTCAAAAGAAAAAATTATAAATTACTTACTTCTAGGGATAGGTTAGGACAAGCTTTCATCGGTATAGTGTGGTTCAAGAATGATAAGAAAAAGGGGAAGCTTCAGTGAAAAATAAGGAAACTGTTTTGCCTGCACCTGTTTTAATCGTGGAAGATGAAGCCATGATTCGCTCACGTCTAGATCTAATTCTGTCAGAACTGGGCTATAGTCAAGATATGCTGATTTTTGCTAAAAATTTAGCTGAAGCCATGCAAATCATTGCCTCACAACCGATTTCTTTAGCCCTAGTCGATTTAGGGTTGCCTGATGGAAATGGCATCACTTTAATTGAAAAACTCAGAGGCATAGATGAAAGTGCATTAATTCTAGTGATTTCGGCATGGAGTACACAGCAAAGCTTATTTGCCTCGATTAAAGCGGGAGCGAATGGTTATGTATTGAAAGAACGTGATGATGCCGAAGTGCTGATGTCGATACGGAGTATTTTGCGCGGTGGTGCACCGATTGACCCCTTTATTGCTCGTGAAATATTAAATCAAATCTCAACCTCAAATACCCCCCAAACTGAGCGTGTAGAGCAGTTAGATGGTCAAGACTATGACCAACTGACCAATCGAGAAACTGAAATTCTAAACTTGGTGGCACAAGGCCTGAGTAACCGCGAAATTGCTGAGCAATTATTTGTTTCGCGCTATACCGTTGAAAGCCATATTAAGCATATTTACCGCAAGCTTTCTGTTTCAAAAAGAACCAAAGCAGTCAGCACTGCGCGTTCTTTAGGTATTTTATGAGAAATGGCTGGCTGAGCATTTTTGTCACACTGTGTTTGTGTGTGCTTAGCTTTGCCAGTTCCGCACAAACAAACTTTGTTGTTAGTCCAACCTGTAAAGTGAATGTCGATAAAATTTCTGCGGTGAAAACAAGTTCTATCGATGTTGTTCCGAAGACGGGATGGGTAGAGGTCAAAAATCCTGACGTATGGACAGAACGCTGGCCACATTACGATGGCGGCGTTTGGTACCATTTTAATTGGCATTGGAGTTGTAAGGATAGTAATGAACTGAAGCAGCCTTTAGCATTTTCTGTGGAAGGCATGAGTAGCGCAGGCGCTGTTTTTTTTAATCGAAATTTACTTTGGAAAGATAAGCATTTAGTTGAGCCTCTATCCAAAAGTTGGAATACCCCGCGTTTTTGGATCCTTCCTGTCGAAAGCTTAAAACAAAAAAACAATGACATTTGGGTCTATGTCGTTGGTAATAGCTATGAGAGTCCGGGTTTAGGTAATCTAGAATTTTCTGATATCACAACAGCATACGATAAACAACAAAAACGAATTTGGAACAAGAGAGCACTGTTTCAAATTAACTTAGTTATTTCTACTACCTTAGGGTTGGTGTGTTTTGTTATCTGGTTTTTTAGACGCAATGAAACGACATTTTTTTGGTTTTCTGTTAGCTGTTTGTTTTGGGTATTGTTTATTTGGAATGTCATCAATCGAGAAGTGTTTCCTTATCCAAACTCTTTGTGGGTCTTGAAAACTAATCTGACTTTTTTTGTTTTATACAATGTTTGCTTTTGCATTTACCTGCTGCGTTTTGTAAGAACAAAGTTTGCTGAGTTAGAAAAAACCTTATTTTTAGTTGCTGCGGTGTGTATTGTTACCATCTTGTTTATCCCGAGCTTGATGGTCAAGATCGTATTTGCTGTGATTTTCCTGTTATGTATTGCATTATTTATCGCATCATTCTGCTTTGTGATTTATCGCGCCTATAAAACCAAGCGCCGTGATTATATCTTGTTGGTGGTTTGTTTAAGTGTGATTCTTATCGTTATGCTTTACGATATTTCACTACTTTTTGATGGGCATATTAATGACCATCAGCCTTTGTCGCCGTATACCTCACCGGTGATCACTTTTTTTATTGTGATTATTCTCGCAACACGGTTAGATAAAAATATTAAAAAGATACAAAGATTTAATAGTGAACTTGAGCAACGAGTGAGCTTTGTGACCAGTAACCTGTCCTCTAGTTTATATGCTCGACACCAATTAGAGCTTGAAAATGTCCGTCTACAAGAGCGTATTCATTTAGCGCATGATTTGCACGATGGTTTGGGTGCATCTTTGGTTCGTTCCATGATTTTGGTGGATCAGAGCTCCAGCACCATGTCGAATCAACAATTTTTATCCATCCTCAAATTGCTTCGAGATGATTTAAGACAAATTATTGACAGCGGGTCTTTAACCAATAACAAAACGCCAGATAATCCTGTGTTATGGATTGCTCCTGTTCGGCATCGGTTTAGTCAGATCATGGATGAGTTGGACATTGAGGCGACTTGGAGCATTCCAGAGGCATGGGAAATACAACCGACAGCACTACAATGTTTGACTTTAATTCGTGTGCTTGAAGAAAGTTTGACCAATATTATGAAGCACAGCCAAGCACGGCATATTGATGTAAAAATGTATTATCCAAGTACAACTCACTTGGTCATGATTATTCAGGATGATGGCGTAGGTTTTAATGTGGAGTGTGTGCTTAACCACGGGATGGGCATTGGTATGCGCAGTATGAAAATGCGTTTAGAAAAAATTGGTGCTGAGCTCAATATCGAATCTGAAAAAGGCTGTACCAAAATTATTGCCAGTCTAAGGTTTGGTGAGGGAGAAAGTGCTGAGTAGATTAGACTACTCAGCACTTGATCTACTTATGGATGGCTTAAGCTTCGTCGGGTGGGAGTAGCATTAAGACAGATTCGTTCATCAGCATCGAAATATCTTCTAGAATATCGGCATCATATAAGCTTTCATCAAGTAACAGTGCTTCACCATCTGCTAAGTTCTTGAGTAATGGTGCAAATTGCTCTGAAATGCATAGCCCTTCACCATTGGCCCAAAATAAGAATTCATCCTCATCATGGGTATAAAGTAGGCGAGAAGCAGGTTCTAAGATCAGTTGATAGCCTTGGTCTAAAATACCTTCTAGATCTCCTGTGCCAATCTCTTCAGCTTCAGGAATATTTTCAGGGTATTTCGGCTCTGACATCAAGGTCATAATAGCATCTTCAAGCAACGTTGAATTTTGTAGCTGCGCCAAAATTTCTGCTTTTAAATAATCCAATTCGTTTTGTGTTAATTGGCCGATCGGACTTTGTTGGTCACGAACAATATCGAGTAAAGGATTACGTAGCAGAGCTTTATCAGACAGTTTGTCGCCTACACGGTCTACCATGTCGGTGACGTTTG
Organism: Acinetobacter sp. TYF_19; assembly: GCF_043105125.1. Lineage (NCBI taxonomy): Bacteria > Pseudomonadati > Pseudomonadota > Gammaproteobacteria > Moraxellales > Moraxellaceae > Acinetobacter > Acinetobacter sp. TYF_19. The sequence continues at coordinate 99,682 of NZ_JBICLH010000044.1, forward strand.
GCATACGGAAGCCAAAAGAGAAAGTCAGGCAGTCATCTTCGGCTACACCAAAATGTGATAAACTTGGTGGTACATAAAGTAGATCACCTGGTGCTAATACTTCGTCAAAATGTACGTCAATTTCAGGCAGTAATTTTAAAGGTTGGCCTGCAACAATCTCAGATTCAGCATCGCACATTTGACCCAACTGCCAACGACGATGACCATAACCTTGAACTAAAAAGACATCGTAAAAGTCAAAATGCTTTCCGACAGAACCACCCTTAGGTGCATAAGACACCATGATGTCATCACGGCGCCACTGCGGAATAAAAGGAAATTTTTTCCACAGTGCTGCTAAGTCAAAAGAGTAGTGGTCTACGGCTTGAACCAATAAAGTCCAGAGTTTTGGCATCTTTTGAAAATCAGCTTTTAACAGCGGTGAAGACTTGACCGACCACTGATTTGGGTCACGGTCTTTTTGTTTGATGAGACGAGCTGTGACATTTTCATCTAAAGCCAGTTCCATAATATCGCTAGGTTCTAAAATATTGATAATTTCAGGCAGCGCGTTGCGGACCAATAATGGCTTTTTTTGCCAATATTCGGCAAGGAATTGTTCAGCTGTAATACCGCCAAGAACATCAAGAGATTGGGACATGAAAATAGCCTAAGCAAATTTAAAACAATATTGTGACTATTGTCTTATGAACGAATGTCTATGTGCAAGTATCGTTAGATTTATTTAAATAAATTGAGTTTGTCTCAGTCGTTATGATTGTAGGTATCAAAATTTTTACAGCATAATAGGTCTAAAATATAATGAAGAAAAATAATGTTAAGTAAAGAAGATGCCTAGAAAATGGCGAATGAGATATTGCAAAAAGAAAGAGAGAAAAGTCAGTCCAAATTAGCGAAAAAATCATCCACAATCGATAGGATATATAAAACAAAAAAATTGGCTAAGGTACCGCAATATCAGCATATCTTACTTTTTAGACAAGCCAAAAGTCTCGCTGAGGATCATCCGCTATATAATAAAATGTGGTATGGCTATTTGGTATTGGTATTGGTATTGGTATTTGTCAAATATCTCTTTAGACAGAGGGAAAGTGTGAGTAGCTTTGACCATAATAATATTGGTCTATTTTCATTTCTTATTCTTTTTATACTGATTACGCTATACCGTAGTTTATTCATTCGAATCTACTTTAAACGACTCATTCAAGCTTATCTCTCAGTAAATTCGTCTAAAAAGCTTTGAGCGATTGGCTATATATTTTATTCATGCTGTTGTTACATTTAATGCTCAAAATTGAACAGCAACATCTGCAGCTGTTCAATTTGTTGAGGAACCAACTAAAAATACTTCTACATAATTATGGCACAAGCACTTTTAATTCACGCAGAATATGACACAGCTGAATCATAGGCATACCCATCAACGTGGTTTGATCTTGTCCTATCATTTGTTCAAATAAGCTGATACCAAGACTTTCACACTTGAAGCTTCCAGCACACATCAGTGGTTGTTCAACTTCAACATAACGCTGAATTTCAGGCAGTCCCAGTTTACGGAATTTGACTTTATAGTGTTCAACTAGACTACGTTCAAAGCCAGTTGAGTGTTGCTGCACGCTGAGTGCGGTACTGAAGTAGACAATTTTGTCCGAATTGGCCTGTAGCTGTTTAATGGCTTTTTCAGTACTCAATGGCTTACCAATAAAAATATCGGGTGCACCTTCACGCCATGCCACTTGATCTGAACCAATTACGATTGCTTCAGGGTTCTGTGACGCAATGACATGCGCTTTTTCAAAAGCCAGTCGTTTGGCTAAATCATCGGCATGGCTTTCACCACGAGGCGATTCGTCTATATCAGGCACAACGCAGCGGTAGTCTAGACGTAAACGATTCATGAGGTCTTTACGAGTTTGACTGCTTGATGCCAAGATAATTTCTGAAGTATTCATTCGACTGCATATTCCATAAGCACATTCAGCGGGACATAGGACAGTACAGCTTGATGGCAAGCTTGAACTTTAACAGGAGGCGCAAAACCGGCCTGATAAGCTTCTACCCAACGGGTCACACAGATACACCAAAAGTCACCAGGTTGTAGACCTGGAAAGTCAACTTCAGGCACAGGGGTAATGAGATCATTACCTACACGCTGAGAAAAATTTAAAAACTCAGAGGTCATTTCAACACAGATCGTGTGTTGTCCCAAATCGGAAGGTGCTGTATGACAAAAACCATTACGGAAATATCCCGTAATCGGGGAATAACAACAGCTGGATAAAGGTTCACCCAAAACGTTTAAACGGTTTAGATTTGGATCAGGATGAATAGACATAAATGCTAAATCTAGTGAGACTTTTCACTATGATAGCAAAACTTTGCCTTTCGTTTGCTTTTCTGAAAAAGAAGCTAACCTTTTTCTGCATAATCATTTAAAATCGACGCGATTTTTATATATAGAAAGAGAGCTCTACATGAATTTTCAGCGTATGACTGACCTCGATTTAACGGGTAAACGTGTTCTTATTCGCGAAGATTTAAACGTTCCTGTTAAAAATGGTGTGATTACAAGCGATGCACGTTTACGTGCCGCTTTACCAACAATTAAAGCAGCGTTAGCACAAGGCGCAGCCCTAATGGTTTATTCTCACCTTGGTCGTCCAGTTGAAGGTGAGCCAAAACCAGAACAATCATTAGCACCTGTTGCTGCGTATTTGACTGAAGCATTGGGTCAAGACGTTCAATTAGTGACCGATTACCTTGATGGTGTTGAAGTTGCAGCAGGTCAAGTAGTGCTCCTTGAAAACTGCCGTTTTAACGCGGGTGAAAAGAAAAACAATGCAGAACTTGCAGCAAAATATGCAGCACTTTGTGATGTATTTGTGATGGATGCATTCGGTACAGCGCACCGCGCAGAAGCATCAACTGAAGGTGTGGCACGTTTAGCGAAAGTTGCAGCAGCGGGTCCTTTATTGGCGGCTGAGTTAGATGCACTTGGCCGTGCATTACAAACCCCTGAAAAACCAATGGTTGCTATTGTTGCGGGTTCTAAAGTATCGACTAAGTTAGATGTGTTGACATCACTTTCTGATATTTGTGATCAATTGATCGTGGGTGGTGGTATTGCCAATACGTTCTTGGCTGCAGCAGGCTTCAATGTAGGTAAATCATTGTGTGAAAATGATTTGATCGATACGGCAAAGGCAATTGCGGCAAAAGTTTCTGTGCCGCTTCCAACGGATGTTGTAGTAGCTGATGCTTCTGAAATCGATTTTGCAGACTTCTTAGGTTCATTGGCTGCTGCTAAAGCAGTCGTGAAGAAAGTTGAAGATGTGACTGACAATGACATGATCTTGGATGTAGGTCCAGAAACAGCAAAAGCATTTGCAGACATTCTAAAAACGTCAAAAACGATTCTTTGGAATGGCCCAGTGGGCGTATTTGAAGTTGATCAATTCGGCGAAGGCACAAAAACTTTATCTTTAGCGATTGCTGAATCTGCTGGCTTCTCTATTGCAGGTGGTGGTGACACTTTAGCTGCGATTGATAAATACGAAGTTGCTGACAAAATCGGTTATATCTCAACTGGTGGTGGTGCATTCCTTGAATTTGTCGAAGGCAAAACACTTCCTGCAGTTGCAGCGCTGATAGAGCGTGCACAATAATTATTGTGTGCTCATGCTGTTGTAAAAAGGTTGACTTCGGTCAACCTTTTTTTATGGGATTAATAAATCTATTCATCATTCAGTCATGATAATGAAATAATGCTGAAATAAACTACAGGGCATTAAATCATCTGTTCTAGGAAAACATTATGAATTTAAAAATGACCCTTGCTGCACTTTTGTTAGCACCATTGGCACTGACTGCTTGTAAGAAAAATGAAGCACCAGAGCAAACCGCTGCGGCATCTGAAACAGCAGCAGTTGAAGAAGCTGTAACGGCTGAACAACAAGCGGCAATTGATGCGATTGATCAGCCAGAGTTGGATGAAAAGAACAAAGACATTCCTGCTGAAGTTGCAAATGCACCAGCAGATGCTGCAACAGCGGATCCTGCGGTAGAGGCTTCGGCTGCTACAGCACACTAAATACACGCGAATTTCGTAAAAAGTCCCTGCAATTGCGGGGATTTTTTTTAAATAGTGTTATTTGTTGCTGAATTGAAACCTTTGAGCATGTAGAATATGTCGCATCAACTGGGAGGACATTATGGCTCTTATTTCATTGCGCCAGCTCTTGGATCACGCCGGCGAACATGCTTACGGCGTACCAGCATTCAACGTAAACAACTTAGAACAAATGCGCGCAATCATGCTTGCAGCAGATGCGACAAATTCACCTGTTATCGTACAAGCATCAGCGGGTGCGCGTAAATATGCAGGTGCTCCATTCTTACGTCATCTTATTTTGGCTGCAATTGAAGAATGGCCACACATTCCAGTGGTAATGCATCAAGACCATGGTACAGATCCAGACGTTTGCCAACGTTCAATTCAATTGGGCTTCTCATCTGTGATGATGGATGGTTCATTGGGTGCAGACGGTAAAACACCAACAACGTATGAATACAACGTTGATGTAACTCGTCGTACAGTACAAATGGCGCATGCATGTGGTGTTTCAGTTGAAGGTGAAATCGGTTGTTTAGGTAGCCTTGAAACTGGTATGGCGGGTGAAGAAGATGGTGTAGGCGCTGAAGGTGTTCTTGATCATTCTCAACTTCTCACTTCAGTTGAAGAAGCACGTCAGTTCGTTGCAGATACCAATGTAGATGCACTTGCAATTGCAGTGGGTACTTCTCACGGTGCGTACAAATTTACGCGTCCACCTACAGGCGATATTTTGGCGATTGACCGTATTAAAGAAATTCATGCGGCGCTGCCAAATACCCACCTTGTGATGCACGGTTCAAGCTCTGTACCACAAGAATGGTTAGCGATCATTAACCAGTACGGCGGCGACATCAAAGAAACTTATGGTGTTCCTGTTGAGCAATTGGTTGAAGCAATCAAGCACGGTGTTCGTAAAATCAACATCGATACAGACTTGCGTTTAGCATCGACTGGTGCAATGCGTCGTATGATGGCTGAACAACCAAGCGAATTTGACCCTCGTAAATTCTTCGCGAAAACTGTAGACGCAATGAAACAAATTTGTGTTGACCGTTATGAAGCATTTGGTACAGCGGGCAATGCCGACAAGATTCGTCCAATTTCTTTAGAGAAAATGGTTGATCGTTATAAATAATTCTTTTTGAATAAGTTATATTGGAAAAGCCCACCCTGATGTGGGCTTTTCTATGTGTGTTTATATTCGAGGCGACAATAATAAGAGTGTGCTATGGAACTGATATTTGCTGCGGCCTGTTGTAGTGTGGTGGTCTCCATTCTTTTAAAATGGGGTAAAAACAAAGGATTTGATCCGATCCAGATGATTAGCTGGAACTATGCTTCAGCCAGTTTACTGTGTTACTTCTGGTTTAAACCTGATCTAAGCCACGTTTCTATTTCAAATACTCCGTGGTGGCTGATTGTCGCGCTTGGTGTCTTGTTGCCGAGTGTATTTTTATTTTTAGCTAAATCTTTACAATATGCAGGCATTGTCAAAACAGAAATCGCACAGCGTTTGTCGGTGATTTTATCTTTATTGGCGGCTTATTTTATTTTTCAAGAACAGATTAATCAGCTCAAAATTGTAGGGGTAGTCTTGGGGCTTGCCGCCGTGATGTGCATTTTATTTACCAATGCCTCTGGTGGTGGAGAAGGTCAAAAACAGGCTGTGTGGTATTTAGCACTAGTCTGGTTTGGTTATGCGCTGATTGATGTCTTACTCAAATATACAACAGGGCTGGGTGTGCAGTTTTCTGTTGCGTTAAGCCTGATGTTTATTTGCGCGTTTTTATTGTCAGTCGGTTATGTTGCCGTGACTACGAAAAATATCGGCTTAACCAAGAACGTCGTGGCAGGTTTATGTCTTGGCGTGTTGAACTTTGCCAATATCGCACTTTATGTCAAAGCTCATTTGCTACTCAAGGATAGCCCCGCGGTGGTTTTTGCGGGCATGAATATTATGGTGGTGCTGTTAGGCGTATTCAGCGGACTACTTTTCTTTAAAGAAAAGCTCAAACTCGCAACAGCAATCGGATTGGTGTTGGGTATCACAAGCGTGGCTTGTTTAGCTTACGCAATGTCTGTTTAAAATAGTTCTGCACAAAGGAAAAAGGGTGTTTGAGCAGATCTTCAATTACTGCAATTCCTAATAACAGCCCTGGTTGCTCACAACTGGGGCAATCGGGATAGTGAGGGCGCATGATATGTTGATACTGACCTAAATAGATTTTATTACAGTGTCCACATTCAAATTCCATCGGCATATTGGGCTTAACAGACATCAGCAACCTCACTATTTTTGTTTTGACATTAAACATGATAATGCAATTTTCAGGCCCAAAATATAAAAGGGACTAAAGTCCCTTTTATATACAAATAGCATTACAGCTGCGTGAAAATATCTTCTTTGCTTAAACGAGACTTTGGCAATTTTGCATTAAAGTCGGCATCACTACGATAGCCTAGTGTAAGCAATACAGAAGGGATTAGACCTTGTTCGGCTAAACCCAGCTCTTCACTAATAATGGATTCATCAAAACCACCAATTGGTGTCGCATCAATTTTTTCAATACCAGCAGCCAATAGAATTTGACCTAAAGCAATAAAGGTTTGGTTTTCAGCCCAACGCTGCACATCACCTTTTTTATTGCGGTAATAGTTGACATAACCTGAACGGCTGTCTTTTTGGCCCTGCTTAGTTGCCTCATCTTTAAAACGACCATGTAGGTCATCTTGATGCAATAAATTTTCCAAATGTTGCTCAGAAATATCGGCTTTGGTGCAAAATAAAATCGTATGTGATGAATCTAGCACTTTGGGTGCATTGTATGAGTATTTACCTACTAGTGCTTTTGCAATCCGCTCTTTGGCGTTTGTGTTTTCTGCAATGAAGAAGTGCCAAGGCTGGATATTGATAGACGATGGCGTTAAGCGGAGAATTTCTAATAATCGAGTAAACTGTTCATGAGGGATCTTTCTATTTGGGTCATAAGCTTTGGTGGTATAACGACTTTTTGAAATATTTAGCAGATCCATAATCGCACTCAATTTATTGTTGATGTCTCATTCTAACCGATGAAAGGAGACTTGTGATCACACTACAACTCGAACAAACTTAGATTTTAGTTGAATATGTGTACTGGCTGAACACGCATTTAAGCGCCTGTGAATAAAGTATTTATATGAAAAGTTTTTTATTTCAAACAGATAAAATAATAAAAAAGTCATTCTATTAAAAAATGGGTCACTTTTGCTTAAATCTTGACAACCTTGTATAATGGAGACTACGAGTAGGTATTGTTCCTACTTTTCTATGATATAGCTGATTGTGATCTATCTGAGTTCAGGCATTTGACTTGAATATCATCATTGTAACTACAGAATTATTATTCAAAACCCGTTTTATTAATCTCTTTGTTCCATCACAAAAAGCTCACTTAGTGAGTTAAAATTTTGACAACTTTAAATACATGGCGTGTTGCTACAGCCGTAAATGGTAGTGAAATCAATGTAAAATTGGTGCCACTTAAACGTCAACAAAATACAAATCACGGTTTAATTTGGGTTGAAGTGGGGCATATGATTCAACTTGAATCTGGCGAAACTCTTCCAATGAACTTAGATGGTTTGAGCTTTTATACCGGTGTTAATCAATTGTATCGTCTAAATGAGTTGAACTAAGGCGATAAGTACTTGAGTTAAGCATTATGTGTAATATTGATTGGTATAGTCAAAAAATGGCATTAATACTGCCATTTTTTTAATACCAAATTTTGTAGATGATCATTCGCATTAATTTCTAAAATCTGAGCGGAATCTTCTTTCCAGTCACCAAGTACAATTCTCTTTTTCCCATCGACATCATGAATATTTGCGCGGTGGGTGTGTCCGTGAACTAGTAAATCAACATTGCTTAATGCAGATTGAACTGCGCTTGGGTTAACATCCATGACATCATAAGTTTTAAACTGTTGTGCTTGACGGCTTTTTTTACGGAAGCCATTGGCCAGTTTTTGTCTAAAGCCAAGCGGTGTACTTTTTAAAAATTTTAGCAGAAGTGGATTACGGATAATCTTACGAAAGCGCTGATAGGATACGTCGTCCGTGCAAAGTAGATCACCGTGTTCAATACGAATGGTGTAATCTGAAAGTTTGAGTGTACAAACTTCAGCTAATAGTTGGCCATTAAATTGGTCGAGGAACTGTTGTCCTAGGGCAAAATCACGGTTACCTGTTAAGAAATAGATGTGATTGCCTGCATTTGAAAATTGTTTTAAGGCGCGAATGATTTCATCTAGCCAAGGGGCTGTATAGTCGTCGCCAATCCATGCATTGAACCAGTCGCCTAAAATATACAGCTGAGTATTCTTGTTTTTATAAGTATCTAATAAATCTAAAAACCCCCGAACGAGTCGAGGGTGATCTGGTGACAAGTGTAAATCAGCGATAAACAAATAGGTCACGGAAGTTTCCATTTTAATTTAATCTCCCTAAATCCCTCTTTTAAAAGAGGGACTTCCTCCCTTTATTAAAGGGAGGTTAGGAGGGATTCTTATTCAGAAATGATCTTAGCAGATTCAATCACAACGTTCTCAAGCGGAACGTCAGCGTGGTAGCCACGGTTGCCAGTACGAACGCCTTTAATTTCGTTTACTACGTCTAGACCTTCAGTTACTTTACCGAAAACTGCATAACCCCAACCTTGTGCATTTTTGCCAGAGTGGTTAAGGAAAGAGTTGTTACCCACGTTAATAAAGAACTGAGCAGATGCAGAGTGAGGTGCTTGTGTACGCGCCATTGCAATTGTACCAAGGTCATTGGTTAAGCCGTTATCAGCTTCGTTTTCAATTGCATCACGTGTTGCTTTTTCTTTGAAGTTTTCATCCATACCACCACCTTGGATCATGAAGCCATCGATCACGCGGTGGAAAATTACGCCGTCATAGAAACCGTCACGTACGTATTCTAAGAAGTTAGCAACAGTAATTGGTGCTTTTTCGTTGTTAAGTTCAAGAACAATACGACCTTTATTGGTGTTTAATTCGACTTGAGGAAAACTCATTGTGTAATCTCCTAATCATGGACATCAAAGCCATGGGTTTTTTGGTTGTGAGAAGCATAAGCAAACTGTAAACTACAAGGCAAGTAAAAACGTTATTTTCTTTGTAAAATAGATCAAATATCGTTTAAGGGACTGTAAAATATTCATAAATCGACTGATAGATCAGTTAGAATTATGCTCGTATAGCAGGACTCTATTTTTCCTTAATTTTTTTCATCAAAGTGATTTTTAAACTATGAAGCCGAATGATGTTGTTTCAACACTGCCAAATAACCCGACACCAAGTAACAATGCCTCTGTCGCAGCGCAGCAAGAACAACAGCCAGGCTTAGATTTTGTTCGCCAAGTGATTACCGAAGATTTGGCTGAAGGTCGTACGCAAAAAGTAGTCACGCGTTTCCCGCCAGAGCCGAATGGTTATTTACACATTGGTCACGTGAAAGCGATTTGCTTAAACTTTGGTATTGCCAACGAGTTTGATGGTTTTTGCAATCTACGTTTTGATGACACCAACCCAGATGCAGAAGAACAAGAATATGTAGATGGGATCGCCAACGACGTTAAATGGTTGGGTTTTGAGTGGAATGGCGAACCACGCTATGCGTCAAGCTATTTCGATCAACTCCATGCATGGGCGATTCAACTGATTAAACAGGGTGATGCTTATGTTGATTTGCAGTCACCTGAAGAAATTCGTTTGAACCGCGGTAACTTTATTGAGCCGGGTAAAAACTCGCCTTACCGCGATACTTCAGTTGAAGAAAACCTTGCACGTTTTGAAAAAATGAACAATGGCGAGTTTGCGGAAGGTGAAGCTGTTCTGCGTGCCAAAATTGATATGGCATCTCCAAATGTGCATATGCGTGACCCAATTTTGTACCGTGTACTCCATTCAGAGCATCACCAAACAGGTGATAAATGGAAAATGTACCCAATGTACGACTATGCGCATCCACTATCCGATGCAATTGAGGGTATTACTCACTCATTATGTACTTTGGAATTCCAAGACCACCGTCCGTTTTATGACTGGGTGATTGAGAAAGTTCACTCGGAAGCAGTACCACGTCAGTATGAGTCTAGCCGTTTAAATATTGACTACACCATTACCTCTAAGCGTAAATTGCGTAAATTGGTTGAAGGTGGTTATGTCAATGGATGGGATGACCCACGTATGCCAACCGTTGTGGGTATGCGTCGTCGTGGTTTTACCCCAGAAGGCCTACGTGACTTCTGTAAGCGTGTTGGTGTATCGAAGTCAGATGGTATTGTTGATGTTGCAATGCTTGAATACTGCATCCGTCAGTCTTTGGAAAATACAGCTGCTCGTGGTATGGCAGTATTGAATCCACTCAAAGTCACACTCACAAATTTGCCTAACGATATAGATTTAACTCATTCACGTCATCCAAATGTAGACATGGGTGAGCGTGTAATTCCGTTAACCTCTGAAATTTATATCGACCGTAAAGACTTTGAAGAAGAACCACCAAAAGGCTTCAAGCGTTTAATTCCGGGTGGTGAAGTTCGTCTACGTCATGCTTATGTCATTAAGTGTGATGAAGTGATTAAAGATGAAAACGGTAAAGTGGTTGAGTTGAAATGTTCAATCGACCCTGAAACTTTGGGCAAAAATCCAGAAGGTCGTAAAGTTAAAGGGGTGATTCACTGGGTATCTGCAAGCAAGGGCATTCCTGCTGAAGTGCGTATTTATGATCGCCTCTTTACAGAGTCGGACCCTGAAGTGGGAGATGATTTCTTAGCGAACTTGAACCCTGATTCGTTGAAAATTGTACACGCGGTGATTGAGCCTGCATTGGCGCAAGCACAGCCTGAAGACCGTTTCCAATTTGAACGTGAAGGTTATTTTGTTGCAGATCAATACGACCATACAGCAGAGAAGCCTGTGTTTAACCGTATTTTAGACTTAAAAGACAGTTTTAAGCCTAAATAAGCGCTGTTTGCTTGATGTGGATATAGATATAAGGCTCAACCTCGGTTGAGCCTTTTCGTAGCGAAACCAATAGGAATACACTGTGATCGTTCGAGATAAAACCAATAGCTTTGCATTACTCTTTGCTTGGCGTGGCACCATTTTACCGAAAGTGTTTCCTGCGCTGATGGTCGGTGTTTTAATTTCAACTCTGTTGGTTTATCTAGCGACTCAACATTACGTGACTGCTCCTGCAGTGCCTGTCATTGGTTTTACTGTATTTGGTGTGATTCTTTCGATTTTCTTAAGCTTTCGAAATACAGCGTGTTATGACCGCTGGTGGGAAGGGCGTAAGCTATGGGGCGCAATGATTGCCAACGCACGGCATATGATTCGTGACAGTTATGTCTTAAATGATGCAGAGCGTACAGTTTTGATGTATCGCGTCATGTTATTTAGCCACTTGCTTCGAGATCGTTTACGGCAGCAAAGTCATACCTATGACCACTATCAAGCCAAAGTACAACTGACAGTAGAGCAGTGGGAGGTATTGGTTACGCATATTAATCCACCGCAATATCTATTAGAGCTTACGCAGAAAGATCTGGCGGCGTTGTATAAGCGTGGTGAGATTAGCGATATTATTTACAGTATGCTGACCAAGCATACGGTGGCAATGGGGGATATTCACGCTGGTTGTGACCGTATTTCATCTACACCTCTGCCATTTTCTTATTCGGTTTTGTTACACCGTGCCGTGTACTCTTTCTGTCTCATTTTACCTTTTAGTTTAAGTTCCAGTCTTGGTTTTTGGTCACCTGTGATCGTGGCCTTAATTGCCTATCTCTTATTGGGTTTAGATGCGCTAAGTGCAGAGTTAGAAGAACCTTTCGGGCTTCAGGAAAATGACTTGCCTTTAGATGCTATTGTGCGGGGCATAGAGCGCGAAATGCTCAGTTCTTTAAATGAATCTTTGCCAGAACCAGTGAGCGCACATAGAGCCAATTTAAGTTAAAGCAGTGAACAAATCCATAACAGAAAATGAGCGGATTGCCTGAGCCATAACAAATTTTCGATATGATTGGTTTATTGAGATGTGCTATCACTAAGTTTAAAAGTGATAGGGATATAACAATGACTACCGTGATCGAAACTCAGATGTTGATTCGGCGTTCTGTCAATATTGTGTTTAACGCTTTTGTTGATCCACTCATAACCACCAAGTTTTGGTTTAGTCAGTCTTCGGGCTATTTAGAAAAAGGCGCAATGGTCGATTGGACATGGGATAAATACCAAATTACGCACTCGACTCATGTCCTACAAGTCGTTGAAAATGAGCTGATCTGCATCGAATGGGGCACGCCTAAAACTAAAGTAGATTTTGTATTTGAAAAAATCGACAGCATGAATACCTATGTGATCATTCGAAACTATGATATTGAGTTACAGGGTAATGAGCTGATTCATTATGTGATGGATGCAACAGGTGGCTTTACTACAGTGCTAGATGGTGCCAAGGCATGGCTTGAATACGATATCCAGCTCAACTTGGTTGAAGATAAATTTCCACCTTTTGAACTGCGTTCACATCAGTGATCTTTTTTAGAGCGCTCTTCTTTAAACTCAAAATATTTCCCAAGCTGCTGTTTGGCCTTATCACGTAATTTCTTTTTGATATACAGCACCAAGGCAAAACAGGTGGTGGTCAGCGTTAACATTAGGCTGTTCATGAAACTCATCATAGAGCTAACATAGCCAATAGTAGTAAGTCGGTGCATCATCTTGATGACTTGTGGGCTACTTTCAACGCCTGTAATGGCCCACGTACACAAGTGTTCACAGTTATTGATAATAAGATGGTAGTTGTTTTCATGCATGCGTGAGCGCATACGGCGAACCACTTTACGGCCTTTATATTTGGGGTCTTGGTACTGATTGACTGTAATTTTACGTCCGTGGCTAAAGTTCTCGATGGAGGTTATTTCAATCGGATGCTTTTTAAAAAGATGTGCAAAACCTGAATAATGGATCACACGTCCACGCCCAGCATATATGCCGTGATGCGTATAGCCAAAATGTTTGACTATAAGATGAGCCCCCAAGGGGTAGTGGACTTTTTGTTGTTGCATGCCTAATACGTGCTAATTCATTACAGTTGTCTTTTATCTGTATTTTAAAGCTTCTGCTGGGAATAATCGACTGTTTAGTAGGTTTCGGTTATTTGAGTTTACGATGATAGAAATAAAAGAGACCGATTGGAAAGGAGTATCTAGCTTACGTCTTTACATTAAAAAAGGATGCAAGCATCCCTTTTAAAGATAAGGCGATGTTTATTGATCCACTAGACCTAAAAGTGAGTTTTGGGTACTGCACATGCGTGTTGCTTCTTCAGTGTTCATCGCTTTCACATCTTCTTCAAATTTCTTTTTTTGTTCTTTGAGTTGTTCTTCCGGCAAACCCATCTGCTCGGCAAGTTTTTCCATTTTTTCCCAAGACTCCACACAGGCTTTCGGCATCTTGCTACATGCTGATAAAGATAAAAGGGTAATACATGTGCTGACCATAAGTAATTTTTTCATTGCTTAAACCTTTAATTTTCAAACATTATTGATTTTTATATTGAGCCTGTAAGGTAACAAAAATTTAAGGCTTTGTATAATATTTAAACGTTCAAAGTGTACTGTGTTTCACATGCCGTAGTTTTTTTATAAGCAGAGTGACGTACAGGCATTAAAAAAAAGGCACTTAGATCAATCTAAGTGCCTTTTTGATGAATATTCAGTGACTCTACTACTGTAGAGGTCGATGCTGAAGTTCATTTAACTCCTTACGGCCATAGCCACGAGAAGCTAATACTTTTTTAATCCCAACAATCACGTCTTCATCGGTCGCTGTTTTAAGCTTTTCGATGAGCTGTTCATTGGTTTTACAAGAGCAGTCATTTTCAACACAAGCAATTTGATTTTTATGCTCGTTTTGCTGTTCATTTGAAAACAGCTTTTGCCAAAAACTCATATAGACTTCATTTACAACCTAACATAGGGTGAAATATAACCAATCTGTAAAATAATGCAAGTCAGCGTGAGAGATAAAAGCAGCGATCGATGTCGAAAAATTCCGATTATAGCGCAAGGTATTAACGTTATTATGACAGTTGAAATACTTGCATTTTATATAAGCTTATCTTTTTTCATGAAAAGTAAAAAAGAAGCTCATTCGAGCTTCTTTTTTATACGGTTTAAGTTGCAACAAATTGTTTAAATTTTTTCCAGCAAAACCCCGGATTCAACATGGTGGGTATAGGGGAATTGGTCAAACAGAGCAAACTGTGAAATTTTATGGGTTTGGCTGAGTGTTTTTAAGTTGTCATGCAAGGTGTCAGGATTACACGAAATATAGATGATCCGTTCAAAACGCTGAATCAATTTCAAGGTTTCATCATCAATACCCGCACGCGGTGGGTCAACAAACACGGTATCGAACTCATAGCTGCTCATATCAATATTTGCTTCTTGTAAGCGACGGAATTCGCGTTCGCCGTTATAGGCTTGTGTGAAGTCTTCTGCCGATAAACGCGCGACTTGAATATTATCGATGTGGTTTTGTTCGATATTCCACTGTGCTGCATACACTGAAGACTTAGCCAGCTCAGTGGCTAAAACACGGTTAAAATGGGTGGAAAGCGGTAGGGTGAAGTTACCATTGCCACAGTAAAGTTCTAACAAATCTTTGTTCGACTGCTGTGCAGCATTACAGGCCCATTCGAGCATTTTTTGGCAGACTTGCGCATTGGGCTGCGTAAAGCTGCTTTCAATTTGTTTGTACTGATATTTACGCTCAAAAACTTGAAGTTCTTCCACCACAAATTCATCAGTGAGTACCACTTTTTGACCACGGCTACGACCAATCAACTTAATATTTAATTTTTCTGAAAGTTGTTTGGCTAAAACCTGCCATTGTTCATCGAGTGGGCAGCGATAAATCAGTGAAACCAGCATTTGACCTTTTAAGGTCGCTAAAAAATGCACTTCAAATAGGCGTTTTGACAGGAGATCGTTGCTTTTTAATTCTGCCAATAAAACAGGCATGAGCTGATTAATACTGGCATCAGCGATTGGGAAGTCGTCAATACGGATGATTTTTTTCTGATTGTCTTCATCGCGTTCAAACATGGCATAAAACATATCATCTTCGGTATGCCAAATACGGAATTCTGCACGCATGCGAAAGTGTTTTTCAGGAGATTGAAAAACTTCAAGCGAAGGTGGAGTGAGTTCAGCAAATTGAGCTGTAATTCGTTCAATTTTGGCGTCAAGTTGTTGTTGATAAGAAGAAGTCATATGCAGTAAAAATCGCAAACATATAGAAAAAAGAGATGGTAACAAAGTTTGCCGAATTAGCCTAAAGATATTCAGCAAAAGCGTGGGGTTTATTCATGTTACAGATGGTTTGATGCTGTGCCATATCGGAAATTTTCGAGCAGATTAGGTCAAACCCAGTCGCATAAAAAATGCCAAGTAAACAGACCAGGAGATGTTGACTTGGCAATAGAGGAAACATAGTAATAAACCTGTAGTCCCGATAAGAGCTACAGGTTTAAATTCGGCTTAGTTCAAAGTCATGAGACTTGCATTACCACCAGCAGCTGCAGTGTTAACACTAATAGCGCGCTCAATCACAAAGCGTTCTAAAGGAATGGCAGTTTGTGATGGGATAAGATGAGTAATACCCACAATCGCACCTTGACGCTCAGCAATCTGCTGTTGCAACGCTAAAAGCTGCGCCGTTGTACCATGGTGCAATACCGCATCAAAAGCATCAGTTTTGATGTCTTTGATGACATGGAACGCTTGAGCCAATGCTTTAGGCATGCTTGGCATGTGTTTTAACACAAAGCTGTTATCTGCAAGCACTGCTGGACGGCTACCGACTGCAAAAATCGCATTCAACTGTTGTAGTTGATCTGCTTCTTGTTCAGCTAATGACAAGACTGCATGACGCGGAATCACCATGTATTGGTTGCTTTCACCAGTCGGACCTTGCAGCTCGTAATGATGGCCTGAACAGAAGTTCTCAATTTTTGCCAATTTCACTGCTGGGAAGGTTTTAGCTGCCCACTCAAGGAACAATGCAGAGTTGCTGAACTCAACCTGAGGGTTTAAATCAGCACCTGTTGCAAATGGTTTATTCAACTTTTTCGCAGAACAGTTTTGCATTAGGCGATATAGATAAATTGGACCACCCGCTTTAGGACCTGTACCTGATAAACCTTCGCCACCAAAAGGTTGTACACCTACAACTGCACCCACGATGTTACGGTTGATGTAGAGGTTACCTACTTCAGCATGGGTCATTACAGTTTGAATGGTTTCATCAATACGGGTATGTAGACCCATCGTCAGGCCATAGCCTTTGCTGTTGATGTGCTCAAGTAACTGTTTAAGTGAACCTTGGTTAAAGCGAATCACATGCAGCACAGGACCAAACACTTCGCGTTCTAAATCATTTAGATTTGGCAGTTCAATCAATGTTGGTGTAATGAACGTGCCTGCATTTATCTCAGTGTCTTGAGCATCATTAAGCATCAATTGGTGTACGCGATGACCTTTTTGGCGCATTTTGTCGATGTGCTTTTGAATGTTTTCTTGCGCTTCAGCATCAATTACAGGGCCAATATCTGTTTTAAGTAGATATGGGTTGCCCACTTGAAGTTGCTGCATTGCGCCTTTAAGCATTTGAATTACTGCATCGGCATTATCTTCTTGTACACATAGTACGCGAAGGGCAGAACAACGTTGACCTGCGCTGTCATAAGCTGAGCTAACGACATCAAGTACAACTTGTTCAGTCAGTGCCGAAGAGTCAACGATCATGGCATTTTGACCGCCTGTTTCAGCAATCAGTGGAATGCTTTCACCATTTTTGCTTAAACGTTTCGCCACAGTTTTTTGCAAAATCTTAGCAACTTCAGTTGAACCTGTGAACATGATGCCTTGAACTTGCTCGGATGCACTGAGTTGTGCACCCACAGTTTCACCGCGACCCGGCATCAGCTGTACAGCCGCTTGAGGCACACCGGCTTGCCATAAGATCTGAATTGCTTGCGCTGCGATCAATGGCGTTTGTTCAGCTGGTTTAGCAATCACTGTATTACCTGCAACCAATGCAGCAGCGACTTGACCTGTGAAGATGGCCAATGGGAAGTTCCATGGACTAATGCATAGCATCGTGCCTAAAGGCTCAACTTCTGCGTTTGCATCTAGATCAATCATTTGCGTTGCATAGTAGCGTAAGAAATCTACAGCTTCACGAACTTCTGCAATGGCATTGGCATACGTTTTACCACTTTCACGGCAAAGTAAAACCATCAGTTCTTCTAAGCGAGCTTCCATTAAGTCAGCAGCGCGAAGTAGGTAACTCGCACGGGTGTCTTTAGCCGTACGTGCCCAAATGTCTTGAACAGCCTGGGCATTGTTTAATGCTTGCTCAACTTGTTCAGTTGTTGCTTCTTGTACATAACCGACAACATCTGAGTGACGTGCTGGGTTGATGATGCTTTGCGGAGCAACGGCGTCATTGGTCTGAATGTGTTCACCCATTGGGGCAGCAGACCATTGATGCTTAGCAAACTGTTGAGCTGTTTGGTTCAGCTGAACTAATGCAGAGTCATTTGCAAGATCTAAACCTTTAGAATTCGCGCGTAGTTGGCCATAAAGCTCAGCAGGAAGTGGAATCGAAAGGTGCTTTTGACCCACGATATTTTCACGTTTTGCACTGCTTAAAATGGTTTGAGTTGGATTTTCAATCAAATCATCAATTGCAAGTGACTTGTCTGCAATACGGTTGACAAAAGAGGTGTTTGCACCATTTTCAAGTAAACGACGTACAAGATAAGCCAATAGTGTTTCATGGTTGCCCACAGGTGCATAAATACGGCAAGGTACACCTAGTTTTTTATCTAGTTTTTCGCCGACCACTTGTTCATACAGTGGCTCGCCCATGCCGTGTAAGCATTGGAACTCATACTGACCCACGTAGTATTTCTCTGGGTTAGCCATTTCATAAATAGTCGCCAAGGTTTGCGCATTGTGTGTTGCAAACTGTGGGTAGATTTGTTCTGGTGCAGCTAATAATTTCTTCGCACAAGAGATATACGACAAGTCTGTATGTACTTTACGAGTAAATACAGGGTAGTCAGTCATCCCTTCAATTTGCGCTTTCTTGATTTCGCTGTCCCAGTACGCGCCTTTCACTAAACGGATCATTAAGCGTTTTTCGCTACGTTTAGCTAAGTCTACGATGTAGTCAACCACGTAGAAACAACGTTTTTGATATGCTTGGATAACGAAACCAATGCCTTTCCAGTCTTTGAGTTCTGGTTCAAAGCATAGGCGTTCGAGCATTTCTAAAGAAATTTCTAAACGCTCAGATTCTTCAGCATCAATATTTAAACCGATGTTATAGCCGCGTGCTAATTTAGCAAGCGTAAAGACTTTACCGTACAACTCTTCATGCATACGTGCAACTTGCGCACGTTGGTAGCGAGGGTGTAGAGCAGATAATTTAATTGAAATACCCGGACCGTCGTAAACATCTTTGTCTTTTGACGCTTGACCAATGGCATGAATGGCATCGGTATAGTCTTTCATATAACGATCAGCATCATGATCGGTCAGTGCTGCTTCACCCAACATGTCGTATGAATAACGGAAGCCTTTTTCTTCAAGACGTTCAGCGTGTTGTAATGCTTCACCAATGGTTTCGCCAGTCACAAACTGTTCGCCCATCATACGCATAGCTACATCAACTGCTTTACGGATGATGCCACGACCACTACGTGCCAATAAGCCTGTTAAAGTACCTGATAAGCTATTTTGCTTTGGTGTTTCCATGAGCTTGCCAGTCAACATGAGGCCCCATGCTGCCGCATTGACAAACATCAGGTTACTTTGACCAACGTGCTCTTTCCAGTTGCCTTGGTTGATTTTGTCTTTAATCAATAGGTCACGTGTCGCCATGTCTGGAATACGAAGCAATGCTTCAGCTAAACACATCAGCGCAATGCCTTCTTGAGAAGACAGTGCAAATTCTTGTAAGAGACCCTGTACAATGCCTGCTTTACCGCTGCCGCTTTTACGTTCACGTAAAGTATGAGCCAAATCAAACGCAAGTTCATGAATGCGTTGATTCATCTCGTCAGAGATTTTGCTGTGGTCTAATAAGTTTTGAACACAGTCAGTTTCGGCACGTCGCCAAGCGGTATTGATTTCAACTTCAAGCTCACTTTTTTCTTTGAATTCGGTAATATATTCAAATTGAGTTTGAGCGTCGTTGAAATGCGTATTGCTTTCCATCATATTCATGCCTACATCCTGTGCATACAATAATGTGTTGAGAGATCTATAGTAATTAATTTATGATTACAGAAAGAATGCCGAATAACTCACTATAATTTGTATGCTATTTAGAGATTAATTCAGATGACGAGCCCAATTTTTAGCTTGGACCGAACAGATATCAAAATATTAGATATTCTTCAAAGAGATGGAAAAATATCGAATATTAAACTTGCCGAAGAAGTGAACTTGTCAGCGACGGCTGCTTTGGCTCGAGTACAGAAATTAACCAAGGAAGGTTTTATTCTGAGTTATGAAGCACGCTTAAATCCAAACATGCTCAATGCCAGTTTTGTGGTTTTTGTGGAGATCCTTTTGGATAAAACCACGCCACATGTCTTGGAAGATTTTCGCCATGCCGTGCTACAGCATGATGAAATTGTGGAATGTCATATGACCAGTGGGGGCTTTGATTTTGTGGTGAAGATTCGCTGTGCCAGTATGGATGAGTTCCGAAAAATCTCAGGTCAAGTCTTGTGGCAACTGCCGGGTGTTAAAGAAACGCGCAGTTATCCAGTGATGGAAGTCATCAAAGAAAGCTCACGTATTCAACTCAAATACAAACCTTTGTCGAAATAATTGAGTACATGAGATGTAAAAAAAGGGGCTTAAAAGCCCCTTTTTTTGGTCTACACGTTCAATTAACGTTGTGTAGATTCTTGTTTCATTTCAGCCATCGCTTGTTTGTACATGCTGTCTGCTTGTTCAAAGCGTTGTACCACTTCAGCTTCAGGGGCTTTACCCATTAAGCTTACCACTACAATGCTGATCCAAGAGAAGATGAAGCCTGGAATAATTTCATATAGACCTAAGTGTCCTAATGCATTTTTCCACACAATCACGGTTACCGCGCCAACAATAATACCTGCAATAGCACCATTCAAGGTCATGCGCTTCCAGAACAAAGACAAGATAATCAGTGGACCAAATGCCGCACCAAAACCTGCCCATGCATAAGCTACAAGGCCTAGAACTTTACTGTCAGGGTTGCTTGCTAAGCAAATTGCAAGAACAGCAACTGCAAGAACCATGAAACGACCCACCCAGACCAATTCTTTTTGAGAAGCGGTTTTACGGATGAAGGCTTTGTACATGTCTTCTGTCAATGTTGTAGAGCAAACCAGTAACTGACAGCTTAATGTACTCATCACCGCAGCTAAAATTGCAGCTAAAACAATGCCTGCAATCCATGGGTTGAATAATATTTTAGTCAGTTCCATGAACACAGTTTCAGGGTTTTGAGAAACCACAGCCGCTAGTTCAGGGTGTTGTTGGAAATATGCGATAGCAATAAAACCTGCACCTACCGCACCACCTAGACATAAAATCATCCATGTCATACCAATGCGACGCGCAGCAGGAATTGTTTTCACAGAGTCTGCAGCCATGAAGCGCACTAAAATGTGTGGCTGACCAAAATAGCCTAAGCCCCATGCCAATGATGACAGGATGGCAACAGTACTGAGCTCAGAGACAATGTGCATTGCTTGTGGGCGAGCCGTTTCAAGTAGGACTGTGAACTGTGCAGCATTACCATCAATCGCAAGATAAGTCATGATTGGGGTAAGCAGCAGAGCAAAAATCATTAAGCCTGCTTGAAAGGTATCTGTCCAGCTAATTGCAAGGAAGCCGCCGATACATACATAACTGATAGTTGCAATTGCGCTAATCCAAAGAGCAGTGGTGTAGTCCCAGTCAAAGATGCTTTCAAATAAACGTGAGCCAGCCACCATGCCGGAAGCACAGTAAATCGCGAAGAATACTAAAATAACGATCGCTGAGATCATACGCAAGATACGTTTACGATCTGCGAAACGACCTGTGAAATAATCAGGCAGGGTGAGGGCGTTGTTTTGGACTTCAGTGTGTACACGTAAACGTCCTGCAACCAATAACCAGTTGAGCCATGCACCAATGATCAGACCTACAGCAATCCACGCTTCAGACAAACCAGACAAATAAATTGCGCCCGGTAAGCCCATCAGTAACCAGCCACTCATGTCTGATGCACCTGCGGAAAGTGCAGTAACCACACTTCCTAAACTACGACCACCTAAGATGTAATCATCAAAGTTGTTTGTGGACTTGTATGCATACAAACCGATGCCAATCATGGCAATGATATAAACTAAAAATGTGACGAGGGTGGGGTTAATTTGACTCATAGGCATTCCTTGGCAAAATCCGACTTGGGAGATTTTTTAATCGCTTTGTTTGAGACGGCGATTCAAGCATAAAAATAAAATTACACTCTGTAACAGTTGTGAGGTGTTTTTGTATATTTTGTGTAATTATTAATTGTTTTTTAAAATTAAACAATAAGTTGTTGAAAATATGTTGTTTATTGGTCAATTATTATTCTTTTTTATAGGGTAAATGAAATTCTATGCATTTATTTCGTAAAATCAGCGGGCTAGTTATAATTTATGATTTTATATTGCTTACGAAAAATTACATTACCTGCAAAATAGGCATATTTACATATAAAGTGTTTCATTTATGAAATGTATTTACAGTCGTGAAATAGGTAGAAAAGACGAATATTTCACCATTAAAATCTGGGACTAAACACCTAATTTTGTTAAGGCATTCATACTTTGAATTCATTGGAAAACTTTCAAATTTCTAATTAGAAAATAGGAATTCAATGGCATTTTCTGCTTGCTTTGGAACAAGTGAAAATAGAGTCGTTATAAATTACCTGCAAATTTGACAAAATTTCTCCTGAAATTGTGCAGGCCATTGTGGGGCATGTGAGCAATTGAGCCAACCATCTGAAAGTTGGTTACACGCTTTTCCCTTGCATCTAATCATAGATGCCGATAAAGGTGGAGTGGGCACTTGAATTAAATGGATAGCAACGAAGTGCTGGCCAATCTTGTATTAAAGCATGTATTCCTTTCTTAAGGTAAATACGAGGTTATTCAGCCAAATGACCTTGTTAATAAATCTCAATCGACCAATGATGTCTATCCAATGGCACCGCATTTAGTCACTTATTAATGGTATTGCAGCCTTAAATACCAAATGTATTCAAGCCAATGAAAACGTATACTTTGATGCAGTCATGCGTAGTGCTGGTATGGTGATTTTGCTTGATCCAATTTTAGGTCGCGAAATGTGGTGAAATGGGTAAACAGTGTATTGCTAAAAAACAAAACAATTCAGCAAGTGGTATTGGAGAAAGGGTTGTTGACTTAATACCCCTTAGGTCACATTTTCTCATTTGAAACTTGGCTGCTGAGGCGACGCCTACGGTTGTACCTTTAGCATAAGTTCGCTAAGACATTTATAACTATATATAGGTATAAAAGTAGTCAATGCGCAGCTTTTATACTTTTAAGCCAATACACGCTAACAAAATGTAGTAGTTAGAACTACAATAAGCCTGAGTGAAAAACCATGATTAGATGTCTATGTTGAGTAAATTAAGCCAATTATTTAAATTAAAGAAAGATGCGCCAGAACAACTTTTTTTGCAGCAGCATCAGATTGAATATGATGATGAAAAAGGCTTTATTATTGAAGGTATTGTGCTAAATGCCATACATGCTGAACGTTTGGTCTATTTTTCAAATCGTAGAATTAGTCAGTTTGATGACCTCAATGCACTTTTTTATAGTGCTATGTTAATCAATGAAAAGATCGATTTGGAAATTGCCAATGAACGATTTGTCGCACGTTTAGGTAATAATCTAGAAAACTTAACTGAGCTAAAGCGAATGATTAAGCTACTCAATGACTATTATTACCAGTTTATACGTGACAAAAAATAAGTCTTTTAAAAGGCATAAATTTGAGTTGTAAAAAGGACTTAGCGCTAGATTGATGTTGTTGTTGTCGTGAAAAATAACATGCAGCGAGAGGACATCATGCTAGTATATGACGCATGTTTTTAAACGCTAAAGCCATGTCCATGTTCCAAGAAGAAATCTCCCAACTGAATGTGCAACAATTAAAAGCAGGCGAAAAACGTTGGCTGGGAAATTTGCTCGGCTCTTCAGCTGCATTATTCATTCAAACGTTAAGCACACAAAATAAAAAGCTTTTTGTGGTTGTGGCAAAAAATAATCAACACTTAGCACAACTCGAAAGTGAATTTGAATTTTACGGTATTCGACCGACCATTTTCCCAGACTGGGAAATTCTGCCTTATGACCGTTTATCTCCTCATCAGGATATTGTGTCTGAGCGTCTCGCAATTTTATCCAATATGCCGCAAACAGGCGTCTTACTGATTTCGGCTTCGACCTTGGCGCAGCGTGTAGCGCCGACTTCGTGGGTGTTGGGAGAACACTTTGATATTCACGTTGGTCAAAAGTTTGAATTGGAACAGCAAAAGAAGCGTTTGATTCAAGCAGGCTATCATTTGGTCGACACAGTATATGACCATGGTGAATTTGCGGTTCGGGGTAGCATTATGGATATCTATGCATCAGGGCAAGCTGCACCAATTCGCATAGATTTGTTTGATGATGAAATTGAAACCCTCAAATTTTTTGATCCTGAAACGCAGCGTACTACGCAAAACTTAAAACAGTTTTCCGTATTGCCAGCTAAAGAGTTTCCTTTAAAAGATGCACGCAGCATCTTTCGTGATCGCTATGCAGAAATGTTTCCGACGGCAAATCCAAAGAAAAATCCAATTTATCAGGATGTGTTAGAAGGAATTGCATCGCCAGGAATTGAGTTCTATTTCCCACTATTTTTCAGTGCAGCGCAGATGGAAACCCAAAGTACACTGCTTTCGTATTTACCAAGTCATTCTATTGTCATTACAGATAAGCAAGTTGATGATGGTTTAGATAGTTTTTGGAAAGAAATCGATCGACGTTATGAAGACCGTCGCCATAATGTTGATCAGCCAATTTTAGCCCCTAACCATCTTTTTATTTCGACCAATCAAGTTTTAGAACAGCTCAATACCTTTCCACGCATTATCGCCTCAGTCGAGGCTTTTGATCTAAAAGCGGGTGTGACCAATTTAAACACTGAGCTTCCGCCACGTTTAGCGGTCGATCCTAAAAATGAAAAGCCTTTTTATGCGGTTAAACAGTATATTGATGCTGCTAACCATCCGGTATTACTGGTTGCTGAAAGTGCGGGACGTCGTGAAACTTTAAAAGATGCATTGCGTGCAACATTGGGAGAGATTCCTAATGTCGAAAATTTTGCTGAATTTCAAAAATCCTTACATGCCATTGCAATTACCAGTGCGCCATTAGAGCGTGGCTTGGTATTAAAAGACAGCATTAGCATCATTTCTGAAAATCAGTTGTATGAGCATCGCGTTGTACAGCGTCGTCGTAAACGCCAACAAGAGGTTTCGGAAGAGTTTCTTATCCGAAGTTTGACTGAACTGAGTATGGGTGCGCCGGTGGTGCATATCGACTATGGTGTGGGACGTTATGCGGGCTTAGTCACTTTAAATATTGATGATCAAGACTATGAGTTCTTGCAGCTCGATTATGCCGATGCGGCCAAAGTCTATGTTCCTGTTACCAATTTACATTTGATCAGCCGTTATAGTGGCGGCGATCCAGACTTAGCACCCTTGCATAAGCTGGGTACTGATGCTTGGAGCAAAGCAAAGCGTAAAGCATTGGAGCAAATCCATGATGTAGCAGCGGAGTTATTGCATATCCAAGCCCGTCGTCAAGCCAAACCAGGTTTTGGTTTTGAGTTAGATCAAGGTCAATATATGCAGTTTACTAGTGGCTTTGCCTATGAAGAAACACTCGATCAAGCCAATGCGATTGAGGCAACTTTGTATGATATGCAACTGGCTAAACCGATGGATCGCTTGGTCTGTGGCGATGTGGGCTTTGGTAAAACCGAAGTTGCGATGCGCGCAGCATTTTTAGCGGTACAGAACAACAAACAAGTGGCTGTTTTGGTGCCGACGACGTTGCTGGCTCAACAGCATTATGAGTCTTTTAAAGACCGTTTTGCAGACTGGCCTATTCGTATCGAAGTTTTATCACGTTTTGGCAGCAGTAAATCACATACCAAAACGATTGAAGACTTAGCTGATGGCAAAGTCGACATCGTGATTGGTACGCATAAAATTCTACAAGAAAGTGTCCAGTTCAAAGACTTGGGCTTGATGATAGTGGACGAGGAACATCGCTTCGGTGTACGTGATAAAGAGCGAATTAAAGCCATGCGTGCAGATGTGGACATGTTGACTCTGACTGCAACTCCAATTCCACGGACTTTAAATATGGCCTTTAGTGGCATGCGTGATCTATCCATTATTGCTACACCACCTGCACGACGTTTAGCGGTAAAAACGTTTGTGCAAGAACATACGGGTGATTCAGTTAAAGAAGCCATCTTGCGTGAGTTACTGCGTGGTGGCCAAGTTTATTTCTTGCATAATGAGGTCGAAACCATTGAGCGTGCAGCGGAGAGTCTTCGAGAGTTGGTCCCTGAGGCACGTGTGGCTGTTGCACATGGTCAAATGCGTGAACGCGAGTTAGAACAAGTCATGCAGCAGTTCTACCATAAAGAATATAACGTGCTGGTCTGCTCAACCATTATTGAAACAGGGATTGATGTTCCGAATGCCAATACCATTTTAATTGAGCGGGCAGATAAGCTGGGTTTAGCGCAGTTGCATCAACTACGTGGGCGTGTAGGGCGCTCGCATCACCAAGCTTATGCCTATCTGTTGGTGCCATCCATCAAAGGATTAAAAGGTGATGCTGAAAAACGTCTGGATGCGATTCAGCGGGCATCGACATTAGGTGCGGGCTTTATGTTAGCGACGGAAGACTTAGAAATTCGCGGAGCGGGTGAGCTACTTGGCGAGCAACAAAGTGGTTCAATGCAAGCCATTGGCTATAGCTTATATATGGAGATGCTCGAAAAGGCGACCAAAGCCATTCAAAAGGGCAAAACCCCAAATTTCGATGCGCCACTCTCACTGACCGCAGAAATCAATTTACATATGCCGGCCTTGATTCCAGATGAATATCTGGGAGATGTCCATCAGCGTTTATTGTTCTATAAGCGTATTAGTAATACGGACAGTCAGGAAAAACTCGATAACATTCGTATGGAGTTGATTGACCGTTTTGGGGTACCACCACAACCTGTAAAGCAGCTTTTTGCTGTACATCAGATGCGTTTGAAAGCAGAAACACTGGGCATTACCAAAGTGGATATTTCTGCCAATGGTGGTACGATTGAATTTTCACCAGATACTCCTGTTCAGGCAATTAGTATTATTCAGATGATGCAAAAACACCCGACCTTTTTTAGGATGGAAGGTGGTCAGCGCTTAAAGGTCATGGTCATACTAGAGGAATATGAAAAACGGATTCAATTTATCAATGACTTATTGGAAAGTTTGTTGAAAGAGTTGCATTAAAATTTAGTTTTAATTTGCTGTGATTTCATACAGATATCTGGTCTTTCTTGCGCACTTGCGCTATAAAAAGAAAGACTTGATTTTTTGATGAAATTTATTAAAGTAATAAATGTGATGTGGTTCAAAGTAAAACGTAGTTTATTTGTGTTGAAACACATTGCTTACAATATTCACCTCTGATTGGATGTGATAGTATTAGCCATTATTTTAATTTGCATCATTTATAAAGATATGTTTAGTTTGCATCCACAACTTGCTCAAGATACGTTTTTTGTAGGCGACTTTCCACTTTCAACATGTCGCTTAATGAATGATATGCAATTTCCGTGGTTAATTTTAATTCCACGCGTGCCAGGCATCACTGAGTTATATGAACTCAGTCAAGCCGACCAAGAACAGTTTTTACGTGAGTCAAGCTGGTTATCAAGCCAATTGGCTCGTGTATTCCGTGCTGACAAAATGAATGTTGCTGCTTTAGGTAATATGGTTCCGCAGCTCCATTTTCACCATGTTGTACGTTATCAAAACGACGTCGCATGGCCAAAACCAGTTTGGGGTACTCCCGCTGTTCCTTATAGCAATGAAGTGCTTGCGCATATGCGTCAAACTTTAATGCTTGCACTACGTGGCCAAGGTGATATGCCATTCGATTGGCGTATGGACTAATACACGTGAGAAATCAAATCAGGGATGATTTGATCGTGCGGATAATGGGGAACGAGCAGTGCCATTAGATCATTGGTTATCTAAAGAGCCCAAACAATTTGTGTATTTCCATCGTGCGATGGGATATGGCATGCTGTCTTTAATAACCATCGTCTATCATTATACGATGGCAGATACCAAATATCAGATTTACGTGCCGCTGCTGTTGCTCATTGTGTTATTGATCACACCGCCATTTTCTAGGTGGTTAGGTTATCGCTTCAATAATACGATGCAACGCGGTGTGATGTTTGTTATAGATATTGTCATTACAGCGATCATTTTAGCCGCTGTACATCTCAGTATCGTACTCACATTTTTAACCATTTTTGCTATGCTTTATACGGCTATTAGCAATAAAATTTCTTTTTTGATGGTGTCTTTGGCCAGCCTGATTGGGGTGGTTGTCTTTTATATCTCTATTATCTTTGTCTTTGGTTTTGGTGAGTACTTCGAGGCTACCAGTACCGAACTGATCGTATTGGGTTTTTTGTGCCTCACCACTTATTTTGGCGTGGGTAGCTATTATCAGCGCAACCAAATGCAAGACATATACCGCCGCAAAAATCACTATTTCGATCAGATGAACCGTTATATGGAGTTTGCCAATCAGCTGAGTCGCTATGCACCAGTTCAGTTGTGGCAATCAATTATGAAGGGTGAGTCTGAAGCGAAAATTGAATACAAACGTAAAAAACTTACAGTTTTCTTTTCAGATATTCAGGGTTTCACCGAGCTTTCTGAAAGCTTAATTCCAGATGATTTAGCATTCCTACTTAATGATTATTTAAAACACATGACCGAAATTGCGAAGCAATATGAAGGTACTGTTGATAAATTCATGGGGGATGCAATTTTAGTGTTCTTTGGTGACCCTAATTCTGAAGGTGTAGAGCGTGATGCTCAAAACTGTTTGGAAATGGCTATGGCGATGCGTCAGCAAATGAAAATCCTGCGCGAGCGTTGGGTGAAAATGGGTTATCCGCCATTACATATTCGTATGGGAATTTCTACAGGGTATTGCCACGTAGGGAACTATGGCGCATCGCACCGTATGGCTTATACCATTGTTGGTCGTGATGCAAACCTTGCTGCACGCTTACAAAGTGCAGCGCAAGTGGATGAAATCTTAATTTCGGACGATACACATAATTTAGTAAAAAATGATTATCTTTGTGCACCGAAAGCGCCAATTTTCCTTAAGGGGATTAAAGGTGCTGTGAAGACGTGGCAAGTCGTTGAAAAATATACCTCGCAAAAATCAGACTATCAACGCTGGTTTGATTATGAATATAAAGGGTTTCATTTACTGCTAAACTTAGATGAAGTGCAGAATTTTGAATATCCGCAGTTGATTCAAGTCTTGGAGAAAATGATTCAACGTATTCAAACCCAGCAGAAGATGACTAATTCGCAAGGTATCGTCAAACTCAATCTTGAAGATGAAGTAATAGAGCCTGTTCAGAAAAATGAATATCATTAACTTGATGGTGTGAGATACAAAGCGAGAGTCGTAAAAAAGCCACTACAATGAGTGGCTTTTTTTGGCTTTGAAAATTAGTGATTTTCAGACGCGTGGTTAATTGTGTATTTAGGAATTTCAACTTCTAAGTCTTCATCCACTAACTTCACTTGGCAAGACAAGCGAGAGTCAGGTTCTAAGCCCCAAGCACGATCCAGTAGGTCTGCTTCAACATCATTCATTTCTTCTAAGCTGTCAAAGCCTTTACGTACTACAACGTGACAGGTTGTACATGCAGCGGACATATCGCACGCATGTTCAATCTTGATCCCATTTTTCAGTAAGCTTTCACAAAGATTTGCATTCTGTTCAACTTCAAACTCAGCACCTTCTGGGCAGATTTGCGCATGTGGGAGAACTTTAATACGTGGCATAGTCTTTACCTATAAATTAGTTTGAGTTTGACCAGTCGTCGAGTTTTGTGCCTTTCAGCGCTGCATCGATATGCTGATTCATACGTGCTGCTGCAAAAGCATCACTGTGTATTTTAAGCTGTTCAACAGCAGATTCAATTGCTTTGATTTCTGTTGTTTCAAGTGTTGCTTCTAATGAGGTTTTGGCCGCATTTAATTCAACTTGTTGTTCACTCGTGAGCAGGTGAGCATCCACTTTTAGGGCTTGCTCTAAAGCTTCGAGTTCGCGTTTTGCTTCAACTTTAGTTTCTTGTAAGTGACGAAGATTTTTATCTTCTTCAGCAAACTTATAACCATCGAGCAGTAAGCGTTCCATGTCACTATCAGCCAAACCATATGATGGTTTGATGTCAATTTGTGCATGTACGCCAGAGGTTGTTTCTTTAGCTGAAACCGTCAGTAGGCCATCGGCATCCACTTGGAAGGTCACTTCAATACGCGCTTGACCCGCAGTCATTGGTGGAATACCGCGAAGGACAAAACGACCTAAGCTACGACAATGCTCAACCAAATCACGCTCACCTTGAACCACGTGAATCAACATCGCTGTTTGGCCATCTTGGTAGGTGGTGAACTCTTGGCGACGTGCAACTGGGATTGCGGTATTGCGTGAAATAAGACGCTCAACCAAGCCGCCCATGGTTTCTAGACCGAGAGAAAGAGGAGTTACATCAAGCAGTAATGCACCATCGGCTGTGTTTCCAATCAACTGATTGGCTGTAATCGATGCACCAATAGCAACAACTTCGTCTGGGTTGATGGTACACAATGGCTCTTGAGCAAATACATCGCGTACAGCGTTTTGTACAGCATAAGAGCGAGTTGAGCCACCGACCAAAACCACGTTTTGAATGTCGCTGAGTTCAAGTTTGGCATCGCGGAGGACGCGTTTGCACACACTAATCGTTTTATCTAAAGCAACTTTGATAATGCTTTCAAATGTCGCACGATCAAGCGTTAAGCTATGCTCTAGGACTTGTAAATGAACGCTTTCTGCGTCGGTTAAAGCTTCTTTGGCTTTACGTGCAGCAACTAAAACGTGTGCATATTCAGTGTCATCGAACTGCTCAATGTTGAGTTCTTTTTTCGCCCATTTTACGATTAAACGGTCAAGGTCATCACCACCTAATGCAGTGTGACCACCCGTCGCTAACACTTCAAACACGCCTTGTGAAAAGCGTAAAATTGAAACGTCAAAGGTACCGCCACCCAAGTCATAAATCACATAGTTGTGATCATGCGCAAGATTGGTTTCTTGGTCGAGACCATAGGCAACTGCAGCAGCAGTAGGCTCATTTAAAAGACGTAATACGTTTAAACCCGCAAGTTGTGCGGCATCACGTGTCGCTTGACGCTGAGCTTCATCGAAGTATGCAGGAACAGTAATCACTGCACCATTGACTTCATTTTTTAAGCTCGCTTCAGCACGATCTTTCAGTTGCTTTAAAATTTCAGCGGACACTTCAACAGGGGTTTTGCGGCCCTGAGCAGTTTCAAAAGCAGGCATTTGATTATCTTCACCCACTAAAGTGTAGGGGTGTTGAAACTTAATGTCGGCTTTAGAGCGTCCCATAAAACGTTTGACTGAAACGATGGTATTTTTAGGGTCAGCAGTCAAAAATGGTTTTGCTTCGTCGCCATATTGGGTTTGGCTTACACCATAATGCGCGATCGATGGGAGTAAGACACGACCTTGTTCATCATGCAAAACTTTTGTCTTGCCTGAAAGTACAGTTGCAACTAGAGAGTGAGTTGTACCTAAGTCGATACCAATGGCAATACGGTGTTCATGTGGCGCACTTGATTGACCAGGTTCTGCAATTTGCAAGAGAGCCATGTGTTACATCCTTTGAGCGTCAAAAATTAAAAATAAGTTAAAATTCATCATCTAAATCAAAGCTATCGTCATCTTCAAAACGATCTTCAGCTTTATCTATGTCATGCATGACTTTTACAAAGAAGCGAAGTTTGCGGACATCATCACGTGCCTCAGCCCAATCTTCCTCTTCAAAATCAATTTTGAATTCGCGGACTAAACCATCAATCCATTGTTGAACGTCTAATTTGAGTGATTGTAATTCATCTGCTGAACGTGCTTCATCAAGTTGTTCACGGATTTCTAAGGCAGACTGGAGAAATTCAAAATCATTGATGGATTGATCAAGATGATAATCTTGTTTTTTTAATCCTAATAAATATCCTGCACGGCTATCAACCTGAGATAAAACTTTGAATGCTTGATTGATCTCACTTGATTTTATGAGGGCTTGATCTTTATCGAGAGCTTTATCTGGGTGATATTGTTGCTGCAACTTTAAAAATTCTGATTTTAAGGTTGCTAAATCAATATCGAGTGCTACTGGGAGGTTAAACAACTCAAAATGATTCATAGGAGAGGGATTCCGCGCTAAATTGGGGGTCATTGCGAAAGCAAAAACACTCTATGTAAATGCAATTAAAACAGTGTGATACACACTGTTTTAATGTTGAAAAGCAAGTTAATGAACTGTTATACGGTGAAAGATTCACCACAGCCACATTCGCCTTTTTTGTTTGGGTTGTTAAACTCAAAGCCTTCGTTTAAACCATTTTTCACGTAGTCCATCTCCATACCATCGAGATAAACCAAGCTTTTTGGGTCTACAAATACTTTCACCCCAAACTGCTCAAAGGTGGTGTCATGTGCATCAATTGAATCGACAAACTCAAGCACATAAGCCAAACCAGAACAGCCTGAAGTTTTCACGCCAACGCGAATACCTTCACCCTTACCGCGATTTTTTAAATAATTGCTGATATGAGTTGCAGCATTTTCGGTTAAGTTGATCATGAAAACTCCCTAATCTTTCTTTAAAATGCGAAGCAATTAAGCTTTAGATTTTTTGCTGCGGTAGTCTTCAACAGCAGCTTTAATAGCATCTTCAGCCAGTACAGAACAGTGTACTTTTACTGGAGGAAGCGCAAGTTCAGTTGCGATATCAATGTTTTTGATCGCTTGAGCTTGATCTAAAGTTTTGCCTTTTAGCCATTCAGTCACTAAAGAGCTTGATGCAATAGCAGAGCCACAACCATAAGTTTTGAAACGTGCTTCTTCAATCACACCGTTGTCATCTACTTGGATCTGTAAACGCATAACGTCGCCACATGCAGGTGCTCCGACCATACCTGTACCTACGTTTTCAGCATTTTTGTCTAATACACCTACATTACGAGGGTTTTCGTAATGGTCAATTACTTTTTCGCTATAAGCCATGATGCGTCTCCAAACCTCGGGGTCAGCGTTAATATTAAATATGGGGTCAAAACTTGATTTTTCAATGAAGTCATCCAGTATGTGGGTGACTTCAATGGGGAAAATTAGTGTTCAGCCCACTCAACTGTAGAAAGGTCGATACCGTCTTTGTACATGTCCCAAAGTGGAGAAAGTTCACGAAGTTTCTCAACTGCAGAACGCGTCACTGTAAGTACATGGTCAATGTCTGCTTCAGTGGTGTATTTACCAAAACTGAAACGAATTGAACTGTGCGCAAGTTCGTCAGACAAACCTAGTGCACGTAATACATAAGAAGGTTCTAATGTTGCTGAAGTACAAGCCGAACCCGAAGATACAGCAGCGTCTTTCAACGACATCATTAACGATTCACCTTCAACAAAGTTGAAACTTACGTTTAAGTAGTTCGCAACGTTTTGTGTTGGGTGGCCGTTTAAGAAAATTTGTTCTAAGTCTTGTAAGCCATTCCAAAGCTTGTCACGAAGTACGCGAATGCGTGCTTGTTCAGAAGCTAAGTTTTTACCTGCAAGTTCAAATGCTTCACCCATACCAACGATTTGGTGTGTTGCAAGTGTACCAGAACGCATACCGCGTTCATGACCACCACCATGCATTTGCGCTTTTAAACGAACACGTGGAGTACGACGTACATAGAGTGCGCCAATACCTTTAGGGCCATAAATTTTATGAGCAGAGAAGCTCATAAGGTCAATCTTCATGCTTGAAAGGTCAATTTCAACTTTACCTGCAGCTTGCGCCGCATCGACATGGAAGAAGATCTTGTGTGCACGAGTAATTTCACCAATTGCCGCAACATCAGTCACAGAACCAATTTCGTTGTTTACCATCATAAGTGAAACAAGAATAGTGTCTGGACGAATAGCTGCTTCAACCATTTCAGGGGTAATTAAACCCGTGTTTGGAAGTGGCTCAAGGTAAGTGATTTCAAAACCTTCAGACTCAAGCTCACGGCAAGTGTCTAAAATAGCTTTGTGTTCAATTTTACTTGTAATAATGTGCTTGCCTTTAGACGCATAGAATTGTGCTACGCCTTTAAGAGCTAAGTTGTCTGATTCAGTTGCACCTGAAGTCCAAACGATTTCGCGTGGATCTGCTTTGATCAAGTTCGCAACTTGTTCACGTGCATATTCTACTTTTTCTTCTGCCTGCCAACCGTAAGCATGAGAACGAGATGCTGGGTTGCCAAATGTGCCGTCAAATGTCAGACATTCCATCATGCGTTCAGCGACTTGCGGGTCTACAGGAGTTGTTGCTGCATAATCAAGATAAATTGGACGTTTCATGTCAAATACCTGTTACCGATAAAAGGGCTGAATCTGAAGGTGCTGTGTTTTGGCGAATGGCAACTTTTTGAACGTTGTCACGTGCTACAAGGTCAGCAAGAGTGATTTTAGCGAGATAGTCGGCAATGTGATGGGAGAGTTCTTGCCATAAATCGTGAGTTAAGCACATTGCGCCATTTTGGCAGTTGCCTTTATGGTCACAGCGAGTGGCATCAACTGTTTCGTTTACAGCTTCAATAACTGCTAATACTGTGATTTCATCAGCGCGACGAGCTAAATGGTAACCACCGTTGGCACCACGAATACTAGAAACTAAGCCGTGGCGCTTTAATTTCGCAAATAACTGCTCAAGATAAGCAACAGAGATAGTTTGACGAGCTGCAATTTCTGCAAGCGTGATCGTTTGTTCAGTTGGCTGCAAAGCTAAATCAAGTAGAGCAGTCACTGCGTAGCGTCCGCGAGTTGTTAAGCGCATGATTCGATACACATGATTAGACTAGATGTGTCGATTTTAAGAATCCTGACTAAAATAGTCAAGTTTTTTTAATAGGGATTGCGCGTATTTAATTTGCTTGAAATATTATGTAGTTATGCAAGCCAAATATTATATACCAATAAGCTAATCAAAAGTATAGAAAACACAAAAAATGTGACATTTATACGTTTTTGACGTTGCTCGATACGGCGAATACGATTTTTGTATTGTTTCACTTCAACCTGTAGAGTGTTGATTTTAGAACGTTGTTCTTCAATTTTCTCTAAAAGTGGTGCAA
This sequence comes from Acinetobacter sp. TYF_19, assembly GCF_043105125.1. NCBI lineage: Bacteria > Pseudomonadati > Pseudomonadota > Gammaproteobacteria > Moraxellales > Moraxellaceae > Acinetobacter > Acinetobacter sp. TYF_19. The sequence goes on from NZ_JBICLH010000044.1 coordinate 134,547, forward strand.
TGCGCTTTTTAGATGCAACTACATTTTGCGGATCAGTTGGTTCAGTTAACCAGTTTTTCCAATCGGCAAGAACTTTAGGTGCACTAAAATGTAAAATTAAATCTCGGAACTCATCTTTTAAGGTGATGTCGCCATCAATACGCATGGTTTTAATACTACGACGGTTTCCAAAGACGAAAATTTTAATTAAATCCATCAATGTGGTGCGTACATCTAAGTCGACTGGTTTTTCGGGGGCTTTGGCGTCAAATAAAACACCTTGAGCGGTAAAGGTGATATAGAAATCGAAATAAGGCAGGTAGCTATTTATTTTAATCGCAATATTTTGCTCAACAAATTTTTTACAGTGAAGTGCAACCACGCGATCGTGTTTTAAAATAAGAGAAAAGATCGTCTCAAGAACAATCATCACCATAGTGAGTAGCATATGTGTTTGATTGTGTTCTTTTTGAGAATCACTCATAAGTAGTAACCTAAATCCTGACCTGAAATGAGCATCCTGCTCGCAAAAACTTCAGACTTAAAAATAAAAATGTAATAAAGATGCTTTGTAGAACAGTTTTACAAATCGATCAAGTCTAATATTTGCTAGTATAATGCAATCTATAAGATTTTTTGGATGTTTTTGCACATAAATCATGCAGGAGATGGTGCTAATGGAAAAAGCAGATATAGAGTTAGATGATATTTCGCAAGAAGATGAAACACTAAAAAAAACAAAAACTAAGCATCATTTTAACCGTAAAAATAGTTTGGATTTTAGAAAGTATACCAAGCAAATCTGGTTAGCTGGTTTGGGTGCTTTTTCACGTGCAGAGGAAGAGGGGAATAAATTATTTGACTCCTTGGTCCAAGTCGGCGAAGAGTTAGAATCTAAAACCACTGAAATTGCTGACCAAACGGTTGAAAAGGTATCTGAAAAAGCGCGTGAATCGGTGACGGATACTAAAGACAAGGTTGAGAAGATTGTGGATCTTGGAGTAAATCACTCCTTAAACCGGATTGGATTGGTCACGGTGAAAGACATTCAGTACTTAGAAAACCTGATTCTTCAACTGAATGATAAAATCGATGTTTTGATTGAAGAAAATAAGAAGTTAAACGAAAAAAAAAGTGAGTAAAAAGTGATCTGGTTGTGCTTTTGTACCTTTTTCAACGTTTTTTTGTGATTTATTTTCCAAAAAAGCATATACAGAGTATTGCGTTTTCACCTAAAGCATTGCTATAAAGGCGTTACGGTAATTTATACTAAATTTTTCGACCTTAAATAAACGATATTAAGAGGACGCGATCCACATGAATAAATCAGAATTAATTGATGCAATTGCAGAGAAAGGGGGATTGTCTAAGACTGATGCTGGTAAGGCCTTAGACGCTACAATTGCTTCAATCACTGAAGCGCTTAAGTCTGGTGATACAGTTACACTTGTTGGTTTTGGTACTTTCAACGTGAAAGAACGTGCTGCACGTACTGGCCGTAACCCACAAACTGGTGCTACTTTAGAAATTAAAGCAAGCAAAGTACCAAGCTTCAAAGCTGGTAAAGGTTTAAAAGATTCTGTTGCTTAATCTTTTAAATAAATACTAAACGCGCCTTTTCGGCGCGTTTTTTATTAAACATTAGAAAATGTGTCGATAACACATTCATTCATTGCTGCTTTTCAGTTAAAATCTCGGGCAAATAAAATATTGGAATACTTATGGAATCTTTTCGTAAAGTTATTAAGGGTTGGTTGGGCAAGGCTTTGCTCATTTTGTTTTTGACCCCTTTAGCACTTGTAGGTATTGAAGGATATTTTAGTAGCGGATCAAAAGACGCTGTGAAATCAGTCAATGGCCAAGATATTTCTGAAAAGGAATTAGAGACCTTAACCGCTTCCTTTAAAGAACAATTCTTAGCTTATGCCAATGGGGATGAAACTTTACTCAACCAAAGCTTTATTAAAGATAAAGCGATGGACCAACTGATTGCTAATACTTTGTTATTGCAACAGGCTGAAAAGCTGGGCATTTCACTCAGTGATACTCAAATTGAACAGATGATTGCTCAACAGCCAAGTTTTCAAGAAAATGGAAAATTTTCAGAAACGCGTTATTCAAGCTATTTGCAGTCTGTGGGTATGAGTAGTGATGCGCTCGTTGCAAACTTACGTCAAGACCATGCATTAAAAATGATGCGTTCGACTTTTGTTGATTATGCATTGGTGAGTAAACTAGATATTCAACAAATTGCTAACTTACAAACAGAACAGCGTACTGTACAGTTTGCCAATGTAAATCTTGATGAATATAAAAAGAACGTCAAGGTTTCAGCACAAGAGATTGAAAACTATTACAAGCAACACCCAACCATGTTTAAACAGGTGGCTAGTGTAGATGTTGACTATGTGTTGTTAACACCAGCCAATGTACCTGCTGCTTCACCTGTAACTGATGCTGAGTTGCAGCAAGCCTATACAAAGTTTGTTGAAGCACAAAAAGATAATGTTGCGCCTTTGGTTAAACATATTCTGATTACAACCGATGCACGTACAGATGCTGAAGCGAAAAAACGTGCAGAAGAAGTTGTGGCAAAAATTAAATCAGGCACAAGCTTTGCGGCAGCTGCGGCTCAATATTCTGAAGATACTGCATCTAAAGCGAATGGTGGTACTTTAGCAGTTTATAACAAAGGCACTTTTGGTGATGCTTTTGACCAAGCTGTAGCATCGCTTAAATCGGGTCAAGTGTCAGCGCCTGTAAAAACTGAATTTGGTTACCATGTCATTGAAACTGATGCACAAGCTGTGAAGTTGCCATCTTTTGAAAATGAAAAAGCACGTTTGACTGCGGAAGTTCAGAAGAATAAAACAGCCAATGCATTCTCTGATACTGTAAACAGTTTAAATGAACTGGTTGTAGACTCAGATGCTTTAGACGTGGTGTCTCAAGAAGTTAAAGGTGTACAAGTTCAAACTGTAAAAGGCATGACCTTATCTACACAGCATCCTGTATTAAGTAATGCTGCAGTAAAAGTGAAACTGTTTAACGATGACGTTAAAAATGGTGATCGTAACGCGACCAGTAGCATTCAACTTCCGAATGGGGATGTGGTTTGGGCAAAAGTACGTGATTATCATGCGGCAGGTGTCCAAACGCCCCAAGAAGCAACACCACGTGTGAAAGCAAAATTGGTTGAACAAAAAGCTTATGATGCTGCTAAAGCTAAAATTGCTCAAAGCTTAAAAGACTTTAAAACTCAACCAGCGGCATCAGTAGTTGCCAAGAGTGGTTTGACCTTTACTGCACCGCAAGTGTTTATTCGTTCACAAGGCTTGCCACGTGCAGTTGAGCGTGCGGCGTTTAGCCAAGCGGCACCAAAAGCAGGACAGTGGTCTGTAACAACAGCATTATTGCCAACAGAAATGGTGGTGGTCGCGGTATCAAACGTAAACAAGACGACGTCTAGTGCGTTGACGGATGAGCAATTGGCTGAGCTTTCGAAGTTATATCAACAACTTCGTGGTCAGCAAGAAGCTGAAGATTATGTGCAATACTTAAAAGCACATGCAAAAATTAAATAATCGCATGTCATAAAAAAACCTGCATTCGTGCAGGTTTTTTTATGTGTGTAGATAAACAAATTTTATTTAAGGATAAACAAGCTTAGGCACGAATTTTGAGCTCATAACCTGAATATTTACGAATATTAATCACGCCTGTATCTAAAATCAGGTACTGACCTTTGATCCCTTGTAACTTGCCGCGAATAACTGGGGTTTTATCCAGATTGTGGGATTTAATTTTCTCAGGATATTGATCAACTGGATAAACAAACTTGCGTGGAAGTTCAGTTTCCAAAAGTTCAACCGTTTCATTGAATTCAAGATTTTGACTAAATTCCTCACGAATGGTTTGGATTTTAGGTGCAAACTCTTCGATGAGTTGTTCGCGAACCTCAGTCAAGTCGAGTGGTTCAGCTTCGCCTTTGAGTAATTTGCGCCAATCGGTTTTGTCTGCCACTTGTGTGCCAAACATAATTTCGAGCTGGCCTGAAAGACGGCGAGAACCGACTTTCATAATTGGAAGGGCTTGGGTTGCACCTTGATCGAGCCAACGGGTTGGCATTTGGCTAATCCGTGTAATCCCAACTTTTAGGGCACTTGAGTTGGCTAAATAAACAATATGTGGCTGGAAACAAACTTCATGCGCGAAGCTGTCTTCTCGGCAGGTGCCTAGGTGGTAGTGACAGGTTTCAGGTTTCATAATACACATGTCACAAGAGGCTTTGGTTTTAAAGCACTTGAAGCAATGGCCTTGTGAAAATGATTTAGAAGTCTTCGTACCACATGAAACACAGAAGATTTTACCAGTCCATTCAATCTCGATTTCTTGACCCAAGTTAAAAGGAAGGTCAACTTCTGAACGATCTAGGATAAATTTATATTCAACATTTGCCTTGTGTGTATGTTGATCAGTTACACTAAGGTCCTTAAGACCTGCATGCATTTTATGGCAAATGCCTTGAAGTTCCATACAGAATTACTCACTCAATATTAAGGATGCGGTTATGGCTGAACTGAACGTCATTACTTCTATGCTAGACGATTTATCTCAAGAACAGCCTATTTCAACTGCATTGTGCATTGGGCAGGATCTCAGCCCAAATCATCATCAATCTATTCAATGGCAATATTTTAGCGTATCTGACTTTTTAAGTCTGCCTTTTACCCAGCGCTATGATTTAGGTTTTGTACTTTTTGATACGGCAGAAATGCAAAATATAAGCTCACAACAAAAATCACAACTATTGGTGCGTTTAAGAGATTTGATGGCAAAGCGTATTGTGGTGGTGAGTCAATTGCAGGATGAACAACTACTTCGTGCTTTAGGTTTTACTCAACTAATCGATAAAACGACGCATGGTAAAGACTTTGCTTTATGGCAATTTAATATTTTGACCTATAAGCATGTGCCTGACTGGTTTAATTCAAAGTTTTGGGCGAATCCTGAAAACTGGAATAAATTCCGTTGGTGATTTGACTGCGACTGTATTTTTCCATTCATAGCAAAAATTAACAATTTATCTCTATAGGGTTTCTTTAAACATCGTATGCTGTTTAAAAAACCTAGATGGAATAAAGTGATGACGAACCTGAATAATATTATAGAAATTTTGGCAAAGCAGGCCATGGGCGGTCAGCAACAGTCAAACCAGCAAAGTGGTTTGGGCGGGATTTTGGGTTCGGTGCTTGGGCAACTCGGAGCAGGTAGTACGGGCCAAACACAACAGGGTGGTCTGGGCGATATTTTAGGTTCGGTGTTGGGTGGTTTGACTGGTGGACAGTCGCAGCAGGCGCCAAACGCGCAGAACTCAGGATTCGCAGGCGGTGGAAAAAGTTTATTGATTGCGGTATTGCCTTTGATTTTGGCATGGATTCAACAGCAAGGTGGTTTGCAGGCAGCTTTAGATAAACTCAAAGGGCAAGGTTTAAGCAGTCAGGTTGAGGACTGGGTTTCTACAGGACCTGGAGAAAACGCCAGTGTAAATCCAGAGCAAGTTCAAAACTTGTTTGATGATGCCGCAGTGGAGCAAGTTGCAGAGCAAGCGAATGCACCTAAACAAGATGTGTATAGTGCTATTTCACAAGTGTTACCGCAAATTATTGATTCACTCACCCCGCAAGCAGGACAAACTAATCCTCAAGAAGCCAACGCGGATATTCAACAGGTATTGAACTTAGTTTCGGGCTTCTTAAAGCGCTAAATTCACAATAAAAAAGCCATCATAGAATGGCTTTTTTATTACTTAAAATTCTAAATTAAAAAACACGCCGAAGCGTGTTTTTTAATTTTTAGGGGAGCACAACTTAGAAGTCGTAACGCATACCTAGAGAAAGACCAAGGCTATTTTCACCCGCTGTACCACCTACGCTGTTTGAGCGACCTTCTTTCCAAGGGGTTAGGTTTGATTTGTCATCATTAATAACCGTTGCTAAGTTACCGTATAAACGAACTGCTTTATCTAGGCGGTGCTCAAGGCCAACTGCGAGTAATGTTGAGTTTGCATCATCTGCATCGACATCACGATAGAATACTTCACCGCGTACTAAAGTTTTTGGAGCAAACTTGTATTCACCTGCTACACCAAAAACTTGAGCATCAGGAGTAACTGTAGAGTTGTCATGTTGTAGGAATTGATACATGCCACCTAAGTTAAAGTCAGGAGTGATTTTGTATGCGCCAGCAATACGGAAACCATCACGCTCACCGTTAGTTGCTTCTTCTTCATAGTGTTCATATGCAGCAGCGAAGTCGACGTTACCTTCTTTATAGGTTAAAGCTAAGTCATAAGCTTTATCTTTGTCTTTAGCACCATCTTTTGTTGCATCTGGGCTGTTTGCTTCATGTAAAGAAAGTGCGCCTAATACATTGAAACCATTACCAAATTTAGGCGATTTATACTCGATCGTGTTTGCATTACGTTCATCAAACTTCAAGTTACCTACACGTGTTACGTTACGTACGTCACCAACCATGTCACCAAAAAAGTTGATTGGACCACGTGCAGCCTTGAATGGGCTGTCAAAACGACCCACACGTGCTTGACCGAAGTTGCCTTTTAAGCCTACAAAAGTATCACGAGTAGCAAACTCAACGTTGTCATTTGATGAGCCACTTGCGAAGTTAATTTCTTGTTCAATTTGGCCGAATACAGTCATACCATTTTCAAGCTCTTGTTCAGCTTTGAAGCCTAGACGTGAAGAGTTTGAAGAAAGACCAACTTCGTTATAGTCAGCACCATCATCTAGATAGTCTAAAGAAACATGCGCACGGCCATAAATTTTTACGTCAGCAGCTATTGCTAAAGCTGGTGTAAGTAAAGTTGCCCCAACTGCTAATGCGCAAAGTGTTTTTTTCATGTGTAGCTCCAAGAAAGACTTTTTGTTGATTCGTCTATAAAAGGTTATTCAGTCGTCTTTTTATTCATCAGACTTCTGTCTCTTGGCGCTCATTATTGATTACAAATAAGTCATTAATATTAAGGGAATATTACAAAAATATTAAACAACTTAATGTCAAATGCATTTCCGCGATAAATTGTTAAGGTTGATTTTGAGTGCTTAGATGTTTAGTCCCGGCATTTGATGGATCGGATCAATTTTAAAAAGTTCAGGTTCATCTGTCCACTGTTTGCAGATGAATTCGTAGGGAGTCAGGCCCCTGAGTGTTTTGAGTCTGCGGCCGAAGTTGTATGCAGCAATAAAATCAGCAAGGTGAATGCATAGCTGAGTGTGATCGTCGTAATGGAACCGTTTGACAGTAGCTTCTTTAATCGTTCGGTTCATCCTCTCGACCTGTCCATTGGTCCATGGATGCTTAACCTTGGTAAGACGATGTTCAATGCCACATTCAGTACAAACCCGATCAAAGATGTGCTCAGAGGCGTAGCGATCACAGGTGCGGTTCGTGAACTGGATGCCGTTATCTGTTAGCACCGTATGGATTCTATAGGGCACAGCCTTAACCAGATTGCGCATGAACTCCGCGGCTGCCATCTTACTGGCTTTAGTATGCAATTCAGTGAACGCAAACTTGGAAGTGCGATCAATGGCAACGAAGAGATAAAGCTTACCCTGTGCTGTTTGCATCTCAGCGATGTCGATATGAAAGTAACCAATGGGGTAGCTCTTGAAGCGCTTCCTGACAGGGCGATCACCTTGTACCTCAGGCAGTCGTGAAATACCATGCCGCTGTAAGCAGCGGTGTAACGACGAGCGTGTCAGATAAGGAATACTCGGCTGCAATGCATAAAGGCAATCGTCTAGCGGCAACAAAGTGCGTTTTCGAAAAGCAACAATTGCCGCCTCATCTTCAGGCGATAACACGCTTGAGCGAGGATTCTTTGGGCCGGTTGTAAGATCATCTACTGAAGTACGTTTCTTCCATTTTGCGACGGTCTTTTGATTGATGCCGTAACGCTTGGCTAGCGTTCTTAAGCTCTCTTGACTATTTTGTATTGCTCGACGCACTGCCTGTGTCGTTGTGGCGCTGCTGTGTAGAACTTGTCCCATAGTGCTTCCTTCCATTTATCTGAGAATATTGCACCATTAAAATCTGGGACTAAACACTTAGATTATTGATCTTATTTATTTTTAGACCTAAAAAAAGGAGCCGAAGCTCCTTGATTGAATAGGTGGAATTACAAAGCAGCACGAATTTTTTCTGCTTGTGCTTTGATTTTTTCTTGATCACCCATTTGCAACGCATGCTTACCTAGCTCATGTACCGAACTCGGAATGAGGTGGAAATGTACATGGGGAACGGTTTGCCCAGCAGCAGCTCCAGACAGTTGCATGAGGACAATGCCTTGGGCATCCAAACCGACTTCAATGGCTTTTGCTACTTTTTGTACCACTTGAATGGTGTAGGCAGCAGCATCGGCAGGGAGGTCGAGTAAAGTCACAGCAGGTGTTTTTGGTATGACTAAAGTATGACCGTCTGCTTGAGGCATAATATCCATGAATGCAAGAACTTGGTCATCTTCATATACTTTAATGGCTGGAAGTTCACCACGTAAAATCCGTGCAAAAATGTTTTGCTCATCGTAAGCCATGTCTATTCCTTAAGTTTCGCTTAAACTGATTTACTTACAGTTCAATTCTTTTTGACGTTCTTTAATGGCGTCAAGACGTTGTTGCTCTTTTTCAGAGAATTTCGGTTTAGTGGTGTAGCAATTATCATTGCCAAATTTTGCTTTCGCTTCAGGGTCCTTGAAACAGAAACCTTTAGATGCATAAATGACATCATGATCATCTTTTAATTTTTGACACTCTTGCTCAGGTGATGCCGCAAAACTTTGCGCCCCGATTAATGTTGCAAGACTGGCAAAAACCGCTACAGTCAACTTTTTCATGAGAATTTCCTCAGTTTGTAACATTGTATGTAGTCACGCTATTACTTTATAGGGGTTTGTTCTGTTTATTCAATGGTGAGTTCTTACTCAATTGTAATTTTACTTCATAATTGCTGCATATAATACATAAAATTTATATATATCAATAGCTTTTAAAATACAAGGTGGAAATGGATATTTCAGTTTTTTATGTAATTCAGCCTATTTTTACAACTTTTTTAGGCTC
>NZ_JBICLH010000045.1:0-31016 GCF_043105125.1 Acinetobacter sp. TYF_19
CTTTATGGATCTTTGTAAGCATTAATAATGACATGCATTATACTTGGTATAATGAAATATATTGTGATAAACATCATGATTTATTGGCAGCTGGTGATATGTGATTTTGAATAAAAAGCATTTTTGCACTGTGCAAAAAATTAAAGTACAAAAGTACGCTGCTCTGGAAATTAGTAATGACCATCAAGAATATTTGTTTTCAATAAGTATGATCAAAGAATTACCATAATTTGTTTCTAATAGAAAAAGGCTGCAAATAGCAGCCTTTTTCTATGACAACATATGTGTTGCGTGACGTTTTACCTTACCAGCTCAGCGCACCGCCAGTCTGATAATCTGTCACACGCGTTTCGAAGAAGTTCTTCTCTTTACGCAAGTCCATCATTTCAGACATCCACTGGAATGGGTTGTTCACACCAGCAAACTGCTCAGGCAAGCCCAACTGTGCTAAACGACGGTTACAGATGAATTTCAAGTATTCTTCCATCATCGCAGCATTCATACCCAATACACCACGTGGCATAGTGTCACGCGCATATTCGATTTCAAGCATCGTACCTTCAAGAATCATTTGAATGATTTCTTCTTGGAATTCAGCAGTCCACAAGCTTGGGTTTTCGATCTTGATTTGGTTAATCATATCGATACCAAAGTTCAAGTGCATCGACTCATCACGTAAGATGTATTGGAATTGCTCAGCAACACCATTCATCTTATTACGACGGCCCATCGACAAGATTTGGCTGAAACCACAGTAGAAGAAGATCCCTTCAAGTACGCAATAGAATGCGATCAAGTTACGCAGTAGAATTTGGTCGTTTTCAGGTGTACCCGTTTGGAAAGTAGGATCACTTAAAGACTGTGTATATTTCAAGCCCCAAGCTGCTTTACGCGCAACTGATGGAACTTCGCGGTACATGTTGAAGACTTCGCCTTCATCCATACCTAAAGATTCGATACAGTATTGGTAAGCGTGAGTGTGAATTGCTTCTTCAAATGCTTGACGCAAAATGTACTGACGGCATTCAGGGTTGGTGATGTGACGGTAAATCGCCAACACCAAGTTGTTTGCAACCAATGAGTCTGCTGTAGAGAAGAAACCAAGAGAGCGCATAACAATGGTACGTTCGTCTTCAGTTAAGCCATTTTCAGACTTCCAAAGCGCGATGTCATGGTTCATGTTGACTTCTTGTGGCATCCAGTGGTTTGCACAACCGTCTAGATATTTTTGCCAAGCCCATTCGTATTTGAACGGTACAAGTTGGTTTAAGTCCGCACGACAGTTAATCATCGCTTTGTCATCAACTTGTACACGTTGCGCACCCATTTCTAGTTCTTCTAGACCTGGGGCAACATCTAAACTTTCTAAGGCGTTAGATGCTCTTGCCAACGGATCGGCTGGATTTGTTGATCGGCTTCGAGGGGTTGAAGCGGGTTGTGCAGTTGCCACATTCTTCTGTGGTTGCTCTGCAGCAGATACCATCTGCGGATTAGCCGCTTTTTGCGGTTCGACGGGCGCAGACTTGTGTTCAGGTGCAGCCGGTTTTTGCGAATCATCTTCGAAATCGTCCCAACTTAGGATAGACATATCAATTCTCTCTACGTTGCTTTATATCTTTTATCGACATCCAGCAATGCTGAGATGTCTTACTATACGCTTAATTTGTGAAAGCAAAATTAAGTTTTGCCAATCGTTGTTCTAAAACTGAGCATAGAACGTGATTCTCACGACTTATTTTGCTTTCGCTTTTTGCTTTGGTTTGCTTTTACCCAAAAGTAGGCAATCGGCATATAAAACAAAACCACAAAGGAAATCACCAAGGTCGCAAGACCTAACATATAGTTATGTGTCATATGGAGCATGGTGATTTCCTAGGTTGTCTTTAATTTTTTAATCTCCCTAAATCCCTCTTTTAAAAGAGAGATTTTCACACCTCAATAAGTTTGGTGTAATTCCCCTCCTTTTAGGAGGGGTTAGGGGAGGTTATTACTGACAAGCCTCACAGTCTGGATTGTCAATTGAACACGCCATTGGCACTGGAGCTGCTTGACCGAAGCCTTCATCTTCAGCAACCACTTCTGGTTTAACTTCCTGAGCAACTGCTGCAACAGGCGCTGCCGTTACAGTTGCAGGTTTTACTGCATTCAATGCACCAGTGTTAATGGTCGATTTCTCAGCAGAAGTTGCACCTAAAGCTCGAAGGTAATACGTTGTTTTCAGACCACGTAACCAAGCCATTTTATAGGTCAAATCCAGTTTCTTACCGTTTGCACCAGAGATGTAAAGGTTTAATGACTGCGCTTGATCGATCCATTTTTGACGACGTGATGCAGCATCCACAATCCAGCGTGGCTCAACTTCAAATGCCGTCGCGAAGATCGCTTTAAGCTCTTCAGGAATACGAGAAATCTTCTGAACCGAACCTTCAAAGTGTTTCAGATCATTCACCATCACAGAGTCCCACAGACCACGGTCTTTCAACGCACGTACTAGGTATGGGTTGATTACTGTGAATTCACCTGATAGGTTCGATTTTACATATAAGTTTTGGAATGTTGGCTCAATCGACTGAGACACACCACAAATGTTTGAAATGGTTGCAGTCGGTGCAATGGCCATCACGTTCGAGTTACGCATACCGTCTTTTTGAACTTTGGCACGTAAAGTGTCCCAGTCCAAACGTTGAGTGCGGTCAACTTCAAACATACGCTCAGGACGTGTTTTAGCAACAAGGTCTAGCGAGTCAATAGGCAGGATACCTTGATCCCACAGTGAACCTTTAAATGTCTCGTAAGTACCACGTTCAACAGCCAAATCACTTGATGTTGAAATTGCGTAGTAGCTGATCACTTCCATTGATTCATCAGCGAAGTCTACTGCTGCATCAGAACCATAAGCGAGTTGCATTTCATACAGCGCATCTTGGAAGCCCATGATACCCATACCCACTGGGCGGTGTTTCAAGTTCGAGTTTTTCGCTTGTGGTACAGCGTAGTAGTTAATGTCGATCACGTTATCGAGCATACGAACCGCTGTTTTTACCGTACGTGCAAGCTTTTCACGGTCTAACACACCACCTTGAACGTGTTGTACAAGGTTGATTGAACCTAAGTTACATACCGCAATTTCATCTTTGCTTGTGTTTAATGTGATTTCTGTACACAAGTTAGAAGAGTGAACTACGCCAACGTGTTGTTGTGGTGAACGTAAGTTACATACGTCTTTAAATGTGATCCACGGGTGACCTGTTTCAAACAACATCGACAGCATTTTGCGCCACAAATCTTTTGCACGGATTTTCTTGTGCAACATGTTTGTTTCTTTTGCAATTGCTTCATAGTGTGCATAACGCTCAGCGAATTCTGCACCCATTAAGTCGTGTAGGTCTGGTGTTTCAGACGGCGTGAACAGGGTCCATTCAGCATCTTCAAAAACACGTTGCATAAATAAGTCAGGAACCCAGTTCGCGGTGTTCATGTCATGCGTACGGCGACGGTCATCACCAGTATTTTTACGTAGCTCTAGGAACTCTTCGATGTCCAAGTGCCAAGTTTCAAGGTATGCACACACAGCACCTTTACGCTTACCACCTTGGTTAACTGCAACAGCAGTATCGTTTGCCACTTTAAGGAATGGAACTACACCTTGTGACTTACCGTTTGTACCTTTGATATATGAGTTCAAGGCACGAACTGGCGTCCAGTCATTACCTAAACCGCCTGCCCATTTAGATAGCATTGCGTTATCACGCATAGCGCCATAAATGTCATATAGGTCATCATCAATGGTCGTTAAATAACAGCTAGACAACTGTGGACGTAGCGTACCTGAGTTAAACAGGGTAGGCGTAGATGCCATGTAATCGAAGCTCGACAATAAGTTGTAGAACTCGATTGCACGTTCTTCACGGTTTGCTTCGTTGAGTGAAAGACCCATCGAAACACGCATAAAGAATAATTGTGGCAATTCGAAACGCACGCCATCTGAGTGGATGAAGTAACGGTCAAATAATGTTTGTAGACCTAAGTACGTAAATTGGTTTGAGCGTTCTGGTTGAATCGCTGCGGCCAATTTCGCAAGGTCAAAGTTAAGAAGCTCTGGTGAAAGTAGGTCTAGCTCAATACCTTTCTTCAGGAAAGTTTCTAAAGCATCGCCTTCAGCTGTGTCTTCAGACAAGCCAAGGAAAGTTAAACCAGTTGCGACCAATTCATCACGAAGTAGGCGAGCCGTCACGTAGGTATAGTTTGGTTCTTGTTCGATACGTGTACGTGTTGCCATCATCATCGTGGTTGCGATATCAGACGCTTTTACACCGTTGTAAAGGTTTTTGATGGTTTCATCGATGATCGCTTGAACATTGATGCCTTCTAAACCTTCAGCAGCTTTTGTTACAGTCGCTTCAAGCTTACGCATGTCAAGCGGTTGAAGCTGTCCATTGGCGTCAGTGATTTGTAAGGTCGGGTGATGGTTTTCACCTGCTTGTTTACGTGCGTCAGCACGTTGATCGCGGTAGATGACATACGCACGAGCAACTTTCTGTTCACCTGTACGCATCAGCGCAAGTTCAACTTGGTCTTGGATTTCTTCGATGTGAATTGTACCGCCAGAAGGTAGGCGGCGACTGAACGTATTTAATACCATCTCGGTAAGTTGAGAAATACGATCGTGGATGCGGCTTGAGTCAGCACTTTGTTGGCCTTCAACAGCCAAAAATGCCTTACCAATGGCAACAGAGATTTTTTCTGCGTCAAAGCTGGCAACATCTCCAGTGCGTTTAATCACCTGAATTTGACCAGGGGTTGAATTCGATACGCTCATGCTAGCATAGCTCCATTTTGTCATCTATTTTTATGTCTATGGACCGTTTGAACTGGGCAATTTTTATGCCACAGTGTTTGAGGTTTAAACACAAGACCTAGTGGTTTAAAAATTAATTGAACACAAGATACGGGAAAATTCAGGGTAGATCAATATTGACATTTTATTAAATATTTTGATCGATCTGGTCTCGAAAAGATCTCAAAAAGATCCCTTTTTTATGATTCTTGTATTAAGCCTTATTAGACAAGGCGATAGCATAACAAAGCTCGGTTTAAGTGCTTATAGATAACATTGTGGATAAGTTCAAAACAGACGAATGAGTGAGTTATAAACTGTTCAAACAGTGACTTGGTATGAAAAATCGCCATTTTGTAAAGAAACGTTTCTTTTGCTTTGGTTGGATATACAGCAAACGCGAGAAAGCGCTCATTTCGGGGCTGAAAAAATGTATAACAAAATGCTACTTTGATGTATCAGTTTGGTGAACAAGATCTTGTTTACAATGTAAACGTGTGTATATTGCAAAATATATCAGAGCGTATCTCTTGGATTTTAAAGGATACGTTAAGTCGTCAAAATAAAGGGGCACTCCATGAGCCAAGAAGAAAAGTTACCAAAAATTTTAATCGTAGAAGACGATGAGCGCCTAGCTCGCTTAACTCAAGAGTACCTGATCCGTAATGGTCTTGAGGTTGGGGTAGAACCCGATGGTAACCGTGCCATTCGCCGTATTATTGCAGAACAACCCGATATGGTGGTGTTGGATGTGATGCTTCCAGGTGCAGATGGTTTAACCATTTGCCGTGAAGTTCGTCCACATTATCACCAACCGATTTTGATGTTGACTGCACGTACCGAAGATATGGATCAAGTGCTTGGTCTAGAAATGGGTGCAGATGACTATGTGGCAAAACCAGTTCAGCCACGTGTTTTACTTGCACGTATTCGTGCTTTATTACGTCGTACTGATAAAGCGCCTGAAGATGAAGTTGCACAGCGTATCGAATTTGATGATCTGGTGATCGATAACGGTGGTCGTTCAGTGACTTTAAATGGTGAGTTGGTTGACTTTACCAGCGCTGAATATGACTTATTGTGGTTGTTGGCTTCAAATGCAGGTCGCATTCTTTCTCGCGAAGACATTTTCGAACGCTTACGTGGTATCGAATATGACGGTCAAGACCGTTCAATTGATGTGCGTATTTCGCGTATTCGTCCAAAAATTGGTGATGATCCTGAAAATCCAAAACGTATTAAAACGGTACGTAGTAAAGGCTACTTATTTGTAAAAGAAACCAATGGTCTTTAAGCCGTTTATTTGATTCGTTAAAACGGGACATTTTTAGTGTTCAAACACAGTATATTCTTGCGTATCTATGCTGGGCTGGTGGTGCTGGTCGCTATTGTTGCCCTCATGGGATATTTGCTTGTACAAATTATTAACTATCAGCGAGTGCAAGAATATCGCGAGTCTTTGACGGACGGGATTTCCTTTATTATTAGTGAAGGTGTATCCCGTCAGACCAATGCACAGCAAAAAGCAGACTGGATTTCAGATGCTTCGGATTTGCTTGAACTACCGATTAATATGATCCCAGCTGATAAGGTTGATTTGAGTCGTGCAGAGTTAAAGCGGATCAGTGAGCGCAAAGCGGCTGTGCGTTATGATGCGCAAACGCAAGTGGCGTACCTGATCATTGGTCTAAAAGATGATCCGAATCATTTACTGTATATTAAAGTAGATAAAATTGGTGAGCTGCAAATGAAAGCACTCCCGATTTTTATCCTAGATTATCTGGTGTATTACCCAGGCCAAGAAGAAGAGTACTTGGAAAAAGTACAGAAACATTTCTCTTATCCTGTGCAGATTGAAGAAGTACAAAATCTGGCTTTAGAGTCTGAGCAGATTGGTCGTTTGCGTTTAGATCATAGCGTGATCTTATATCGTGATAGTGCTTCTGTGCGTGGTACCACCATTTCTATTGTGTCTCCACCTTTACCTAGTTCACCGAGCAAGGTTTTGGTATTGGGGCCTGTGCCTATTTTCAACTGGATGCCGTTTCAGCTCGCAGCAGGGATTACTTTGTTGAGCCTTTTTGTACTCAGTTTGGGGGTCTATGGCTTGCTTGTACCGATGCAGCGTAAACTGCGTGAGGTCAATTACGGTTTAAATCGTATGAAGGCAGGCGATATGACCCTACGTTTGCCTGTCGACGGCACGGATGAGATGGCCAGTCTAGCCAATAGCTATAACAGCATGTCAGACCATATTCAGCGACTCATCGAGGCGCAGCGCGAGCTGATGCGTGCGGTATCGCATGAGCTTCGTACGCCCGTTGCTCGGATTCGTTTTGGTATGGAAATGCTGGCTGAAGAAGATGATTATGAATACCGTCTTCAACAAGTCGATATGATTGATAAAGACATTGAGGCTTTAAATACCTTAATTGATGAAATCATGACCTACGCCAAGTTGGAGCAGGGCACACCATCACTTGATATTGAAAACATTGTATTGTTTGAAGTCTTAGATCAGGTGGTGGTTGAGACGGAAGCACTAAAAACCCAGAAAGAAATTCATTTAAATGCTCCTCCTTTAACCTTAACGGTTGAGGCTGAACGTCGTTATTTACACCGCGTGGTGCAGAATTTGGTTGGTAATGCAGTTCGTTATGGCGACCATCAGGTGCTGGTCAGTGGTGGTATTAATGACAGCGGTATGGCCTATGTTTGTGTTGAAGATGATGGGCCCGGTATTCCAGAAGACGAGCGAGAGCGCGTTTTTGAAGCCTTTGCACGTTTGGATGATAGCCGGACTCGAGCATCGGGTGGCTATGGTTTGGGTTTGTCGATTGTGAGCCGAATTGCCTATTGGTTTGGTGGTAGCGTTAAAGTGGATCAGAGTCCAAGCCTCGGTGGTGCACGTTTTACCATGACATGGCCGGCACATCGCTTTAGTAAGTCTAAAAAGAAGTATAGTGTTAAAGATAATACAGACTCAAAAATCTAAGCATTGAAAATAAAAAAGCACCGAAATTCGGTGCTTTTTTATTTTCAATGCTGACTTATTCTTGGATGCTGGCATCGGGAGAAATAATCTGCTTGCCTTGTTTTAAGCTTTCAAGCGCATCTGCATTAAAGTCAATCAATAATGAGTTATTTTGGGTGTCTATGCCATAACGGCTAATGAGCTTCTGATCACCATTAATCGTTTCAATTTTATATTCATCCACAATATTCATAATGCCATCAAGGTTGGTGGTGGCTGAAGCTTTGTCTTGGCGAAAAAGTTCATAAATGTCGCGTAAATCAAAGATGGCATTATTGGCATCGGGGTGTTTACGAACATAAGTTTCAACATGGCGAATAAGCAACTGGGCAAATAAAAAATAGTTAGGTTTATGGGTGAATTCCAGACTCATGTGGTGCTCCTTATTCTTTGTTGTTGGTTGTTTATATCAATAGCACAAGAAAAAGCCAAGTGCATTAATTGATTGGAGTGATTTGCAAAAAAATACAAAAAATATGAGTGACTTAATCTACTTTTGTACTTTTTAAATAAACAAAATGGAGCGGTTGTTGAGCTTAGTTTTTTAAACTGCTGATTGTGTGATTGTTATCGGAATGAGGTTGAAAAATGGTTTATAGGCTTTGTTTGAATGTCAAAATTTGGAAAAATAATAGAATAGTAGTGTTTTATTAGATAAAGCGATTGGTTTCGAAATAAAAGGGCTTTCATCGAAAAAATCTCAAAAAACGAAGAGAAATCATCCTAAAGACGAAGGTCTATAAGCTAGCAACTTACGTCAGCAATCGGGTACAATTGGCGGGATTAATTTTGTGTTTGGTGTATTTGAAGGCCAATACATGCATTCTTTGTTAATAAATTAGGCCTGCCAGGAGTTATCCCCGCATGAGTGCCATTACTCCATACGAATGGGCAATTATTGCCTTCGTGATCGGCGTTACATTTCTTTGCGTCTTTATGCTCACTGTCCCATTACTCCTTGGGGGTAAGTCATGGGGCCGTGCAAAGCAAGAGCAATTTGAATCAGGTGTGGTTGGTGCTGGTGGCGCACGTATCCGCCTGTCAGCAAAGTTCTATTTGGTTGCAATCTTCTTTGTCGTATTCGACTTAGAGGCGCTTTACCTTTACGCATGGGCTACATCGGTTCGTGAAGTGGGGTGGGTGGGTTTCACCACTGCAGCAGTATTTATTTTAGTTTTACTCGTTGGTTTGGTTTATGAGTTGTCTACTGGTGCGCTTAACTGGTCGCCTTCTGACAAACGTAAAGCAGCAGGGATTAAACCTAAAGTTGGTTCTCCAAATATGAATCTTGCAGAAATCACTCGCTTTAATTCAATTGAAGAGTTGGTTATGGACCCTACAGGTCAAATCCCAGCTCAATCATCTGGTCGTGTGAAAGATAAGTCACCGGCTAAATCGTCTGATAAGGAGTAACTCGGGATGAAATATACCTTAACCCGTGCGAATCCGGATGCTGATCAATATCCACTTCAAGAGCGTCAAATCGTAACGGATCCGCTTGAAGAAGAAGTGAATAAAAATGTGTTCATGACTCGTTTAGAGGACGTGGCACATACAGCAGTGAACTGGGGTCGTAAGAACTCAGTTTGGCCGTTTAACTTTGGTACATCTTGCTGCTACGTAGAGTATGCAACGACTTTAACAGGCGTGCATGATTTGTCGCGTTTCGGTGCCGAAGTAATCCGTGCTTCACCTCGTCAGGCTGACTTGATGATTGTTGCAGGTACATGTTTCGTCAAAATGGCGCCAGTTATTCAACGTTTATATGAACAAATGTTGGAACCGAAGTGGGTTATTTCAATGGGCGCATGTGCAAACTCTGGCGGTATGTACGATATTTATTCAGTTGTACAAGGTGTGGATAAAATCATCCCAGTCGATGTTTATATTCCAGGTTGCCCACCCCGTCCAGAAGCATTAATCCAAGCATTAATGTTGTTACAAGACCAAATTCAATTAGAGCGCCGTCCACTTTCTGCCGTGATTGGTGATGATCTTAAGCCAGTGTATAAGCCAAAGATGATGCCAGAACGTGACCGTAAGAATGCTGAACGTATTGCAGTGAAAAACTTACGCTCTATGGATGAAATTAAATAATTTAAACGACAGTTGTTCTGATGCACCCGGTCTGGGTGTCGTTGTCGTTTAGGTTGAATGAATTTGTATTAAATAGGAAGCCAAGCCAATGGCTGAAACTGAAAACGCTATGCCAGAGTCAGCGCAAGTTGATTCACGCCCAGCATTTGCAATTGTAGAAGAGCTCAAAACCAAATTTGGCGAGAACTTCTATGTGCAAACGACTTTTGAAGACTTTCCAACAGTCTGGGTTGAGCGCGCGCGCGTACAAGAAGTTTTAATGTTCTTGCGTACAGTGTCACGTCCATACGTGATGTTGTTTGACTTGTCTGCGGTAGATGAACGTTTACGTACACACCGCGACGGTTTGCCTGCGTCTGACTTTACTGTGTTCTATCACTTATTATCGCTTGAGCGTAATAGTGATATTCGTATCAAAGTTGCATTGAGTGAAAATGATGTAAATCTTCCAACTGCAACCAATATTTGGCCAAATGCCAACTGGTACGAACGTGAAGCTTACGATATGTTCGGGATCAATTTCGAAGGGCATCCAATGCTCCGTCGTATTTTGTTGCCAACCTATTGGGAAGGTCACCCACTTCGTAAAGAATACTCTGCACGTGCCACTGAATATACACCGTATATGCAGAACCAAGCGAAGCAGGATTACGAACAGGAACACCTTCGTTTCGTACCTGAAGATTGGGGTATGAAGCGCGGTAATGACGACGAAGACTTCATGTTCTTGAACTTGGGTCCGAACCACCCATCTGCGCACGGTGCTTTCCGTGTAATCTTGCAGTTAGATGGTGAAGAAGTGAAAGACTGTGTGCCTGATATCGGCTATCACCACCGTGGTGTGGAAAAGATGGCTGAACGTCAAACTTGGCATTCATTCATTCCTTATACCGACCGTGTGGACTACTTAGGTGGTTGTGCGCAAAACATGCCTTATGTGATGGGTGTGGAGCAAATGGCGGGTATTACTGTACCTGACCGCGCGCAATGTATCCGTGTCATGATGTCTGAGTTGTTCCGTATCAATAACCACTTGTTGTATATCGGTACTGCGATTCAAGATGCCGGCGGTATGACGCCAGTCTTCTACATGTTTGCGGATCGTCAAAAAATCTATGACGCGATTGAAGCGATCACGGGTTATCGTATGCACCCAGCATGGTTCCGTATTGGTGGTACAGCACATGACTTGCCAAACAACTGGCAGCATCTGATTCGTGAAATCCTAGATTGGATGCCGAAGCGTATGAACGAATACTACACAGCAGCGCTGAAAAACTCTGTATTTGTAGGTCGTACGCGTAACGTAGCTCAATATGACGCGAAATCTGCGTTAGCTTGGGGTGTAACTGGTACAGGTCTACGTGCAACAGGTATTGACTTCGACGTTCGTAAATATCGCCCATACAGTGGCTATGAAAACTACGACTTCGATGTGCCACTTGAGTACGAAGGCGATGCGTATGCGCGTGTTCTTGTTCACTTCCGTGAAATTGAAGAATCACTCAAAATCGTGAAGCAATGTTTAGACAACATGCCTTCTGGTGCATACAAAGCAGATCACCCATTGGCTGTTCCACCACCAAAAGACAAGACTTTACAAGACATTGAAACCTTGATTACGCACTTCTTAAGCGTATCTTGGGGTCCTGTAATGCCTGCAGGTGAAGCATCTGTAATGGCGGAAGTGGTCAAAGGTGCGTCGAATTACTACTTGACTTCAGACAAGTCAACGATGAGTTATCGTACCCGTATTCGTACACCGACTTTCACGCATTTACAGCAAATGCCTTCTGTGATTAACGGCAGTCTGGTATCTGACTTGATCATTTATTTAGCGACAATTGACGTCGTTATGGCTGACGTGGATCGCTAAGGGGTAAACGCATTATGATGATTTTGACTGATAAAAAGCCACGCGTGAATGTTGAAGGGATTTTGACTGCGGACGAAATCCACGAAATTGAACATCACATTGGTCACTATCCGTACCCACGTGCAGCATCTTTGGATGCTTTGAAGTGTGTACAACGCCGTAATGGCTGGGTAGATGACGCGCAGCTAAACGCCATTGCTCAGTTATTGACAATCAGTGTTGCTGATTTGGAAGGTGT
This sequence comes from Acinetobacter sp. TYF_19, assembly GCF_043105125.1. NCBI lineage: Bacteria > Pseudomonadati > Pseudomonadota > Gammaproteobacteria > Moraxellales > Moraxellaceae > Acinetobacter > Acinetobacter sp. TYF_19. The sequence goes on from NZ_JBICLH010000045.1 coordinate 12,083, forward strand.
TGCAACTTTCTATAACCGTATTTACCGTCAACCCGTGGGTCGTAACGTCATTTTACTTTGTGACTCGATTGCATGTTTCTTGATGGGTGCGGAAACTTTAGCAGAAGCATTCCAGCGTGAATTAGGCATTCAGTTTGGTCAAACGACTGCTGATGGCCGTTTTACTTTGCTGCCGATTTGCTGCTTAGGTAACTGTGACAAAGGCCCAACCTTAATGGTGAATGAAGACACTCACGGTTTGGTTGAAGTTTCTTCAGTGAAACAGTTGTTGGAGAAGTATGTATGAATACCGAACCAAAACCAATTTATGGCGAAGGTAACCCAGAAACGCATCCATTAACTTGGCGTTTAAGTAAACAAGAGCACGTTCGTAATGCAGATGATTACGAAGCGCTTGAAGGTTATGCGGGTCTGAAAAAAGCAATCACCATGCCGCCGAAAGATGTGCTTGAAGTGATTAAAGCTGCGACTGTAAAAGGCCGTGGTGGTGCAGGCTTCCCAGCAGGGATCAAATGGTCTTTGATGGCGCCAAATGACAACTCAGGTCCACGTTACCTGATTTGTAATGCCGATGAGATGGAACCAGGGACCTTTAAAGACCGTTTGTTGATGGAAAAACTTCCTCACCAATTGATCGAAGGGATGTTGATTGCAGCGTATACGCTAGAAGCAACCCATGGTTATATCTTCATTCGTGGCGAGTACATTGAAGCAGCTGCTTACTTAAATGAAGCGCTTGAGCAAGTTCGTGCCAAAGGTTACTTGGGTGATAACATCCTTGGAACTGGCTGGAACTTCGAGTTGCATGTGCACACGGGTGCGGGTCGTTATATCTGTGGTGAAGAAACTGCATTAATCAACTCGCTTGAAGGTCGCCGTGCAAACCCACGTACGAAACCGCCATTCCCACAAGTTGCAGGTGCTTGGGGTCGTCCTACCATTGTTAACAACGTAGAGACCTACAATAACTTACCAGCAATCATGTTGCGTGGTCCTGAATGGTATATCGGCTTATCTGCGGGTAAGTCGAAAGATCCAGGCACAAAAATTTATGGTGCATCTGGCAAGGTGAAATTCCCAGGTCTTTGGGAGCTTCCATTTGGTACAACTGCACGCGAAGTCATTGAAGACTATGCGGGCGGTATGCGTGATGGCTTGAAGCTTAAAGCATGGTTACCGGGTGGTGCGTCTACAGACTTCTTGGCTGCTGAACACATTGATCTACCGATGGATGCTGAGAGCATCATGAAAGCAGGTTCACGTTTAGGTACGTGTTTGCTGATGGTGGTAGATGAAACGCAATGTATGGTTTCAGCGACTCGTAACTTAGAAGAATTCTTTGCACGTGAGTCATGTGGTTTCTGTACGCCTTGTCGTGATGGTTTACCGTGGGCGGTGAAAGCACTGAAAGCATTGGAAGATGGTACAGGTAAGAAAGAAGATATCGATCACTTACAAGAACTTACTCGTAAGCTTTGGATTGGTAAGACTTTCTGTGCGCATGCTCCAGGTGCAATGGAACCGTTGATGGGTGCACTCAAATATTTCCGTGGCGAGTTTGAAGCAAAAGTAGTGAATGCTGCTGCGCAAACTAGCAACGTAGAACAAGCTTAAGGAATTCGACTATGGCTACAATTCATGTCGATGGCAAATCGTACGAAGTCAATGGCTCAGAGAACTTGCTGCAAGCATGTTTGTCTTTGGGTATTGATATCCCGTACTTTTGTTGGCATCCATCCTTAGGTTCTGTCGGTTCTTGCCGTCAATGTGCTGTGACTCAATATGCGAATCCTGAAGATACGCGTGGTCGTTTAGTCATGTCATGTATGACGCCTGCATCTGACAATACCTACATCTCGATTGAAGACAAAGAAGCGAAAGACTTCCGTGCGTCAATTGTTGAGTTCTTGATGACGAATCACCCACACGACTGCCCAGTCTGTGAAGAAGGTGGTCACTGTCATTTACAAGATATGACCGTGATGACTCAACACGACCGTCGTCGTTACCGTTTCACTAAACGTACACACTACAACCAAGAGCTGGGCTCATTCATTTCACACGAAATGAACCGTTGTATCGCATGTTACCGTTGTGTTCGTTACTACAACGACTATGCGGGTGGTACTGACTTTGGTGTGTACGCAAGCGCGTCACGTGTTTACTTTGGTCGCCCTGAGTCAGGCACTTTAGAGTCTGAATTCTCGGGTAACTTGACTGAAGTATGTCCGACAGGTGTATTCACCGACAAAACTCACTCAGAACGCTATAACCGTAAGTGGGACATGCAGTATGCGCCAAGCGTATGCCAAGGCTGTTCTTCGGGTTGTAACATTTCTCCGGGTGAGCGTTATGGCGAACTTCGTCGTGTCGAAAACCGTTTCAACGGTGAAGTAAACCAATACTTCTTGTGTGATAAAGGTCGTTTTGGTACAGGTTATGTGAACCGTGCAGATCGTCCACGTCAACCGCAGTTCCGTGATGGTGCTGAAGCAACTACAGTTTCTGTAGATCAGGCATTAGATACGGTAATTGCAAATATCCAAGGCAAAAAAGTTTTGGGTATTGGTTCTCCACGTGCATCACTTGAGTCGAACTTCGCGCTTCGCGAATTAGTTGGTCAAGAGAACTATTCAACAGGTATGTCTCAAAAAGAGCAAAACTTGGTTGAATTGGCTGCATCGATTATGCAAACCGAAGGTGTATATAACCCAGGTATGCGTGAAATCGAAAGCTATGATGCTGTGCTTATTTTGGGTGAAGACTTAACACAAACTGCGCCACGTATGGCTTTGTCTGTTCGTCAAGCGGCGAAAAACAAAGCCAAAGAAATGGCTGCGGAACGTCGTACTCAAGACTGGTTAGCAGAGCCGCTACAACGTATTGCTCAAGATGCGAAATCACCGATTTTCATCCTCGCTGCAACACAAACACGCTTAGCTGATGTTGCTGCAGGTGAGGTGGTTGCTTCTCCAAACGACATCGCTCGTTTAGGTTTTGCCGTTGCTTCGGCTGTAAAAGGTGATGCAATTCTTGGTCTAGCGGATGATGCGAAAGCATTTGCTCAGAACATTGCAGATACATTGAAAGCGGCGAAGAAACCACTGATCATTTCAGGTACAAGTTTACAAGACGCATCAATCATGGAAGCTGCTGCACAAGTTGCGCAAAACCTTGGTGGAAATGCTGGCTTAACCTTGACGGTTCCTGAAGTGAACTCTATGGGCTTAGCAATCTTCGGTGGCCAAAGCTTAGAACAAGCGTTTGCGCAAGACTATGACACGGTTGTGATCGTTGAAAATGATCTATTCCGTCGTTTGCCAGCGGTACAAGTTGAAGCAGCACTTTCTGGTAAAGACGTGATTGTTTTAGATCACTCTGAAACTGAAACTGTGAAGAAAGCGGATATCGTACTTTCTGCTGCATCATTTGCTGAAGGCGATGGTACGGTTGTCTCTCAAGAAGGCCGTGCACAACGTTTCTACCAAGTGTATGACCCGAGCTACTACAAACCTGAACTGGCGATTAAAGAATCTTGGCGCTGGTTACATGCCATTGAAACCGGCGTGAAGGGCAAAGCGATTTCTTGGACCTTACTTGATGACGTGATTGAGTCAGTTGCGAAAAACGTACCTGCACTTGCTGCGATTCAAGATGTGGCTCCAGATGCGGGCTTCCGTGTCCATGGTTTGAAAGTTGCGCGTGAACCGCGTCGTTACTCTGGTCGTACCTCTATGCGTGCACCATTGAACGTGCATGAACCGAAACAACCGACAGATATCGACTCTGCATTAACATTCTCTATGGAAGGTTATGTTGGGAACCAGACTCCGTCTCCACTGGTACCATTTGCATGGTCAGCAGGTTGGAACTCACCGCAAGCTTGGAATAAATTCCAAGATAACGTGGGTGGTCACTTAAAAGGTGGTGATTCGGGTGTGCGTTTATTCGATCGTTTATCGAAGCGCCCAGCACGTACTTTCGTTGCTCCAGCAGTTATCGTTGCAAACCCTGAAAGCTTCCGTTTAGTGCCGATGCATCACATTTTTGCTTCTGGTGAATTTACTGTGAAAACACCTGCGATGGAATCGCGTATTCCTGAAGCGGTCTTTGCAGTGGGTGAGCAAGATGCAACTCGTTTGAATGTTCAAGATGGTCAAAAAATCACTGTGAAAGCAGGTGAGACTTCGATCGTACTTCCAGTTCAAGTGATTGATTATTTACCTACAGGTTATATTGGTTATCCAGTTGGTCTTGCACCTACGGTTTCACTTGCTGAGCCTGTATCAGTCGCGGTAGGAGCGTAATTCATGCAACAAGAATTAATCCGTCAAACGCCGCTTTGGGCTGAGAACTGGCCAATTGCCTACTCAGTCATTCAAGCGATTGTGATTTTACTCGTTGTAGTACTCATCGCTGCGTTGATGTCTTTTATTGAGCGTCGCTTACTGGGCTTATGGCAAGACCGTTATGGTCCGAACCGTGTAGGTCCTGGGGGGATGTTCCAGATCGTTGCCGACATGTTGAAAATCATGTTCAAAGAAGACTGGACACCAAAGTTTGCTGACAAATTGACTTTCCGTTTAGCTCCTGCTGTTGCCATGGCAACAGCAGTGATGTCATTCATGGTTATTCCTGTATCACCATACTTAGGTGTTGCAGACATGAGCATCGGTCTATTGTTCTTTATGGCAATGGCAGGTATTGCCGTCTATGCCGTATTGTTTGGTGGTTGGTCATCAAACAATAAATATGCATTGCTTGGTGGTCTACGTTCTGCAGCTCAAACCATTTCGTATGAAGTGTTCTTGGGTATTTCATTGATGGGTGTGGTTGCGATTGCAGGCTCATTCAATATGCGTGAAATTGTAGAAGCACAAAAAGATGTATGGTTTGTCATTCCACAGTTCTTAGGTTTCTTAATCTTCGTGGTTGCAGGTGTTGCGGTAACTCACCGTCACCCATTTGACCAACCAGAAGCAGAACAAGAATTGGCGGAAGGTTACCACGTCGAGTACGGCGGTATGAAATGGGGAATGTTCTTCGTTGCTGAATATGTCAACGTAGTTCTAATCTCTGCATTGATCGTAACGCTATTCTTCGGTGGTTGGTTAGCGCCATTTAACATCGATATTCCGTTCATTCCACCAGTATTCTGGTTCATTATCAAAACAGCATTCTTTGTGATGATGTTTGTCTTGGCTCGTGGTTCACTTATGCGTCCGCGTTATGACCAAGTGATGAACTTTGGTTGGAAGATTTGCTTACCATTAGCGTTAGTTAACTTATTAGTTACTGGCGCAGTGATTCTGTGGTAAGGGCAGGGAGAATAAAATGTATAAAATTCTAGCTGGGTTCGGGTCAATCGTACGTTCACTGTGGATGGTTTTCTCACACGTGACACGTAAACGTGACACCATTCTTTACCCAGAAGTGCCAGCCGAACAAATTGTTCCACCACGTTTCCGTGGTCGTATCGTGTTAACACGTGACCCAGATGGTGAAGAACGTTGTGTTGCGTGTAACTTATGTGCAGTTGCATGTCCTGTTGGCTGTATTTCATTACAAAAAGCAGAAAAAGAAGATGGTCGTTGGTATCCGGAGTTTTTCCGTATCAACTTCTCACGTTGTATTTTCTGCGGTATGTGTGAAGAAGCATGTCCGACGACTGCAATTCAAATGACTCCAGATTTCGAGTTGGGTGAATACGTTCGTCAAGACTTGGTGTATGAGAAAGAAAACCTACTCATTTCAGGTCCTGGTAAATACCCAGAATACAACTTCTACCGCGTAACAGGTATGGCTGTAACTGGAAAAGACAAAGGTCAAGCGCAGCGTGAAAGCGCACCAGTTGATGTACGGAGCTTATTACCATGATGTGGCCATTTTATTTGATGGCACTTGTGGCCATCGTTTCTACGATTCGTGTTGTGACCAACGCGAATCCTGTACACGCTTTATTAAGCTTGATCGTGTCACTTCTTGCAGTTGCAGGCATGTTTATGATCGTGGGTGCGCCATTTGCTGGCGCGCTTGAGATCATCGTCTATGCAGGCGCGATCATGGTGTTATTCGTATTCGTAGTGATGATGTTAAACCTTGGTCAACACACCGTTGAACAAGAACGTAAATGGTTAACATCGTCTGCTTGGGCATATCCAGCACTCATGAGCTTCTTAATGGGCTTGGTGTTGGTGTGGATGCTCGGCTCTGACTACACAGCAGCTGGCCCTGTTATGGGTACTGAAGTTGTGGGTCCAAAAGTCGTTGGCCAAGCACTCTTTACTCACTATTTATTATTGGTTGAAGTTGCTGCCATGTTATTGCTTGCTGCGTTGGTTGCAGCATTCCATCTTGGCAAACGTGAACCAGGTGCAGAAGAGGACAAACAATAATGGGCAACATCCCTTTAGAACATGGTTTGATTGTTGCAACCATTCTTTTTGCACTGGGTTTTTACGGTGTGATGGTGCGACGCAATCTATTATTTATGTTAATGAGCCTTGAAATCATGATGAACGCAGCTGCGCTTGCGTTTGTTTTGGCTGGTAGTGCATGGGTACAACCAGACGGACAAATCATGTTTATTCTGATCTTAACGCTTGCTGCGGCAGAGGCTTGTATTGGTCTTGCGATCGTCCTTCAGTTCTACCATCGCTTCCATCACTTGGATGTGGATGCTGCTAGTGAGATGCGCGGATGAGTTTTTTATATTTAACAGTATTATTCCCGCTCATTGGTTTTGTCCTTTTAGCGGCAGGTCGCAACAAGCTTCCTGAAAATGTCGCTGCCATTATTGGTGTGGGAGCGGTTGGCCTTTCTGCATTGGTTGCTTTGATCGCTGGTCTAGACTTTGTTAATAATGGCAAAGTGACTTATGTTCAACATCTTTGGACATGGTTCAATGTAGGTAACCTAAGCCCAGGCATTAGCTTACATCTTGACGGTTTATCACTGCTCATGATGGGTATGGTGACGGGTGTGGGTTTCCTGATTCACATCTTTGCATCATGGTACATGCGTGGTGAAGAAGACTTCGCGCGTTTCTTCTCTTATTTCAACCTGTTCGTTGCCAGCATGTTGCTGCTCGTATTGGGCGATAACTTAGCATTATTGTTCTTAGGTTGGGAAGGCGTAGGTCTATGCTCTTACTTGCTGATTGGTTACTACTATCAAAACCCTGCAAATGGTTTTGCAGCAATTAAAGCATTTACCGTAACACGTGTCGGTGACGTTTTCTTATTGATCGCTTTGTTCTTAATTTACCAACAGTTCGGTACTTTAAACATTGCTGAAGTGGTTGCAGCTGCACCAACAGTGATGACACAAAGTTCATCTTTAACCATTTGGACAGCACTGATGTTGTTCTTGGGTGCGGCAGGTAAATCTGCACAGATCCCATTACAAACATGGTTGGCCGATGCAATGGCAGGTCCTACACCTGTATCTGCATTGATCCACGCTGCAACGATGGTAACTGCAGGTGTTTACCTGTGCTGCCGTATGTACACCGTGTTTGAAATGGCGCCTGAAGTGATGATGTTTATCTCAATCACAGGTGCGGTAACGTTGTTAGTGGCTGGTTTTGCTGCATTGGTTCAAACCGACATCAAACGTATTTTGGCTTACTCAACGATGAGTCAGCTGGGTTATATGTTTATGGCTGTGGGTGCTGAAGCTTATCAAGCAGGCTTGTTCCACATGCTGACTCACGCATTCTTCAAGGCATTATTGTTCTTGTCTTCAGGTGCAGTGATTTTGGCTTACCACCACGAACAAAACATCTTCAAGATGGGCGGTTTGTTCTACAAGAACAAATTCCTATTTGCTTGTTTCGCCATTGGTGGCGGTGCATTGGCCGCGATTCCATTCATCACCGTTGGCTTCTTCTCGAAAGATGCGATCTTGGGTGCAGTTTGGGTACAAGGTGAATCAATCGCAGTATATAACTCATTATATTGGGTGGGTGTAGCAGGTGCTTTCTTAACCTCGATTTATACATTCCGTCTCATTTGGGTTGTGTTCTTTGGTAAAGAAAATACACCGTATCATGCGATTAAAGGCATTACATTCTGGGGACCTTTGGCGATTCTTGCTGTACTTTCAACTTTCGTCGGTGCGGCACTTAAAGCACCTGTGGAAAGCATTTTAAATGCAGCAAAAATTCCAGCATTTGTGATTCCTGAAGCTTTAGAACATGGTATGCACAGCGCAGAATATACCGCTGTGGGTATTGCATTGGTTGGTTTAGTGATTGGTGTGGTCTTGTTTGCGTTTGCTTATAGCGCAGTGAAAGGCTTTGCTAAAACGTCATTGGGTGCAGGTCTTGCAAACATTTGCCGTAATGCACTAGGCTTCGATGCGCTTTATGACATCGTTTTTGTGAAACCATATTTGCTTATTGCGAAGATTTTAGGTCGTGATCCAATTGATCGTTTGTGGTTAGTCTTGCCTGCACTTGTAAAAGGTGGTCATAGCTTCACAAGTTCACGTCAAACGGGTTCATTGCGTGATTACGCATCAAGCATGGCATTAGGTATCTTTGTATTACTAATGGTCTTGATCGTAACTCAGATCGTGGGGAAATAAGATGGAAATCACAAACAACTGGATTCTACCCGCGCTGATCTTAGTTCCGTTCATTGCAGGTTTTATTTGTTGGTTAGTCGACAAACTCGACGACAAACTGCCGCGTTATATTGCGCTGATTGGTATGCTCATTACTTTGGGCTTAACTGTTGCGCTATGGCAAACAGGTACATTTAACTACGAACTTGGCGCGAAAGTGCCATCGTGGTCTGCTGAATTCATGTTGCCATGGATTCAAACTTTAGGCATTAACATCCATTTAGCGGTGGATGGCCTATCTCTATTAATGGTGGGCTTAACGGCACTTTTAGGTGTGTTGGCTGTCGGCTGTTCTTGGGGTGAAATTCAAAAGAATGTTGGTTTCTTCCACTTAAACCTTTTATGGTCTTTGGGTGGTGTGATCGGTGTATTCTTAGCGATTGACATGTTCTTGTTCTTCTTCTTCTGGGAGATGATGCTTGTACCTATCTACTTCTTGATCGCGCTTTGGGGTCATAAAGGGGCAGAAGGTAAATCACGTGTTTACGCTGCAACCAAATTCTTTATCTATACGCAAGTCGCTGGTCTTATTATGTTGATCGGTATCCTAGGCCTCGTGGTTTATGGTTACATGATGACAGGTATGATCGGTTTTGATTACAACTACTTATTAGCTGTAGCCAACACTTTAGACAAAGAATTACCTACCGTTGCTTATGCATTCATGCTGTGTTTATTTGTCGGTTTTGCGGTAAAACTTCCAGTTTTCCCATTACACGGCTGGTTACCAGATGCGCATGCACAAGCACCTACAGCAGGTTCGGTTGACCTTGCAGGTATTTTAATTAAGACCGCTGCATATGGTTTACTACGTTTTGTGATTCCATTCTTCCCAGCGGCTTCTGCACAGTTTGCAGACATCGCGATCATTTTCGGTTTAATCGGTATCTTCTACGGTGCTTGGTGTGCTTTCCAGCAAACCGATATGAAACGTTTACTTGCGTATACGTCAATTTCACACATGGGCTTTGTTTTACTTGCGATTTACGCAGGTAACATCTTAACCTTCCAAGGTTTGATGATCATGATGTTGGCACATGGCTTGTCATCTGCTGCGTTGTTCATTATGTGTGGTCAAGTGTACGAGCGTGTTCATACCCGTGATATGCGTTTGATGGGCGGTATGCGTGGTCAGTTCCCATATCTTGCATTCTTCCTCATGTTCTTCGTGGCGGCGCTTGTAGGTATTCCAGGTCTAGGTAACTTCATTGGTGAGTTTCTGATCTTGATGGGTTCTTATGCAAAATTCCCAGTGTTTACTATTCTTGCGGCAGTAAGCTTAGTATTTGCAGGTCTTTATGGCTTGATTCTGATCCACAAAGCGTTGTTTGGTACGCCAAACGAAGAACAACAGCAGCACTACAACAACCCATTGAAAGACTTAAATACGCGTGAAGTAGTGATCTTGTTAATCTGTGCTTTCGGTCTGTTATGGCTTGGTCTGTACCCACAAAGCTTCCTTGATATTTCAAATTCAAGCATGGCGTGGTTAGCGAACAGCTACATTCCTGTACAAGAAGTAGTTGACGTTGCGAGTCAAGCAACTGTTCAACTCGAAAATGTGGAGATGCAATAAGTCATGAACTTCACAATGTCATTTTCTGAGCTTATGCCTTTAGCTCCTGTGATGATCGTTGCTTTAACAACGATTGTCGTGATGATTCTTACTGCAATTAAGCGTAACCATAACTTAATTGCGACAGCATCAGTGGTGGGCTTAAACCTTGCAGCAGCATATGTACTATTCACAATGTTCGGTGGTGCTTTTGCACCTGCGAACGTGATGGGTATGTTCATGGTGGATGCGTTCACCTTGCTGTACCAAGTGATTATTCTAATTGCGGCTTTGGCATGCTGTACTTTGTCGCATGCCTATATTGAAAGCTATAAAGATAACCGTGAAGAACTGTATATCTTAATGTTGTCATCAGTGACTGGTGCAATGTTAATGGTAGCAAGCTCTCACTATGCATCGTTCTTCATTAGCCTTGAGTTGATGTCGATTCCTGTATATGGCTTATTGGCCTATACACACCAGCGCTCTAAGTCTTTAGAAGCAGGGGTGAAGTACTTGGTGCTTTCAGCAACAGCTTCGGCAATGTTGTTGATGGGTATGGCGTATATTTACGCGTACACAGGTTCAATGTCGTTCTATGACAATGTTCAAGCGTTAATGCAAAACATCCAACAGCCAATGGTACTTTTAGGTTTAGGCCTGATCGTTTTTGCTGTGGCATTCAAACTGTCTTTAGCGCCATTCCATAAATGGACACCAGACGTTTATGCAGGTGCACCAACTCCGATCGCAACATTCCTTGCTACAGCTGCAAAAGTAGCGACAATTGGTCTGTTTGTACGTTACATCCTAACCTCAGGAGCGATCCTTGTTGACTCAATCGTGACGATCTTAACCGTGATTGCGGTGTTATCGATCTTGGTGGGTAACTTCCTTGCAGTGAAACAAGTGAACTTGAAACGTATCTTGGCATACTCTTCAATTGCGCACTTTGGTTACTTGTTGATTGGTTTAATCAGCATGACTTATGCAAGCCTTGGCAACGTATCGGTCTATGTGATCACTTATGTGTTAACTACGATTGGTGCATTCGGTGCGGTTGCATTGATGTCTAGCCCATACAACAACGTAGACGAAGCAGAAAGCTTAGCGGACTACCGTGGTCTATTCTGGCGTCGTCCAGTGTTGACTGCCGTATTAACGGTGATGATGCTATCGCTTGCGGGTATTCCTTTGACAGCGGGCTTCATTGGTAAGTTCCTTGTGGTCATGGCTGCGGTAACGACTCAACATTGGTTCTTAGCTGCGATGATCATCGTTGGTTCTGGTATTGGTCTGTACTACTACCTCCGTGTGATGGTTGTTATGTACATGACACCACCAGATGCACCTCGTGTAGACGCTGTGGATCATTGGGGTCAAAAAGTGGGTGGTATTATGGTGCTTTTAGCTGCGGCAGCAGTGCTTGTGATTGGTATCTATCCAGATCCAATTATCAAGTTAGCGCTTCAGTCAGAGATTCTATCTCCAATCCACTTTATGCTTTCTCAACAGCACTAATTTTAAAAACGTTTCGTTTTAACAAAAAAGTCTCCATCAATTGGGGGCTTTTTTTGTTTTTATCGCACGATAAAAAGCTTTATAATGTAAGGAATTTTATTTTACCTTTTAGGTGCTCTCCCGTGGCTATCCATGAAATTCGTCATCCACTGATTCGTCATAAGCTTGGTCTTCTTCGTCGTGCAGATATCAGCACTAAAAACTTCCGTGAGCTGGCTCAAGAAGTGACCATGCTGTTGACCTATGAAGCGACCAAAGATTTACCTGTTTGCGACCATGAAATTGATGGTTGGAATGGTAAAGTAACGGTAGATCGCATTGTGGGTAAAAAAATCACGGTTGTACCAATTTTACGTGCGGGTATTGGCATGTTAGATGGTTTCTTAAACCTGATTCCAAGTGCTAAAGTGTCTGTACTGGGTTTAGAGCGTGATGAAGAAACGCTTGAAGCACGTACTTATTACAAAAAATTAGTTCCAGATGTACAGAACCGTTTAGCGATGATCATCGATCCGATGCTTGCCACTGGTTCTTCATTGGTTGCTGCGATTGATGTATTGAAAGCAAGTGGCTGTAAAGACATTCGTGTGATGGTATTGGTTGCGGCGCCTGAAGGCATTAAACGTGTTTTGGATGCGCACCCAGACGTCACTATTTTCACGGCTTCAATTGACCAAGGCTTAAATGCCAATGGTTATATCGTGCCGGGTCTAGGCGATGCGGGCGATAAAATCTTTGGTTCAGTTCAAAAAGATTAAGATTGAGCCCCAGCAAAAAGAGGCTTTTATAGCCTCTTTTTTATATACTACAACAAAGCGTGTACATATTAGGATCTGTTTATGAAGGCCGAGCAATATCAAGGAAAAGTTAAGCAATATAACGCTGACAAAGGTTTTGGCTTTATTTCCTCACCTGAAGGCGACGTATTTTTTCATATCTCGGATTTTCCTGCAGACTCAGGTGAGCCGAAACGCAATGAACGCGTGAAGTTTAATGTGGTTGAAAATGGCGATCGCTATAAAGCGATTAAAATTGAGCGTGTTGAAGACAACTCTGCCAAAGCCAAGAAATCGAAAGTCTCAAGTCATAATAAATCGATCACCACAGATTTATTGTCTAATTTTCGACGCTAAGTCAGCGTTGATTCAGAGTTCAATCGTGCAAAGATTAATCTTTGCATTTTGAAGCAAAGAGGCTTTTTAGCCTCTTTTTTATTGATTACAATACGAAAAATACAATTGAATAGAGCAGATTATGTTTCTGAAAGGAAAAATCAAAAGCTTTAGTACCCCACGTGGTTTTGGTTTCATTGAAGTGGAAGCGGATATTGATGATGTGTTTTTTCATATCAAAGATTTGCCACAGCACAACATTGAACCCAAGATTGGTGAAGCGCTTCAGTTTATGATTGTAGAAGACCAAGGCAAGTTTAAGGCTGGCAATATCCAGCGGCTCGGTCTGACCTCAGAAAGTAAAGTCACGACATCATCAAATAAGAAAAAAGCACGTACCCAGGCCTCACCACGTTACCATGAGGCAGGGCATAAAAGTACCATCATCACCGTGATTGGGATCATCATCGTTGTAATACTGGGCTTTTTGACCTATGGGAAATATCAAAGTTATAGTGCAGAAAAACAGCGTAAAGCTGAACAGTTGATGCTCGAGCAGCAACAGATTGTAGAAGAACAGCGTAAAGCTTTAGGAAAGTTGCCCGATCAAATCCTATCTGAGCAAGGGAAGCGTAATTTAGATGCAGGTCTGCATCAGACCAATCAACCTCGCTCGGAACGTGTGACGCAGAGCATTGATAAACAAAATGGTCGTTTACCTGTCAGCACTGGACAGTTTAAATGCGATGGACGAACCCATTGCTCCCAAATGCGTTCTTATGAAGAAGCGGTTTATTTCTTAAGGAATTGTCCAAATACCAAAATGGATGGGAACAATGATGGTGAGCCTTGTGAGCGCCAATTTGGGAAATAAAAAAAGCACCCTCGGGTGCTTTTTGCTTACTTATTTTTCGCAGAATTTCATAAAGGCTTTGAGTCCTGGGCCTTGGTACTTCTGACGATGTACCAACATGAACAGTGGACGTGTTAGAGACCAGAACGGCGTATCAAGTACCACCAACTGGCCTTTTTCGCGCAAAGGTTCAGTTGCCAGCTTTGAAATACAGGACATCCCTAAACCACCCGCCACGATTTTTAAAATCGCTTCATTATGACCCAAGGTCAGACGGATGTTGGCATCAGGCAAGTCTTTTAAAATAGCATTATCAAACACTTCACGTGTACCTGAACCTTCTTCGCGCAAGATCCACTCGACCGATTTAAAGTCTTCAGGCGTTAATGTACGATTTAACTGTGCCAACGGATGTTCTGGTGCACAGCAGACCGCTAATTCATCGTCACGCCAGTGAATACACTGGAGCTGTGGCAAGTGACAAGAGCCTTCAATCAGGGCCAAATCTAGTTGGAACTGATTCACCGCCTCAATCATTTGGCGAGTGTTGCCAACTTGCAGCTGTAAATGAGCCTGAGGCTGAATTTGTAAAAAGTCAGCCATCAGGTCAGGCATGAGGTAGTCACTGATGGTCAGGGTTGCACCCAAACGTAAATCAATGCTTTGTAACTCACCTTTAGCGGCTTGCTCGAAAGCATCACAGCGACCCAAAATTTCTAAAGCTTGTGGCAGCAGGAAACGACCCAGATCATTGAGCTGAAGACGCTTACCTAGACGGTCAAACAGTGGAGCCCCTAAACCGTCCTCTAGATCTGCTAAAGCCATACTCGCAGCACTCTGGGTGAGTCGAACCGCATCACTGGCTTTGGTTACTGTGCCTTCTTGAGCAACTGCTACAAAAACCGCCAACTGGCGTAAAGTCATGCGCATGAATATAGCCTTAACATTTAAAAAATATTAACAAATTATGTGGTCATGCTAACATGAGCAACGTCTTTGATGCCACGCTGAAATCATGTCAATTGAAAAATTTAGCCTAGAAAAGGTTTTATCCGTACACCGTTGGACCAATACACTTTTTAGCTTCACCATGACGCGACCTGCACATTTTAAGTTTACCGCAGGACAATTTGCCCGTATTGGCATCAAAGTGGGTGATGAATTGGTGGTTCGAGCGTATTCGGTGGTGTCCTCTCCTTTTGATGAAACTTTAGAGTTTTTCTCGATTGTGGTGCCTGAAGGTGCATTTACCTCAAATTTACAGCACTTAAAAGTCGATGATGACATCTATCTCGAAAAGATTCCGTACGGCTTTTTGACCTTGGCGCGTTATCAACTGCCGTTACCAAAAGACTTGTGGTTACTGGGCACAGGCACAGGGCTGGCACCTTTTATTTCGATGTTGCAAGACTTTGAGACGTGGTCGAAGTACGAGAGCATTACACTGGTCTATAGCGTACGTACAGCCTCTGAATTGGCGTATGCAACACGTATTCAAGAAATTGCAGAGACTTTTGGTGAGGGTCATACAGGCTTTAAATTTGTGCCGATTATTACCCGTGATCCGCATGCGCCACTGCATGACCGCTTACCTGTACTGATTGAAAATGGTGATTTGGAAAAAGCAGTTGGTTTAAGTCTAAACCCTGAAACCAGCCATGTGATGCTGTGTGGTAACCCGCAAATGGTCGAAGATACCAAAGAGGCATTAAAAGCACGTGGCCTGACCATGAACCGCCGTGGTGAAGGGAATATTGCGGTCGAAAACTATTGGTAAAGCTATTTCGCTAAATAAAAGGCTCATCGAATGATGGGCTTTTTTTCACTCAAAATTTGAATCACTCAGATTTTAAACTTGGCTCAAAGAGAGTAGCACTGCTTGTGCGTTAAGATCGCGCTATAATTTCTCCTTTGTATTGGATTGGATGGGTTATGTCTTCAGCGTTAAAAACGACGGCTCAGCCAGAGGCGAGGCTTAGCCCGCAGCAGAAAAAATTAAATCGCTTAATTGACCAGATTGAACAACAAAAACAAGAACTGGCAGCATGGAAAAATGCGCAAGCCGATATTCAAAACTATACGCGCAGTAAGCTTTTACCTGTGTATAGCGAGTTACACACGGTTTTATTTGCACAGCTTGATACTCTATGGAATCACTTAGCCAGCGATGGCTTTAGCAAAGTTGATCTGGCGCAGATTGACACCAAAATAGCCGCTTTAGCCAAGATGCTAAGAAAATCACAAATGCTAACTTCAGCGCAGAAAGAGCAAGTAGAGAAAATTGATACTTTCTATATGCAGCATGCAGAGCATATACGCTCGAAGAAAACCAAAGCGAACTCAATACAAAATCATGACCTCGCTGAAATAGTAGAACAAAACGTGGATGTAGACTGGGAAAATTATGAATACGATTCTGCCCAATATGAAGCAGAGCGAGAACGTGCCAAGCAGTTAAAACAACAAGAAAAACGCGAGCAAGCCGCCAAAATGGCAGCGCAGTCACTGAAAACGGTGTATTTAAAAATTACCGCGATGATTCACCCTGACCGTGAACCTGACGAAACGAAGAAGTTAGAGAAGACCGAACTTTTGCAGACGGTCAATGAAGCTTACGCAGAGCAGGATTTATTTTATCTATTGAAACTCCAGTTAAAGCTAGAGACCAATAAAGGCCTAAGCTCAAAAGCTTTAAGTTCGGAACAAGTGAAGTTTTATCAGTTGTCTTTGGAAGCGCAGAGTCAGAGTTTACAAGGTCAATTAGATGAGATCTTTGCGTCTTTTCACTTGAGTAGTCATATCAATACCAAACAGCTCAAAATGAGTGATGTGTATAAGGTCATAGATCAGGATGCTACCGAGTTAAAACAGCAGTTGAAGTGGGAAAAGGAACGTTTAAAGCATATGAAAAAGGTGAGTGGGATGAAGATATTGATGGAGCATGGGGTTCTATGAGATAAGATTTTACTTTTTAAACAAATAGTCGTAGGCATGCTTTCTGTTAAAATATTGAGTCAAATCGCATTTGTATTGAAATAAAGTCATGAGCATTTTAGATTTAAGTTTGTATCAAGAAACTGAAAATTTATCCCCACAACAAAAAAAGTTTAATCGTCATATTCAAAAAATTGAGAAATTACAACTCTCTTTGGTTGAGTGGCAACAAGCACAACAAAAAGTACAGGAGGATGCAAGTTTTGAACTCTTGCCATTATATGCCCAATGGCACCAAGTTTTATTTAGTCAACTAGAGGTACTTTGGCAATATAAACAATCGCATAAATTTGCTAAAACCCATTTAGAGCGTTTAGATAAAAAAATCTCAATTTTAGTGAGTCAACTTTTAAATAATCCCAATCTGTCTGAAGAACAACATAAATTGACCATCGTCATTGCTCAATTTTACAAAATTTTAGAAGACCATGATCATTTGCCTACATCACAAGTAGATGATACAGAGGATGATTTTCATTCAGAGCATGATGTTGATGAAATGATGCAAAAACAAGTGATGAAAGAAATTCTTGCAGATCAATTGGGTGTGTCTGAGGACTGGATTGACTTTGATTTTGATCTCGAAAATCTTGAAGAGTTTATGCAAAAAGTAAAAGAAAAATTTGATCGAGAGGAAGCTGATTTCATTCAAAATCAACTTAATGATCATGAACGTGAGGCATATCAAAAGTTTGCAGAAAAAGAAAAAAAGAAAATTTTAAAGAAGCAAATGCAACTTGAAGATGCAAAAAAAATGGCAGGGCAGTCATTAAAAAGCATTTATTTAAAAATTGCCTCTGTGATCCATCCTGACCGCGAAAGAGATGAGCAAAAACGTATAGAGAAAACTGAGCTTTTGCAGCAAGCAAATACTGCACTTGAAGAAAAAGATTTACTTACGCTGTTAAAGTTACGTGCTTATACAGAACAAGGTGATCAAAAACAAGCAGTTAAAATCGCAAATGAACATTTGAAATCTTATAATCTATTGCTAGAAGATCAAATTGAACAATTGCAAATTGAGTTAGATCACATTATTTACTCATTTGATTGGGAAAGCTCTGGTTTTTATAAACAGACTTTTAAACCTGCTGATTTGGCTAAGAAGTACCAATATGATTTGACAGAAATTCGAAGAAAGCTATTGCAAGATGAACAGTGTTTAAATAGTTATAAGGATTTTGATTGTTTAAAAAACTTACTTAAAAATAGAGCATTCGGCTGGTCATTTAATTTTTAAAGTGGGTTGAGCCTGTAAATAATTTTGTGTAATTGATTTTCATCAATTAAAGGTGATTGCTTAGGGGCGGTCAACAAATTCAATAATAACGCGGCTCATGGCTAAACGCCATGAGCTGCACAGCAGCGCAAGATAAGCGTATTTCACTTTTTAGACGCTGCATCACAATTGCTAGATAAATCACGTTACGCACAGCATCTCCGTTGGAAAGACTTTACGCTTTTGATCGATTAGCGTATTTTCCATCTTTAATGACTTGATTGCTTTGGTGGCGTAGATGGCTTTGCGTATCTCTGATGGATAAGCAAAAAAAGTAAAAGCCGAGCATGTGTATATGAAAAAAGTGAGTGGGGGTGGAGATGTTGTTGGGGCATGGGGGACTTTGATTTTCCCTCACCTCCTTGCGGACAGCATGTGATTGAGCCGTATATTGTGGATTTTTACTGTTATGAAATTGGTTTGGTTATTGAGTTAGATGGTAGTCAGTATGGAATGGATGATGCCATTGAATATGATGCTGAACGCACCAAGTTTTTAGAGGCTTTGGGTTTAACCGTTGTGCGGTATTGGAATTATGATGTGTTAGGGCGGACGGTTGTGGTGTTGGAGGATTTGTGGCGAGTGTGTTTTGAATTGAAAAGCAAAAGCACCTCTACCTAACCCTCTCCTATAAGGAGAGGAGGAATGATGATTAATTATTAAAAATCATCATCTATGCCATTTACTCTATTTTCAATTCCTTTATTGAACATAGTTATTATTTCTCTTTCGTTATCAGATAGTAAAGATAAATCAGCAGATTTAATCAGTTCTTGTATTTTACTAATTTCAAAAAATTCTTCGACCGTATCTATCTTAATAGAAGAATGTTGAGAGGACGTGTAGTCACCGCTGGTGTAAACATGACTAGTTTGAATAAACTTTGATAAAACATTGATCATAGCTGTAATATCAGTGGTCATAGAGTTTAACCAATCTTGAACATCTTTTTTATTTCCCCATTTAGACCAAGAGTACATTAGAGAGGCTTT
>NZ_JBICLH010000046.1:0-6224 GCF_043105125.1 Acinetobacter sp. TYF_19
CTTTGTAATGTGATTGTCATCATCTAAATCATTCAGATTGTATAAGATTTTTAAAACTTAATTCAGGGCAATCATGATGAACAAACTCAAAGGGCTTATTGCAACAGTAATGCTGATGAGTAGCAGTACTTTTGCACAATCCGTTCAATTGAATCAAGTTTATTCACTTGATTCTCAGACAGCACAAACTCTTATTGATGCTGCTATGACCGTATGTCAAAAAATACAGCATAATATTGCCGTGGTGGTGGTCGATGGGGGAGGGAATACCTTGATGTCAAAGAGACATGAAACTGTCGGGCCACATAATTTGGGCGCAGCCGAAAAGAAAGCCTATACCGCTTTATCCACCAAAATGGCGACCATGTTGTTAAGTCAAAATGCCCATGAAAATAAGGATGCAAAAAATTTAACCACCTTATCAAATTTACTGTTGTTAGGTGGTGGCGTACCTGTGCGTTATGAGAGTCAAGTGGTCGGCGCCATTGGCGTTGCCGGAGCAGGGGGCGCAAAAAATGACCATTACTGCGCTGATACAGCTGTTAAGTCTATTTTCAATCCTTAAGGAATCCATCATGTTTAAAAATTATTGCCACTCTCAACACTATTGTTGACCTCAATGACTTTTGCACAAACTAACCCCTTAAGTGTGCATGTGTTGAATCTAGAAAATGGTCTGCCTTCTGCTCAAGTCGAGGTGGTACTCGAAAAAAGTACTGGGAATAAGTGGGTGAAATTAAATCAGCAATATACTGGCCCTAATGGCCGTATTACTGGATTGTTTCCTGAAAATCAGAAGCTTGAAGCTGGTATTTATAAAGTTACCTTTAAAACCGAGGACTGGTTTAAAAAAAATAAGCAAGATACCTTCTTTCCTGAAGTTCCTGTAATTTTTAAGGTAGATGGAAGTGTCAGCCATTATCATATTCCTCTACTTCTAAGTCCTTATGGATATTCGACTTATAGAGGCAACTAAGATTTAAAAGGGCTAGTCTAACTAGCCCTTTTATTTGTGTTTAGTCCGTAAACTAGAGAAAAATCACAAAAAATTCATGATCGTATTATTATGCTTTTAGTTGAATTAAAGTTGACTCAAGTTATGTAAATGAGTTGATAGAGCTTATTGAAGCTTCATAGTAATTAAAAATGAGAATGGCATGAATCAATTTTCTGAAGAAGATTTATCTAGAATTATCGAAATGGCCTGGGAGGATCGAACTCCTTTTGAAGCTATTCAACGTGAGTATGGTTTGAATGAAGCGGCGGTGATCCGCTTGATGCGGCAAAATATGAAACCCAGTAGCTTTAAAATGTGGCGTGCACGTGTGACAGGCCGAAAAACCAAGCATCTGCAGCTGCGTTTACCTGATGTGATACGGGCCTATTGTTCACGCCAATACAAGCGTTTCTAAGTTTTTGATTTTGCTTACCGTTTGGACTCACGTTTACATCGTTCAGAACAATATTGTACTTCCTCCCAGCAGCGGTTCCATTTCTTGCGCCAAGTAAAAGGGCGCAAACAGTGGATACAGATTTTTTCAGGGAGATGCTGTTTTTTCATCGTTTATAACTCATTGATTTGGCTAAGAAGTTGCTGGGCATGGCTGATAATCTGCTGCCGATCTTTAAGTTTATCTAGCTGTCGATAGATCATGCCCATACGTGGATGAGTAAGAAATTTCGCTTCATTCCGGATCATGAAATACCAGTACAGGCTATTGAACGGACAACTATCCAGCTCGGTACGAGTTTTGACATTGTAGCTACAGTGCTTACAGTAATCGGACATCTTATGGATGTAATTGCCCGAGGCGACATAGGGTTTGCTGGCCATCAAGCCTTCATCGGCATGCATCACCATGCCCAGCGTGTTCGGTAGTTCTACCCATTCATAGGCATCGGCATAGACTGCCAGATACCACTCGCTGATCTGCTGCGGGTCTATACCAGTTAATAAGGCAAAATTTCCAGTCACCATCAAACGCTGGATATGATGTGCATAGGCATGCTGAAAGGTATTACGGAAACACTCAGCCATACAGTTCATCCGAGTATGGCCTGTCCAGTAAAATTGTGGCAACGGTGCTGAATACTGTAGCGCATTGCGGTTGGCATATTCTGGCATGTACAGCCAGTAAATTCCGCGGACATATTCGCGCCAGCCGAGAATCTGTCGGATAAAACCTTCCACTGCATTCAGTGGTGCATGACTGGCATGGTAGGCAGCTTCTGCTGCATTACAGACTTCTCTGGGCAGCAGCAGGCCACAGTTCAGATAAGGTGAGAGCAGGCTGTGAAACAGAATGTCTGAGTCTTGAACCATGGCATCCTGATAATCGCCAAAATGTGGCAAACTGTGGATAATGAAATGCTCCAGTGCAAGTAGGGCATTGCTACGTGTGGTGGCCCAGCGGAAATTGTCAAGGCTGCCAGAGTTACGAGAAAATTCACGTTCAACCAATTCAAGTACATCCAGATCAATCTGATCGTGTTCAAAGTGAAGTGGTGCAGGAAAAGGGGGATTGCCAGCCCAGGCCTTGCGATTGGCGCTGTCATAGTTCCACTGTTGTCCAAGCGGCTGCTGTCTCTGCATCAAGTAGCCGGTCTGCTTGCGCATTTCCCGGTAAAAATATTCCATACGCAGTGTCTGGTAGCGGCTGGCCCAGTGCCGGAACTGCTCCAGACTACAGAAAAAACGTTCATCATTCAGGCATTGTACTGGCAATTGCAGCTGCTGGCTCCAATACTGTTCAATCTGCTGCTGTAAACGATATTCCCCGCAGTGCGTAATGACCAGTTCTGTGACTGGTAAGAGTTGCTGCTGTGACTCTACGAAATCCAGCAGGCTACGAATCGGACTATCAGATTTAAAAGCATGGTAACGTACACGCCAACCATCAGCTTTAAGCGCCTTGGCAAAGTGACGCATCGCACTAAAAATCAGCGCAATTTTCTGCGGATGATGGGCGACATAAGTGGCTTCCTCAACCACTTCGGCCATCAGAATTACATCCTGAGTGCGATCCAGTACTTTGAGCGTAGCTAGCTGATGATGAAGCTGGTCTCCCAGAATTAAACCGAAACGCATACCAATCTCAAAGTTTATAAACACTAGAACAGTGTAAATGTAGGCAGCTCAATTTTTTGTGAAAATACAGATCATCCCAAAGAGACTGTGTCAGATGCGGATCAACCATTGCACAGAAATCATCATCACTTGAGCAAAGCTGTATTTATCTATAAAAATTTCAAACCATTTTACAATACTCGAATTTAATGATTGTTTAATGCATAGTCGGTGTGAAAATTATGTGATTTTAATCAAAAAGATACAAATTATTGTGTTTGTAATTCAGGCAGCTTTCGCCTAGTATCTGGCTAGAAGTTACTCCATGTAAGCTTCCTTAGTTTTGTCCCATACATCCTCTGTGTGGGATTTTTTTTAATCAAGGAATTGTCATGAGCATACATTCAAAAGCGTATATTTTTAGACAGCAACAATTACTGGTGGATGAGCATTTCCAGTTGCCGCATGTAGAACGACTGCAGCATGACCTGAACCTGTTGGAAAATGGCGCGATCATTGCTCGTGACCTGAAAGAAGACGAACCGATACCGGAAGGTTATCAGCTGGTTCCGATCCGGCAACTGGTGCAAGTCTGGAGCATACCGCAGTTTGAACAGGCCAGCCGTGCGGTACAGTTACTGGAATGGCGCCGTAACCACCGCTTTTGCAGTAAATGCGGTCACGCCACCCAGCAGCATACCAGCCAGTATGCCATGGTCTGTCCATCCTGTTGCTATAACCAGTATCCACGGGTGAATCCTTGTGTGATTACTATCATCACCCGCGGCGAAGATGAAATTCTGTTGGCAAAAAATGCCCGCAATAAAACCCAGATGTATAGCCTAATTGCTGGATTTGTTGAAGTGGGCGAAACCTTAGAGGAGGCAGTACGCCGTGAGACGCTGGAAGAAGTTGGGCTGCAGATCAAGAATATTCAATATCTGGCTAGCCAGCCTTGGCCGTTTCCTAGCAACCTGATGATGGCTTTCAGAGCGGAGTATCACTCGGGTGAGATTCAGATTCAGGAAGATGAGCTCAGCGATGCGCAGTTTTTCAAGTTTAATCAGTTACCAGAGATTCCGTTCAAAGGCAGTATCGCCTATGCAATGATTCAGCATGTGATGCATGGAATGCCTGTGGCAGATGACAGCAAAGAGTGGCTTTGAAATTTTGAACAAATAATATAGTGCGCATTCTCGCTCTTTTAAGGGCGAGTTAAGCCACTAGAAATTTAAAATTATTATATGAGTTATAAATAATATAAAGCGATAATATATAAATATTTTTATATTATCATCTTGTTTTAGCTGTGAGTAGTTCATCGACTTAAATAATTTTGAAAATTTTTCCGCTAGAAGTACTTTGGAAAAACATTTCAAAACTGGGCCGAATATCTTCACCGTCCACGGTAATATATTTGACATGGGAACAAGACTGGCTAGCACTAAAATGGCGCTCAACCGTGGCCTGAATAGAATATTTGATACCAAATTGGTCTTTTACATTTAGATTTTGTTTAAACATTAGTTCACCTTTAACAAGATTATGGCAGAGCGGCTATTCAATTGATTAGGCAATATATTATTTTTTTAAATAACTTTTTGATTTAGCTTAAATAATTGATTTAAAGACGTATAAAATGTACGACCATCTAAATTTAAATCTACCTCAATTCCAGATTCCAGCAGAACTCTTTTACCGACTTCAATTTCTTTAAAACCTTGACGTGTATTCTGCATTTTATTTAAGGGAATTAAAGAAACGATAATTTCAGTACCATTTTTAGATTTTGCAATTAATTCATTAACTTTTAACAATTTATATCCTGTTTTTATGATTTTTTTCCAATATGGAACAACAACTTTTCTTTAAAATTAAAAAAGCACTGAGTAGTGCTTTTTCAACTCGTATTTTAGTGCTTATATAGCAACAATATTGACCGCATTCGGTCCTTTTTGACCTTGAGCAATACTAAATTCAACCTGTTGGCCTTCGAATAAGGTTTTAAAACCTGAGTTGGCAATTTCACTGAAGTGAGCAAAAACATCTGGACCTGATTCTTGTTGAATAAAACCAAAACCTTTAGTTTCATTGAACCACTTAACGGTACCTTTAACAACATTTGAGTTTGACATAATAAATCCTACTGATTTTTTAATAATTTTTAGTCATTTTATTGACTGCATATAACTTTGAAAATAATAAAGAATGAAACTTAAAATCTGAAAAAAACGAAGAATTAAGAATAAAACGACGATACTTAAGAGAGATTTAATGCAACAAGACTTTTTTCTAGTTGAGTTAACTATACCTTAAAAATAAAATTAATCAAGTTTTTTTATATGTATATTTAATTACCTTATAAAAGATGATTGGATATGAAAGTAATATGTTGATCTATTTGACTTTTTTAAACAATACTATCGACAATATTGCTACATTGAATCTGAAAAACCAATTTACCGCGTTAAAAGGGGATCCAATAAAAATGATTTTACCTATTTTTTCAGGCTATAAAATTGAAATTTTGCCTACATTCGTCCTGCATTTAATCTTCACATTTTGTTCACATCGACTTGGGTTATCTTAATCCTGAGATCTAACAGAGCTAAAAAATGAAGATGCGATTTAAGTCTGCTTTTGCAGCGATAGCACTGTCTATCATCAGCTTAAATACAACGACTCAAGCAGAAACTGCTGCGCCTCAGGCAGTTGAACGAATAGATATACAGAAGTATGCCGGTAAATGGTATGAAATTGCGCATTTACCGATGTATTTTCAGCGTAAATGTACAGCTAATATCACGGCACAATATAGCGTCAATGCCGATCAAACTATCGGCGTATTGAATAGCTGCCGAACTGCCAATGGTGAGATAATTAGCTCTGAAGGTGTTGCGTATTCGCAAAATCAGGGGAACAGCAAACTGAAGGTCAGCTTTTTGCCTAAAGGTTTAAGATGGATCCCCTTTACTAAAGGTCATTACTGGGTATTACGAGTAGACCCGGAATATAAAGTGGCACTGGTGGGTGGCCCAAGTAATAAATACCTATGGATTTTGTCACGTCAACCGCAACTAGATGAAGCAACTTATAAGTCATATATAGACACTGCAAAACATTATGGTTACGACGTCACAAAACTTATCAAATTGCC
>NZ_JBICLH010000047.1:0-338 GCF_043105125.1 Acinetobacter sp. TYF_19
CTTTTGAAGGGATTAAGCTCACTAAAACTGGTGGTCAACACGGTACTGATGCCATGTACCGTATTCCTAAGCTTAAAGCTGGATTAGGCGAAGCAATGGGTGTGGTATTTGAAGCTGCGGGCCATGAAATGGTTTATGTAGCTGGTGATACCATCTGGCGTTCTGAAGTTGATCAAGCGATTCAAACATTTAAACCTGATGTGATTGTATTGAATACAGGTAACGCCTTGGTTAATGGCTTTAAAGAATCCATTATTATGGGTAAAGAAGATACTTATCGCGCAACTCAGAAAGCACCAAATGCCAAAGTTATTGCTGTTCACATGGATGCCATTAAC
>NZ_JBICLH010000048.1:0-163713 GCF_043105125.1 Acinetobacter sp. TYF_19
GAAGAGCACTGCTCTGAGGTTAGACCCAACGAATAGTCATAAACAGTTGTGCTGGCGACAATAGCAAGAGTGAACCACCTGATCCCTTCCCGAACTCAGAAGTGAAACCTCTTAGCGCTGATGGTAGTGTGGAGTTATCCATGTGAGAGTAAGTCATCGCCAGCTCATTAATTCTAAATCCCCCTCCGCTTAATGCAGAGGGGGATTTTTTTATGCTGAAAAGATTAAAAATAAAAAAAATAGAGCGGAGAATACACGCTAAATTATAAAAAAAATGCATTTATATAAATTAAAATTATGTGAAATATCTATTATTCATCAAAGAATTCGAAAAATGCAAATTATTTTGTGTGATTTTTATACAGCTTTGGTCTAGTTTTTCCAAAAAAAGCCCTTTCAATTGTTTTATTTATAGACAAAAACTGAATAATGAATGTAAATGCTGTAATCGATCAGGCTAAGTTTAAGCCTTTTCATTTAACGGTTGTTTTGTGGTGCTTATTCGTCGTCTTGTTTGATGGCTATGATTTAGCAATTAACGGTGTGGCTTTACCACTTTTAATGAAAGAGTGGGGCATGACGGCTGTTCAAGCGGGAATGCTAGCCAGTACTGCCTTAGCAGGCATGATGTTTGGTGCCATGCTATTTGGGATGCTGGCTGATAAAATTGGCCGTAAAAAAGTCATTATTATCTGTGTTACGTTATTCAGTGGGTTCACTTTTGCGGGTGGCTTTGCTTCAAACCTGACTGAATTTGGTATTTTACGCTTTATCGCGGGTCTTGGAATTGGTGGTGTATTACCGAACTTGGTCGCTTTAACTTCGGAATATGCGCCGCAGAAGTTTCGTAGTACTTTGGTGACTGCGATGTTTAGTGGCTATGCAATGGGTGGGATTATGGCAGCCCTCC
Source organism: Acinetobacter sp. TYF_19 (assembly GCF_043105125.1). Lineage (NCBI taxonomy): Bacteria > Pseudomonadati > Pseudomonadota > Gammaproteobacteria > Moraxellales > Moraxellaceae > Acinetobacter > Acinetobacter sp. TYF_19. The sequence continues at coordinate 911 of NZ_JBICLH010000048.1, forward strand.
TAGGTGTTGCATTTACGCCAACATTTGGCTGGAAGATCATGTTTTTCATTGCTGGTATTCCATTACTGTTTATTCCGATTTTATGGAAATTTTTACCTGAATCAGTCACCTTTTTAGTGAAAGACCAGCAAACAGAAAAGGCACGCAGCATTATTCAACGTCTGGTACCTGAAGAGATTGTAACTTCAGATACTGTTCTGGTGCTGAATGAAGCTAAAGTCCCTGATGCATCTGTCGCTGCCTTGTTTAAAAATGGCCGTGGTATGGGTACAGTTTTATTTTGGTGCTGCTTCTTCATGTGCTTATTGATGGTTTATGCCTTAGGAAGCTGGTTACCAAAACTGATGATGGCTGCGGGTTATTCGATGGGCAGCAGTTTAATGTTCCTCCTTTCTTTAAATATTGGCGCGGTGATCGGCACTGCTGGTGGTGGTGTGCTCGCGGATCGATTCCACTTGAAACCTGTCATTATTAGCATGTTGACTGTCGGGGCATTTGCACTGGTGGGTTTAGGCTTTAATTCACCACAACCTGTAATTTATTTATTGGTTGCACTTGCAGGAGCGGCTTCGATTGGTTGTAGTATTTTGCTATATAGTTATGTGGCGCAATATTATCCATTGGCTGTTCGTTCAACCGGGTTGGGTTGGGCATCAGGGATTGGCCGTGTGGGTGCAATCGTGGGGCCAATTGTCATTGGTGTATTGTTGGGCATGGAATTACCACATAAGTTGAATTTTATTGCTGTGGCGATTCCTGCGGTGCTTGCTGCGATAGCGGTTTCTTTTATCCGTTTAAATAGTGCTGAAGAAGCAGTTAAAACTCAGGTGAAAGGTTCGAGTTGAATCAAAGCATCTTCTTAATCAAATCCCAAAAAGATAAAAGGCTCTCATTTTGAGGGCCTTTATTTTTGCAAAATGGGTGTACCGTTGGGTGATATTCGGTCGTGTTTGAAGGAGAGTGCTATGCTAAAGGTAGCATTAAATAGGGCAGTACAATAACAATGATTAAGCAGCAGAAAAAACTCGAACCTGAGCAAAGTGAACATTTATTCAATACCTTAGAACAACGGTTTCAACAGCATACTGAACGTCATATGCAAATTAGTTGGGCATTTGTCCGAGAACAACTTTTGCACTCTCCTGAAAAACTATATGCGTTACAACAAATGGAAATAAGTGGTGGTGAGCCCGATGTCGTGGCTTTACCGAATACACAAGATGTGTATTTTTTTGATTGCTCAATTGAGTCACCGAAAGGGCGACGGAGCATGTGTTATGACCGAGAGGCACTATTGAGTCGCAAGGATCATCCGCCTCAAAATACAGTACTCGATTGGATACAGGCGTATGGCTTAAGCTTAATGACGGAACAACAATATTATCTTTTACAGCAGATCTTTAATTTTGACTTGAAAACATCCAGTTGGGTTGAAACTCCAGCCGAATTACGCCAGCAAGGCGGGGCAATTTTTTGTGATCAGCGCTATGGTCGTACGTTTACCTATCATAATGGCGCTGCTTCATACTATGCGAGTCGAGGCTTTCGGACTTATATTCAGCTTTAATTGTGGAATAGAGATAAAAAGAAACCCCGACATCCTGTCGAGGTTTCTTTGTATTTCAGTACTTAGATACAACTCCTGTCATATCTCACATCCTGATGTTCAAACTGATTATTGTTGTTTTAAGTTTGGGAAACTTCCTGTTTCCTGATGATTTAAATATACATGGCAGTGCTTGTTGTTCATACAGCATTTTAGCTACGCTATTTGTAAGCCTAAGCTGACAAAAGTAAATGGCTTATATAATTTTTGCTTAGTACTTTAAATCAGCATCGTTTAAATAGGCTGATGAATGCTGGATTGATCTAGTGAAACGGATGATGTTCTACGCAATGACTGGATTTGATGGTTTCTTTTTTAAATATAGAGCATCACTGGTATAGCACGGTTGTAAATCGACTGTGCTGTAAATACAGAACAATATTAAAAAGCCGTATTCATGCATATGATGTTCATCAGAAATATGGCCAATGTTCTCTGATGGGGTGAATATTTGAATAAAAATGTGAAAAGTAATGTTTTTTATGCGGGGGATTAATACTTTTAGCGTTATTTACATTGATTTTTTCAGTAGGTTGAGTATAGACGCAGGATCTTCAAATTTTATGCAGGAAAATAGGTGTAATAAATCATTCCAAAAAGTTTGTTAATTTATAACTAATTTTGCACAATAAATAAGCTGATTAATTGAACGGTTGAATCAGTACACATTATAAAAATGGAATATTTGAAGCAGAAATTACAGAATATTTTTATAAAAGTGAGTATTGTTGAACCATATAAAAGGGAAGTTTAATCGACACACTTTAACCAAGGTTTTGTGAAAACTCCTCTGTTTGTCATTTAGAACCTTGCACCCAAAAGGTCGAAGCTAAATCAAACACTCAAGATTAATATTAAATGGTTCTTTTTTGTTGCGAGATAACCAAATAAAAAGCAATTAAAAGGGACCTAGGTTTAGGTGTTTTATGTCAGGAACTCGTGAAAACTGGACATCACGATCTGGTTTTATTATTGCAGCTGTAGGTTCGGCTGTAGGTTTAGGTAATATTTGGCGTTTCCCTTATGTTGCTTATGAAAATGGTGGCGGCGCCTTTCTTATTCCTTATTTATTGGCGTTAATTACCGCTGGTTTACCTCTGTTATTTTTAGATTATGCAACGGGACACCGTAGCTCGGGGTCACCACCTAAAGCCTATCGGGCTTTGTTTAAAGGCGGTGAAACGCTGGGTTGGTGGCAAGTCTGTGTGTGTATCATCATTGGTTTGTACTATGCCAGCGTACTGACGTGGGCGGGAAGCTATGTTTACTTCTCGATTGGTCAGGCTTGGGGCAGTGACCCTGAAAGTTTCTTCTTTAATACCTACTTACAAACGTCGAAAGCAACAGGTTTTGATTTTCAGTTTGTGAGCCATTTATTTTGGCCAATCGTGGGAATTTGGGCACTGACCTTAATTATTCTGTTTGGTGGGGTTAAAAAAGGTGTTGAATTATCGAATAAGATTTTCATGCCTTTGTTATTCGTTTTATTCACTATTTTAGTAGTGCAATCACTTCGTTTACCCGGTGCAGCAGAAGGCTTAAATGCATTCTTTACACCGAACTGGTCTGCGATGATGGACTATAAAGTGTGGTTGGCGGCGTACGGTCATACCTTCTTCTCGCTTTCCGTGGGTTTCGGGATCATGGTGACTTATGCATCTTACCTAAAGCCAAAGACCAACTTGACTGGTTCGGGGCTGATCGTTGGTTTTGCCAATGCTTCAACTGAAATTTTGGCGGGTATTGGTATCTTTGCTGCATTGGGCTTTATGGCGCATACCGCAGGCAAAGAAGTTCAAGATGTAGTGAGTGGTGGTATCGGTCTGGCATTTATTGCTTTCCCGAAAATCATTTCAAGTCTTGGAGCAGGTGCTGATTTATTCGGTCTATTGTTCTTCTCATCATTATTTGTTGCCGGTATTTCTTCCATGGTGAGTATCTTGGAAGTGCCAATTGCAGCGATGCAGGATAAGTTAAAATGGAGCCGTAAGAAAGCAGTTACCATTATTGGTGGTGGTAGTGCACTGGTTTCAGTGATCTTATTCTCAAGTGTGAATGCGATTAAACTGGTGGATATCGTGGATCACTTTATCAATAACATCGGGATTATCGGTGGTGCACTATTGTCGATTATCAGTGTGGCATGGTTTAAGCGTTCTGCATTGATTGGGCTTCGTGATCACGTGAACCGTATTTCAACGGTTCAATTGGGCAAAGGCTGGGCATTTACTTTAACTGTCATTACCTCATTGATTTTGTTAACGACCTTGAGCATGACCATATTTAACTTACTGAAAAATGGTTATGATAGTTATAGTATGAGTCTACAGGGTGTATTCGGATGGGGCAGCGTGATTTTCTGTGCTGTTGTTGCAATCGTACTCAGTAAAATGAAAGATCGCTAGGAGAGCATAAATGAATACTTCGGCAATCGTGATGATGATCATTTCAATGGTGTTTTTATGGGGTGGACTTGTGTTGTCTATTCTCCACTTGATGAAAAACCCTGAAGAACTTGATGAGGTTCTTGAAGAAGTGAAAGACCAGCATACGTTGTAATACCTGATATAAAATTTAACCCTGAAAATAGGTATTTACCTATTTAAAATAACGCCCGATGAGCTTCATTGGGCGTTATTTTTTTCTATGGAGGTAAAGTGAGTTGGCAGCTTAGATAAGCTTTTTTTGATGAGTTGATTTGGAGCTTATTGTTCACGTCCATTTGGCTCGAAATAAATAAGAATTTAAACGACCAGAAAGCACAAAAAGTATGCTGTACAAATTTTATCTAATAAATATGCAATCACAATAACAACTATGATACAAAATAGTATATAATTGTGACACAGTTTGTACTTTTGCTGGCTAATTCATATGAAAATTAACAAAAAGAAATTTTCTGCTCTGTCGTTTTTATTTTTTTTCATTAGAAGCACATGCATTTCCACAACCGGGAAGCTATATTTCTAACGTTGCATCTGGGGACTATACCGATGAGATGGGGGAATGTTTTATTGGTCAATTCCAATCCCGTGGCATTGGAAGTGCAAAAAATGTACTCACTGACTTTAGTACAAAATCAAAACCAATATGGTGTGGTTGGTGGGGCGGTAAATCTGCCACATGTGTTAACCAATATAGGTAATACTGCTGATCGATATACATTGGGTCTAGTACAAAGTAGCACTGATAATTTTGATTTAAGTAATGTGAAGGTCTATGCAGACCGCGATAAAAATGGTTTACCAGATAATACCGAAGACTTATTGGTGGGATCAATTGAGCTCAATGCGGGTCAATCTTTAGCAGTTGTGCTTGTGGGCAGTATCTCGACCAATGTGTCTTTTAATCAGCTCAGTAGTTTAGACCTCATCTACTAGCGTCGAACCTTTGGGTTTCAGGTGGATATAACTTTGTGGGCTATCAAGATAAAGATCTGATTGATAGTGATACAACGATGGATGGAGCATATTTCCGTTTCCGCTTCAAATTTGACGAAAACTTATTTAACAAAAATAAGCCTTCAGTCAATAAAGCCTTGGAGCCTAAATAATGTTGAAACACCATGCTAAACATGTGTTGTGGCTTCTAGCTTTGGGTACTGTGGTGGCGCATGCTGCAGAGGTCCCTGTCAGCTCAAATTATCCAGTTTCGCAGCAGCAGGTGCATGAGCAATTGCACACTGCAATTGAGCAAGCGATGGACGTACGAGACAAGTACCAGTTAGAAAAAGCACGAACATGGCTGAGTTATGCTGACCATGAATATAGTGAAAAAGCGAAGCGTCAAAATATTGATCTGATCTATCAGCAGGTCTTAGACATTGTATATGCAGATCAGCGTGCAACGTTAAGTATAGAAACACCAATGCTACCGTTTTCCCAACTGATGCGCCGCGATTTATGGACGCGTGCCTCAACCATAAAAACACAGACTGGATTTCAGTGTGCTTATAAAGAACTTGCATAGGCTGAAGTGAATTTGGTTTGGGCGGCTGCTGAGTACCGTGAATTAGGTTGGCATCATTCGCGTGAGATTTTTGCTTCTGCAGAACGGTTGATGGATCAAGCCACATATTTATCTGAAAACCGTGGCACACTTTAACTTAAAGCAGTTCGCTTTTTAGAAAAATTGCAGTAACTGCAATCAGTACACACATGAAAAAAGGAGCCTTTCAGCTCCTTTTAATTTTAAATCTTTTCAATGCGACAATAATAAAAACCATCGCCACGCCCTACTTGTGGGAGTAGTTGGCGACCATGAATCTGCTCAACACCCCAATCGGCATCAATTTTAATTTCTTTCGCATCCGTATGTTCAGCAAAGAAGTCGACCATTTGCTGTTCATTTTCGGCTTTCAAAATCGAGCAGGTGATGTATAGCAATGTGCCGCCGACTTTGAGTTGTTGCCACATATTTTCAAGAATTTGCTTTTGCAGCTGTACTGTTTTAGCAATATCGCCCGACTGACGCAGTAAACGAATATCGGGATGGCGACGGATTACCCCAATGGCAGAACAGGGTGCATCGAGAACGATACAATCTGCAAGTTCAGGTGATGTCCACTTCACCGCATCGGCAGTGATAATGTCGACATACTTTTCATTTAAAGCCAAACGCTCTAAGTTTTCCGAGACACGTTTTAAGCGCTTTTCATCTTGGTCGAGTGCAATCAATTTTTTCGGCTGATACATCTCTAAAATATGCGCTGTCTTGCCGCCAGGTGCTGCACAGGCATCAATTACAAATTTGCCATTCAAGTCGGGTAACAAAGTTGCACAGAGTTGTGCATGTTCATCTTGGACTGAAAAACCACCTACTTCAAAACCTGGTAGGCTTGGGATATGCAGACTGTCATCCAGCACAATGCCGACATTTGAAAGTTCACAGGCATGGGCTTCAATGCCTTCATCTTCTAAAATTTCAAGATATTCGTCACGGCTGACTTGTAAGGTGTTCACTCTTAAGGTTAAGGGTGCAACTTGTTTCAGCTCATAGCTGATTTCAGCCAGTTGCTCGCCCCAGTCCTTTTTCAAACGCTTTGCTAACCAACTTGGCAGATTCGAGGCTTGTTCCAAAACATCGTAGAATTGTTCCGTTTCACGTGTTGCACGGCGCAAAATAGCATTCACCACACCACTTAAGCTTTCCATACCCAATTGTTTGGCTGCTTCTACCGTTTCAGAAATCGCGGCATGCGCTGCAACGCGGGTACACAGCAATTGGTATAAACCCACATATAAACAGGTTTCAACGACTTGGTTTTCCAGTGGCTTAGTCAACAACGGTAAAGTCACTTGTTTAAGCGCATGCCATTGGCGTAAACAGCCAAGAACTAACTCATGGTACAAGGCACGGTCTTTGTCAGACACAATTGCCATGTGTTGCTGAAGTACCGATGCCAGTGATTGACCATTTTGGACAGCCAATAACGTTTTAACAACCTGAGCACGTAAGTTTAGAGTCTTACCTGAGGCGTAGGGAGATTGTTTCATTATAGAATTTGTCCAATATTCAGTTTTTGGGTTTGTAAAATTTGTACGGCATTTAGGGGTTTACCGCCCGGCCATTGCAGAGAGCTTAAACACACCGCGTGTTCATCGCCACAAGCGACATGAACACCGTGTTTATCAATAGCTAAAATGGTGCCTGCAGCTTGAGCTTGCGCATTTTCTTGGGACAACATCGAACCCCAAACGCGCAGATTATTGCTTTCATCAAGTGCGATAAATGCGACAGGCCATGGGTTAAATGCACGAATATTACGGTCGATTTGCACCGCTGTTGAAGTCCAATCAATTTGCGCTTCAGCTTTAGAGAGTTTGTGTGCATAGACTGTCAAAGCTTCATCTTGCACTTCGCGGTTGTCTAAATAGTGCTGCAATGTGCTTTCAGAGGCTAAAACTTTGACCGTCGCTTCGGCCCCTTGTTGTGCCAATTTGTCATGCAAGCTTGCAGAGGTATCTGTAGCTTCAATCGGGCAGTAGGTTTTATACATCATATCGCCCGTATCCAAACCTGCGGCCATTTTCATAATGGTGACCCCAGTTTCGGTATCTCCAGTAGAAATTGCGCGTTGAATAGGCGCTGCACCTCGCCAGCGTGGCAACAGTGAACCGTGAATGTTCAAACAGCCATATTTAGGTGTATCCAAAACCACTTGTGGCAAAATAAGGCCATAAGCAGCCACCACCATCACATCTGCATTTAAGGCTTTGAGCTCAGTTTGAGCAGCTAAACCTTCTTCAGTTGAGGATTTAAAATGTAGCGGTTGATACACAGGAATATCATGCGCTAAAGCCAACTGCTTCACGGCTGAAGCGGTAAGTTTCTGCCCACGACCTGCTTTACGGTCAGGTTGTGTATAGACTGCTACAATTTCGTGTTCTGTTTTTAGGAGAGCGTCTAATGCCACAGCCGCAAATTCGGGCGTGCCTGCAAAGATGATTTTCAAGAAATACTCGGAAAAAGGAGAAGATTAAAACAATTATAGCAAAACTCGAGCAGCTACAGATTTATCCTGCATAAAAAGCTGATAGAGCGGTTCTAACTGAATGATGTACGAGAGTTTTATTCAAAAAATAGCGCAAGGCTCCTTGATAGCGTATCGCTCAAAATCTGTATTTCATATAAATAAAACTCATGCAAAATTTAAAAATTATTCATAGAAGTTTTGTATTGCAAGGCGATTGAACGGGTTATAGTAGTTTCCATATGCAATTGAATGTCAGCTCATCGGTTAAAATGTAGCACGCAAACTTACTGCCTTCGATAATTTAGGTCGAGATGCCTAAAAACGAGATTTACGCAGAATGTGAATATGTTATGTTTAAATTTTTGACAGTTTGACACTCTCAGAACTCAGATTTTAGCCAGAGTGAATGTGGACATTCATCTCAAGCACAACTATGTTGGAAAAGTACAATGCCTGACTATCGTTCAAAAACATCAACACACGGAAGAAACATGGCGGGTGCGCGTGGCTTATGGCGCGCAACGGGGATGAAAGATGAAGACTTTGGTAAGCCGATTATTGCGGTAGTCAACTCATTCACTCAATTTGTACCGGGTCACGTTCATTTAAAAGACTTAGGTCAACTTGTAGCACGCCAAATTGAGAAAGCAGGTGGCGTAGCTAAAGAGTTTAATACCATTGCCGTTGATGATGGTATTGCGATGGGCCACGATGGCATGCTGTATTCATTGCCTTCACGTGACTTGATTGCGGACTCGGTGGAATACATGGTCAATGCACACTGTGCTGATGCGATGGTGTGTATTTCAAACTGTGACAAAATTACCCCGGGCATGTTGATGGCATCTATGCGTCTGAACATTCCTGTGGTGTTCGTCTCTGGTGGGCCGATGGAAGCGGGTAAAGTGAAAATCCGTGGCAATGAACACGCGATTGACCTTGTTGATGCCATGATCGTCGCAGCAGATGACAGCTTCACTGATGAAGAAGTGGCTGAATACGAACGTTCAGCTTGTCCAACCTGTGGTTCATGTTCAGGCATGTTCACTGCAAACTCAATGAACTGTTTAACCGAAGCGTTGGGACTATCGCTTCCGGGCAATGGTTCAACTTTAGCGACACATGCGAATCGTAAAAAACTATTCGAGCGCGCTGGTCAGTTGATTGTTGAAATTACCAAACGTCATTACGAACAAAATGATTACAGTTTGTTGCCACGCTCAATTGCCACCAAAGCAGCCTTTGAAAATGCCATGACGCTTGATATTTCAATGGGCGGTTCAACCAATACCGTTCTACACTTGTTGGCAGCGGCGCATGAAGCAGAAGTTGACTTTACCATGACCGACATTGACCGTTTGTCACGTAAAGTGCCTGTACTGTGTAAAGTTGCACCTGCAAAACAAGATGTGCACATGGAAGACGTACACCGTGCAGGTGGCATCATGTCGATCTTGGGTGAATTAGACCGTGCAGGTTTGCTGGATACTTCTGTACCGACTGTGCATGAAAAAACCTTAAAAGATGCTTTGGACAAATGGGATATCATCCGTACTGAAGATGAAGATGTTTACCAATTCTTCCGTTCAGCACCGGGTGGTGTACCGACGCAAACCGCATTTTCACAAGACCGTTACTACTCTCGTTTAGATGGTGACCGTGACAATGGCGTGATTCGTAATGCTGCGCATGCCTTCTCTCAAGATGGTGGTTTGGCTGTCCTGTACGGTAACATTGCACTTGAAGGCTGTATTGTGAAAACAGCGGGTGTAGATGATTCCATCTTAAAATTCAACGGCACGGCCCGTGTGTTTGAAAGCCAAGATGCTGCAGTAGAAGCGATTCTAGGGGGCAAAATCATTGCTGGCGATGTGGTGGTGATTCGTTACGAAGGTCCGCGTGGTGGTCCGGGTATGCAAGAAATGTTGTATCCAACCAGTTACTTAAAATCGAAAGGCCTTGGTAAAGACTGTGCTTTACTCACCGATGGTCGTTTCTCGGGCGGTTCATCAGGTCTATCGATTGGTCACGTGTCTCCTGAAGCGGCTGAAGGCGGTGCAATTGGTTTGGTGGAAGATGGCGACCGTATCGAAATCGATATTCCAAACCGTAGTATTCACTTAGCGGTGGATGAAGCAACCATGGCTGCGCGCCGTGAAGCACAAGAAGCCAAAGGCTGGCAACCTGCTGAGCAGCGTCCACGTAAAGTGTCTAAAGCCTTAAAGGCTTATGCAATGCATACCACCAGTGCGTCTAAAGGCGCAGTACGTGAAATTTAATCGGTAGGTTTTACGGATAAGAAAGAGCACTCCTTTGGGGGTGCTTTTTTATTGATTAATGAAAATAGCACAGTCACATTTTACAGTACGGTTTGTACTGTTATTGCGTAGATGAGATTTTACTTTTGACGACACAAAAGTAATAAAATGCCTTTGCTCCCCTGATATGGCATCCCTGTCATACAGTGAAACAGCGACATCCATATTGTTTCATCATGTGATCTGATTTGGTAGAAAAAACAATAAATGGGTTCATGTAATACCCAGCGAGTCGCTTTCATGTCTAGCCTGCTTTCTATACAATAAAAACAGAAAAAATTGCCAAGACTGTAGAGCAATACGCAGCCATCGCTAAGGACAAATACAATGAGTAAAGACAATATCCGCGAACATTCAGCCCCAGTTTATGAAGGCATTGAAAATGCGCCTGCACGTTCCATGATGCGTGCCACAGGCTTTAAAGATTCAGACTTTACTCGTCCCTTTGTTGGTATTGCGTCTACTTGGGCTAATGTCACGCCATGTAATATGCATATCAATGAACTGGCACGTGAGGCCGAAAAAGGGGTCAATCAAGCTGGTGGTAAAGGCATTATTTTTAATACCATCACCATTTCAGATGGTATTTCTAACGGCACCGAAGGTATGAAGTATTCATTGCTGAGCCGTGAAATTATTGCGGATTCGATAGAAGCGGTGGTGGGATGCCAAGCCTATGATGGCGTGATCGCGATCGGTGGTTGTGACAAAAATATGCCGGGTTGCATCATGGGCTTAGCCCGTTTAAACCGTCCAGGTTTGTTTGTTTATGGCGGTACAATTAAGCCTGGCGCAGGACATACCGACATGATTTCCGTCTTTGAAGCTGTGGGTCAGCACGCCAAAGGTGAAATCAGTGCCATTCAAGTCAAACAGATTGAAGAAGTGGCACTGCCGGGGCCGGGTTCATGTGGTGGCATGTACACTGCAAATTCGATGGCCTCTGCGATTGAAGCCTTGGGCATGAGTTTGCCGGGCTCCTCTGCACAAGAAGCGGTTTCTGATGACAAGCGGATCGACTGTCAAAAAGCAGGTGAAGCGGTGATGAATTTACTGCGCTTAGACCTGAAACCACGCGATATTATGACCAAAGCTGCATTTGAAAACTCAATTAAAGTGCTGATTGCCTTGGGTGGTTCGACCAATGGTGTGCTGCACTTACTGGCAATGGCACATACTGCTGGGGTTGAGCTGAGTTTGGATGATTTCGTCCGTATCGGGCAAGATATTCCCGTAGTGGCCGATGTGCGTCCATCTGGCAAATATTTGATGTCTGAGCTGATCGCGATTGGGGGCATTCAACCGCTGATGAAGCGAATGCTTGATGCTGGCATGCTCGATGGTTCATGTTTAACGGTCACTGGAAAGACCTTGGCGGAAAATTTGGCTGAAGTTGAAGACTATCCAGAAGGTCAGCAGATTATTTTACCGTTCGACGCGCCAATTAAAAAAGACTCTCACTTAGTGGTGCTCAAGGGTAATCTTTCTCCAACAGGTGCTGTGGCTAAAATTACCGGCAAAGAAGGCCTGTACTTTGAAGGGCCCGCACGTGTCTTTGAAGGTGAAATCGGCGCGATGCGTGGCATTTTAGATGGCGAAGTTCAAGCGGGTGAAGTGGTGGTGATTCGTGGTGAAGGGCCTAAAGGTGGACCGGGCATGCCTGAAATGCTGAAACCGACCTCAGCGATAATTGGTAAAGGACTCGGTAAATCTGTGGCGCTGATCACCGATGGTCGTTTCTCTGGTGGCAGTCATGGTTTTGTCATTGGTCACGTGACCCCAGAAGCCTATGAAGGTGGGCCAATTGGTTTAGTGCAAAATGGCGATAAAATCTCAATCAATGCAGAAACCCGCGAAATGACGTGGCATATTTCGGCAGAAGAGGCCGCAGCGCGTCAAGCCGCGTGGGTGAAACCACAGCCGAATTATCGTTATGGGGCTTTGGCCAAGTTTGCAAAACTGACCACTGGTGCGGAAAAAGGCGCGGTAACTGATCTAAATTTAGATGTCTAATTGATCATTTTGCTGTGAATTGATATAAACCCTTGTAGTACTTTCAAGGGTTTAATTTAGAGGCTTTGCTCATGTCACTGTTGCGTCGATGGTTCGATCCGATTCGATCGCGTTGGTTTTATCAAAAACCGATTCGTCAAACGGTCGTATCTACAGAACAAGGCTTGAGTATTCATTTACGCCTCGACGATGTATATAGCTATTTAGCGGTTCAGCAGTTACCACAAATTGAAGAAATTTTAGCGGATGAACTGAAGCCATTGAAGGTGGTCATTTCCAGTCAGGCTGCTGAACCTCCGAACCAAATGTCGGCTTTGGAATGGCAAACTTATTGTTTAAATGATGCCAAAATTCTGTCGCGTCAGCACCGTTTTAGCTTTCACGAAACGCCAGAACAACCCAGTCCAGAGGCATTGAGCCAAGCAGAAACCATCTTGCGGCATACGCCGCTGCGTGGGCAGGACTTTTTGTATTTGCTTGAAGATGTGTTTCACATGCTGTGGCAAAAACAAGAAGGTAAGCTGCGCACCTTATATGCGATGGCCAGCCGTCATCATCAAGAGCAAAACTTTCCAGAACGTATTTTTAATGATGATGCGGTACTGGCCAGTTACTTCCAGCTCGGTGACCGTCAGTATCATGCCGTCGATGATCTGCTGCGTTTAACGCGCCGTTTAAAACAACAAAAATTATTTACCGATAACCCAATTTTCTTGATCAATCATATTGATTGGCGTGAGCATTTGATTAATGATGCTGAAGAATTAAATGAAATTCAGGCGCTCGATCCAGAGTTAGACCTATACATTGCGCTGGAAGATCCAATTTCATGGTTGTTATTGGCCTATATTAAAGAAGAACTGGCCGATTATTATAATATTCAGCTCAATGTCTATCCGCTCAGTTATCACGGTCGAGATGGGTTTGATTGGAGTTTGGCAACGCGCTTATCCAAACGGACAGAAATCAAATTCACACCGTTTTGCCGTCCGACGCAAGCAGCCACTTTGGCGATGGCGCAGTTATTTTATAGCGTGCCTGAAGAGCAGCGTATTGATGCCATGTATCGGATTTTGAAAGCCGTTTGGACCCAAGGCAAAGATGTATCCTTTAAATCGCATTTTGATCAACTGATGCAAGAATTGGAAATCACAGCATTGATCACCGAAGATGTGGAAGCCAAGCTTCAAGAAAATGACATGCTCTGTGAAATGAAGTCCCAGCCTGATTTCCCCGTGATTGAACTGCGTGTGGATGGGCAGAGCTATGTCTTTAATAGTTTGTATCGCGTCTGGATGATTGAAAGTATTTTCAGTAATGTGCTGGAAGATCAATATAAAACCGACCCTGTGGATGAAAGCGAAGGCTGAGTTTTGTATACCTCTTATTGATCAAAACAGTCCAATAACACATGAAACCTAAAGCCGATGGTGTTTTTAGGCTGAGTTATTAAAGTGCTTATTAATAATGTTAATGAGGTTTAACAATTAAATTCATTGTTAAATTTTATTAATAAATAGGCTTCCAAATGAAAATGATTATAATTGGCATTCTTTCTGTCTGTTGATCGATGTTATGCGTTTTCATATTTCTTCTTTGAGCTTATCCATTCTGGCCATGATGACTACAGCAGCGTTTGCTCAGGGCGAGACACTGGAAACAGCATCATCCCAAGTTTTACCGACTTTGCAATTTGAAGCCCAAGATGCAGATGACAAAGCGGCATATGCAGCAAAAACTGCATCAGCTGTTTTGCGTTCAGATGCACCGCTGTTTGAAACTGCGCAATCGATCAGCGTGATTAGTGAAAAACAACTCGAACAGAAACAAGCGAAAACACTGTCTGAAGCCTTGCAGGGTGTAGCGGGGGTCACCGCAGGACAGTATGGTCGCCGTGGTTGGGATGACTTTATTATTCGTGGGCAGGTTTCCAGCGCACAGACCTATGTCGATGGCTTGCGTATTCAAACTTCTGATAATGCCCTACGTTCAGAAGACATCAGTGGTTTACAGTCGATTGAAGTGGTGAAAGGGCCGACATCGACTGGTTTTGGCTTTGCCTTGCCGGGCGGCTTAGTTAACTTAACCACCAAACGTCCTGAAGTTGAAACTTTTTCTCGGGGCAGTGTGAGCTATGGCAGCAATGCCTTTGTGGATGGCACATTTGATATCAACTATGCACCAAATGATAGCGAAAAAGGGGCGTTTCGTGTGGTGGGGCATGCCTCTGACCAAGATGATCCAACTGATTATGTTTATTATAAAAATTATTATATTGCACCATCTTATAATTTTGACTTAGGTGAAAAAGACGAACTGTCTGTGATTGCCAGCTATCAGCATCGGGATTTTATTCGCCAGCAGGGGATTCCCTATAGTAATGGCGCTTATAAAAACTATTCACAGACCTTATTTTTTGGCGCGCCGAATCTAAGCAATACGGTCGATGTTTTGCGCTTAGGGTCGAACTATGCGCATTATTTTGATAATGGCTGGAGCTTTAAGCAAAATTTTGCAGTCACTACAACCGATGCAGATAATAATCCTGTATTGGCAGCTAGTGGCGCTTTTTTACCAACCTTCAAACGGACGGTAGAAAGACAGATTAAAGATGATGTAAATTTTGCATTAGATAATAATGTGTCACGTCATTTCGACTGGGGCAAAACCCAATATGATTTGATGGTGGGTTTGGACATGATGCATGAGCGTAGTGATTATGAACGGAGAAGTTATACAGCAACAACGGATTTTAATGCGGACAATCCTGTTTACACTTCAATGGCAAAGGCGACCAAAATTAAAACGCATCAAATTACAGATACCCAATATATGGGTGTATATCTACGTAATAATTTAAAAATTGATGATCATTGGATCTTAGGCTTATCGGGTCGTCATGATTGGACGCAAGTTGAAATTGATAATATTTTAACGAATACAACGACCAAAAATTCAGATAATGCTTTTACGGGTAATGCGTCCTTGATGTATCAAATCAATGATATGTTTGCCCCTTACGTGAGTTATGCAACCTCTTTCTTTCCTGTGAGTGATGCTGGTGCAGATGGTACGCTGCTGGACCCAGAAGAAGGGGAACAATATGAAGTTGGTGTGAAGTTCCAAGGGCTGAATCAAAGACTGCAAGGCTATGTGGCTTATTATGATTTAACTCGTCAGAATGTCACAGAGCCAGATTCAACAAATACTCATCACGTACAAATTGGTGAGCAAAAGACCAAAGGCTTTGAGACAGAGTTATCAGCTACGTTGACGGATCAATGGAACCTGACCGCAACCTATAGTTATATTCCAACTGCAAAAATTACTGAAAGTGAAACCAGCAGCGATATTGGCAAGCGAATTAACCATGTGCCTAAAAATGCCGCCTCTTTATCAACCCAATACTTCTTTGCAGATGAGCAATTGGGTTGGAATATTGGTGCCAGTGCGAATTATCAAGGTGCGCGTACAGCACAACGTGGGACTGATTATGTGCCACTATCGAGCTATACGCTGTATGACGTCAGTGCCGGTTATGAGGCGAAAAATTGGGGCGCAAAATTCAGCGTAAAAAACCTGTTTGATAAAGAGTATTTAGTCGGAACCACGCCAAATGCACAATTGGTGAGCTGGGGCGATCCACGTACTTTCCGCTTCAGCCTAAATTTCAAATACTAAGCAGAATTACAGCGCATCACATCTGGATTCAATAACAGTTGAGTCCAGACCATTCTTTCCAGTAAGCCTCAATCTTTGGTTGAGGCTTACTTCTAAAAACAGTGATATGAGCCCAGATTTAAATTTTATAGCATGGCGCTAAGTGTTTAGAGAGAAGCGTCATGCTTGCTTTTGTTATTTTTGTTTTTGCTGTCGCAGGCATGATTAAGGGCACCATTGGCCTAGGTTTGCCCGCCGTGTCGATGGGACTTTTATCTTTGGTGATTAGTCCATTTCAAGCGGCAACTTTGCTCATAATCCCTTCCATGGTTACGAACTTCTGGCAATTGTTTGCAGAAGGGCGTGTACTGCGACTGGTACAACGCTTTTGGCCATTGCTGGTGGGCATGATCATTGGTTCAGTTTGGAGTGTTTTTCCTACACTTGGACATGGCGAATTTCAAAGTGAAGCGCTGTTGGGCGGGATGTTGGCCATTTATGGTCTATATGGTTTGTTTGCCAAAAACATGCCCAACTTAGCCCCGTATGAAAAATATTTATCACCAATCATGGGATATTTGGGCGGTGCTTTGACGGTGGCGACAGGGGTGGTGGTGATTCCCGTGGTTCCATATTTGCAGTCCTTGCATTTGAAACGGGATGATTTGGTACAATCGCTCGGCCTTGCCTTTACCGTTTCAACTTTATGTCTTGCTGTGTATTTACATCTAAATCCTGTTGAAGACACTCCCATTGACTATCAACTGTCGTTGATCGCTCTGCTTCCTGCATTGCTCGGAATGTGGTTGGGCACTAAAATTCGCTACCGCATCCCTGAGCAGGCCTTTCGTAAGGTGTTTTTTGTGGGCCTAGTCTTATTTGGCAGTTATATGGTTTTACATCAACTGGGCTGGCTTTAATGCGGCATGAGTTGGTCATGTTGGCTCAAGAGGAATTGACTAAAGCGTTGATAATCTGCGGGGAGCTGATCAAAACACCGTGCTGCTAACAGCAACTTGCGGTTGGCCCATTTGCCTAAGAGTTCAATCTGCTGAAAGTCATACTGCACTTTTAAACGCAGTGCTGCCCGTTTGGGAATAATCGCAATGCCGACGCCATTGGCGACGACTTGGGCGATCGCGGCAAAGTTCGGCACCCGTAGACGATAATGGATGTCACAGCCTAAGCGTTTGGCTTGCGCTTCTATGGACTGTTGTAAGGAGTGATATTGCATGAGGCCCACAAACGGATGTTGCAATAATTCACCCAGCTCCAGTTGAGCCGCAGTGGCAAGTGGATGCTGGCTTGGGCAGATCAGTACCAACGGGTCTTCAGCAAACTCTTGAGTTTCAAGCTGCCCTGCATCAAAAAAACCAGAGATCAGCCCCAACTGCGCCGTACCTGTACTGAGGGCCTGAATGATGTCATTGGTTTCGGCTTCTTTTAATTCAATATGGAGCTTCGGATTTTCCATTAAATACTGCGGCAATAAATGAGGTAAGTACTCACTCTGCGCCGATGAGTTGCACCACAATATAATGTTGCTCGTTGCACTGTGAGCAAAGGGCAGCATGGCTTGTTGTAATTGCTGCTGTTGTTGCAGTAAGTGCTGCGCATGTTCCGCAAAGGTTTGTCCAGCAAGGGTCGCTTTTACCCCAGTTGCATGGCGGGTAAATAAACTCACTTCAAAATGCTGTTCTAATTTTTTAATCCGCTCACTGGCGGCTTGTAAAGAAATGGCGGAACGTTCTGCACCTTTGGTCAAACTGCCTGTACTCAAGATATTGATAAACAATTGCAGATCAAAAAAATCAAGGCGCATGGCAGGGTCAAAGCGGAAAATGTTGCTTTATCTTAGTCCTTTTTGCGTTTTGAGACATACCTTTAGGTGTAATAGGAGTCAGAGCATTAGACCAAAAAAAGCAGCCCGAAGGCTGCGATCAACAATGGATAATCAAAATATCAGATAGATTAATCTTTTTGCCCTAAGCTGAAGAACCAGTTTAAGAACAACGCTGCAAACGTAGCAGTACCAATACCACCCAAGTTAAAGTTGCCAATTTGTAAGGCAAAATCACCTGTACCTAAAATTATGGTGACTGCTGCGACCATCAGGTTTTTGTTCTGTGAAAAATCGACTTTGTTTTCAATCCAGATTTTTGCACCTGCGATGGTAATCAAACCAAACACCACAATCGACGCACCGGTTAAAATCGCGGTCGGAATGGTATGGATGATGGCACCAAATTTCGGAGACAGACCTAAGAAAATGGCAAACACACCTGCAATGGCAAAAATGATAGTCGAGTAAACTCGTGTGACTGCCATGACCCCAATGTTTTCACCATAGGTGGTCATGCCTGGAGCGCCGACACCACCGGCTAACGTCGTTGCTACACCATCGGCAACAAATGCTTTACCAATGTGTGGATCTAGGTTTTCACCAGTCATCGCACTCACGGCTTTGATGTGACCGAGGTTCTCTGCCACCAAAATTAATGCGATCGGTGCAATGATCATCATGGCATTGGCATTAAATTCAGGTGCATGAAAAGTCGGTAAACCAAACCAAGCGGCTTGTTGAATCGGGGCAAAATTAATCGCTGTGCCATAGCCCATAACATTGGTCACGATGAAATAGACCAAGTAAGACAGTAACAAACCAATTAATAATAAGAGACGTTGCAATAAACCACGAGTAAAGACGGCAATCGAGCCCATACATAATACGGTAACCAGTGCCATCCACATATTAAAGGAATTGCCCGCAACGCCTTTGACCGTCACTGGGGCAAGGTTGAGACCAATAATCATCACCACAGCACCTGTCACCACAGGCGGCATCAGTTTTTCAATCCACTTGGTGCCCGTTGCCATGACCATAAAACCAAACAAGGTATAGAGCACGCCGCAGGCAATAATACCGCCGCCCGCCATAGCTAAGTTTGGATTGAGTGCGCCTGTGCCCGATGCGGTATAGCCCGTTGCTGCAATCACGACCCCAATAAAGGCAAAACTTGAACCTAAATAACTTGGAACACGTCCACCCGTCATAATAAAGAACAAGATGGTACAAATCCCGGACATTAAAATGGCAAGGTTGGGATCGAAGCCCATCAAGAAAGGTGCAAGAACCGTTGCTCCAAACATGGCAAAGGCATGCTGCACACCTAAAATTGCACTTTGTGAAGCAGGGAGATATTCACTTGTGCCAACAGGACGTGCATCGATATTGCCTTCGTACGAGCGCCATTTGGGAAACCAATTGGACATTTTTTGAGCACCCTAAAGATAAATTGTGCACATCATACTCTTGTTTTTTAGAAGATTTAATCAGTGATACAAAAAATTGTTCAAACTAATCTTATGACTTTTCAGAACTTTTTACCGCATGGTAAAAATTTATATTTTTAAAAATAATGATAAATCAAGGTTTAATTGGTAAATTTAGCCAATCGCTTATTCATAAATATTTATGATTGGATTGATAAAAAAAATTATAAAAGGTTTGACTATGCGTTCAATAAAAAAGCACATCATAGTGATGTGCTTTAAATGGAGCGGGCTTAAAACTTTATCCTGTGTTACGAAGACCCGCTGCAATGCCGGCGATACTTACCATAAGTGCATGATCTACAGGTGTATTTGTTTCCTGACGCTCTTCTAGGTAGCGGCGACGACGTTTCATTAACTCTGCTTGGAGTAAATGCAGAGGCAATAAATACGGTTTGCGCACTCTCATCGACTGATCTAAAACTTCGTTACTGCTGAGGAGTTTAGACTCACCTTTAAGCGCTAACAGGGTTTGCACCGCATACTTTAAGCGCTGACGCAGATGTTCACCGAGCACTTTCAAGTCCTCATCATCAGTCAGGTGCGACTCATAATACAGCGCTACATGAGCATCAGATTTTGAGAGTACCATTTCCAACATATCAATCAGGGTTTGGAAATACGGCCATGCCACCAGCATTTCATCTAAGGTAGCCTTATGTCCTTGATCAATCACTTGGTTAATTGCCGCGCCTGTACCCAACCAAGCGGGTAGCATCAAACGAATCTGAGTCCACGCAAATACCCAAGGAATGGCACGTAGGGACTCAATGCCGCCAGTGACTTTACGTTTTGCAGGGCGTGAGCCAAGCGGTAACATTTGCAGTTCAAGCTCTGGCGTGACTGTACGTAAGTACTTTACGAAGTGCGGGTTTTCTCGCACAGTCTGACGATACACTTGTACCGACAAATCGGTCATGCTGTGCATCAACTCGCGCCACTCAGGTTTTGGGACGGGCGGTGGAAGTAAAGTGGCTTCTAAAGTAGCAGCGGTATAAATCTCTAAGTTTTGTAGCGCAATGCCTTCTAAGCCAAACTTGAAGCGAATCATTTCACCTTGTTCAGTGACTCGAATTGCACCTGAAATCGAGCCAGGTGGCTGTGAAAATAGGGCTTGTTGCGTTGGCGCACCGCCACGGCTGATGGAACCGCCACGACCATGAAATAGTGTGAGTTGTACGCCATGCGTTTTTGCAATCGCGGTTAATTCTTCTTGCGCACGGTACTGTGCCCAATTGGCTGACATAAAGCCTGCATCTTTTGCTGAGTCCGAATAGCCAATCATCACTTCATGCTTGCCCTGAATATGCTGTTTATACCAATGCATATTGAATAGGGTATTCATGGTGGCTGCGGCGCCATCTAAGTCTTTTAATGTTTCAAACAATGGCACCACACGTAGAGGGTGTTGGATACCCGCTTCTTTTTGCAAAAGCAGTACCGCCAGCACATCACTTGGATATTCAGCCATCGA
Organism: Acinetobacter sp. TYF_19; assembly: GCF_043105125.1. Taxonomy (NCBI): domain Bacteria; kingdom Pseudomonadati; phylum Pseudomonadota; class Gammaproteobacteria; order Moraxellales; family Moraxellaceae; genus Acinetobacter; species Acinetobacter sp. TYF_19. Next base: position 21,790 of record NZ_JBICLH010000048.1, read on the forward strand.
AATAATGTAGGCACCTAAACTTTCTTGAGGCTGAGCTGCCAAAGTGCGCATGGTGGCAAATACTTCTTGTACTTCAGGCTGCTCAATTAAGCTTTGTGCAGGTTCATTCAAATGCTTCGGCAACAGCGGACGTTTGCTTTGTAGCTCTTGTAATAAGAAGTTTTGGCGCGCTTGTTCGGTCCACGTTTCAAAATTACCCAGACCCAAATATTCAGTAATGGCCGAAATCGCTTGGCGATGACGTCCTGACTCTTGGCGAATATCCAGTTTCAGCAGTTCAATCCCGAAACAGTTCACCCGATGGATAAAGTCCAGCAGTTTCCCATTGGCAATTTCAGGCAGATTGCTGGCAATCAAAGAGCGATAGCACAGCAGTAGAGGTTGTAACAGTTCATCTTTGGCTTTAATCACCAAGCTGTCATCGGCATCGGCACCGCGCAGTTTTTCTGCGAGCCAATGGCGCGTAGCTTTCAGCCGTTCGCGAGTATCGCGCAAATATTCACGGTAGGGTTCAGGATGGTCTTGACCCAAGGCTTGGCGCAGTTCATCGCTACAGCTTTGAATCGACAGTTCCCAACGCAAGTCTTCAATGTCACGTAAGTAAAGGTCAGCCGCTTTCCAACGCGATAGCCACAGGACTTCTTGCGTAATGTTGTGTGTCACATTCGGGTTGCCGTCACGGTCACCACCCATCCATGAAGCGAAACGTACAGGTGCGACATTTAAAGGCAGACGTTGGCCACAGTGTTCAATCACCATGTCGTCTAGTTCACGCATGAACTTCGGGACAGCATTCCATAAGGTTTGCTCAATGGTAGTAAAGCCCCATTTTGCTTCATCGACTGGGGTTGGACGGTGTTGACGAATTTCATCGGTCTGCCACGCCGAACAGATCAGTTGTTTTAAATCTTCAAGAACGGTCTGACGTTCACGAGGGGTCAGTTTTTGCTGATCCATTTTAAATAAGGCATCGTTGATACCATCATATTTTTGGATCAGGGTACGGCGGCTAACTTCAGTGGGGTGAGCGGTCAGAACCAGTTCAATATTTAAATCACAGATTTGCTGGAACAGCGTATCGGTTGAAATGTCGTTATTTTTAAATTTAGCAAAGAGGTGGTCGAGCGGATTTGGAGAGGGTGCGGTCTCATCAAATTCACTTTGACGACGGCTACGGACCACATGGTATTGCTCCGCAATATTGGCAAAGTTCAAAAAGTGGGTAAAGGCACGTGTCAGCGGCAGAATTTCATCATCTTCAAGGCTGAAAAACAGTTGTTCCAGCTGCTTTTCGGCTTCAACTTGACCATCCCGTGCCCCTTTGGATAAGGCCCGAATTTGCTCGACCTGATTAAACAAATCTTGTCCTGCATGCTCCTTGAGGGTTTCACCCAATAGGTTGCCGAGTAATCGGACATCTTCACGTAGTGGAGCATCAATTTGTTGAATCATGATTATTATTCCCTCGTTGTTCTTAATTTGACTATACCCCGATTCGATGACAATCCAAGTAGGGGCAGACAAAAGTAGTGGATTAATTGCTGATTTTAGAATCAAATGAAACACTTAGTGCAAGCAATTGTTTTAAAGTAAAGAGATTTTTTAATTGCAAGCATTTGAATTAATTATAAAAAATATAAATTTAATTAACCGAGTCTTAAGGTTTTTGTAAGGGGTATTTTAATAAAAAAATCGCAAGGGCTTCTTGAATCAGTTGCTCGCGTTGTTCGGCATTTGGCACTTCATTCATCCCCAGTAACATTTCTTGGTGGCGATATCCAAACAGTAAAGACATTAATAAGGTGATGACCTCATTGACCTGTTCAAACTGAAGCACGCCTAAGGCTTGAGCTTGGTCAAAGAACAGCTCCCAAATCGCCCGCATTTTGAGGTGGGAGGCTTTATAGAAGTTCTCTAGCAAAGGATTTTGTTCAGCGGCCAGCTGTAATAGTAAGTGCTCCAGCTTGATCGCCTCAGGCAGGTTAATAATATGCATCGATAACGCACAAATCTGTTCGAGCATGGGCACAAAGTCTTCGGCACGTTGCAGTTGAAATGAACGACCCAGCATCAGCTTTTCACAGGTTTCTTCAATCGCACAACTGAACAGATTGGCTTTGTCCTGAAAATGGTTATACACCGTGAGTTTGGTGACGTGCGCTTCCTTGGCAATATGGTCCATGCTGGAGCCGTGGTAGCCATGTAGTAAAAACAACTGACGTGCCACCTCCAAAATACGTTGCCGTTTTTCTAAATCCTTGGGACGTCCTGCTGAAGCTTGCACACATTTTCCTAAAAAAAGTTCAAAAAGTCATTTACATCTGAGCATATCTTTAATTAGTGTACTATGCAGTATATTAATTAATAAATAACCAAATTAAGTCTGGATATTGTGCCTGATTAATTGGTGGTTATGGAAGAAGAGCAGACTTCATGAGCAAAATTCAGACCTTTGTGGCAAGTATAATGGTGGTGTGTAGTATCACCTTGTGGGGATGTAGCAAAGACACGACTGAACCAGAGTCGGTACCTTTGGTAATGGTGAGCCAACCGAATACCACGCATCTAGAACAAAAAAGCTATGCAGGCGAAGTGCAAGCCCGCCAACAAACGGCACTGTCTTTTCGTGTTGGGGGACAAGTCACGGAGCGTTTGGTCGATGTGGGTGACCAAGTCAAAGTCGGACAAGTTTTAGCGCGCTTAGATGTGCAAGATGCCCAGTTGCAATTAAATGCAGCCAAAGCACAGTTAGAAAGTGCTCAAGCGGCTGAAAAAAATGCGCAGGATGAACTCAATCGCTTTAAACAATTATTACCGAGTAATGCAGTGAGTCGTTCACAGTACGACAGCGTTGAAAATCAATACAAAGCCGCACTGTCGAGCTTGAAACAAGCACAAGCCAATTACAATGTTACGCAAAACCAAACCAGTTATAACCAACTGATCGCCAATAAAAACGGTGTGATTACCGAGCGTAATATTGAAATTGGACAGGTGATTTCAGCAGGGCAACCCGCGTTTCAACTGGCCATTTCAGGTGATCGTGAGGTGGTGATTGGTGTGCCTGAACAAGCCATTGCTCAGATTAAAGTTGGACAAGATGCCCTAGTCACTTTGTGGTCTAAACCCGATGAACGTTTTGCTGCCTATGTCCGTGAAATTTCACCTGCCGCAGATCAGTCACGTACTTTTAGTGTCAAAGTGGCTTTGCGTGAAGGACAAAATACGATTCAACTGGGACAGAGTGCTCGGGTGTTTTTCAGTTCAACTGAAAGCAATGTGTTGAGTGTACCGTTAGCCAGTGTTTCCGCTGCAGGTAAAAATGCTTATGTCTGGGTGGTGAATGCTGACAACAGTATTCGTAAAGTGCCTGTCAGTGTGGGGGAGTACGGTCGAGACAGCGTTACCATTCGTTCAGGTTTACAGCCGAAGGACTATGTCGTGGTGGGTGGGGTGCATTTACTGCGTGAAAAACAAAAAATTCAACCGATTAGCCGTGACAATAAAACGGTCAAGATTGCGACAGGGAGTTAAGCATGAACTATAACCTGTCGGAATGGGCCTTAAAAAATAAGGGCTTGGTCCTTTATTTGATGTTGTTGCTGGGCATCGTGGGGGTGGTGTCTTATTCCAAACTTGCACAAAGCGAAGACCCGCCTTTTACCTTTAAAGTGATGGTGGTACAGACCTATTGGCCGGGTGCAACGGCGCGTGAGGTGTCTGAACAAGTGACCGACCGTATTGAAAAAGAGCTGATGACCACGGGTAAGTATGAGCGCATTATGGCCTACTCCAGACCCGGCGAGTCGATGGTGACTTTCGTGGCACGAGATGCCATGCGCTCCAGTGAGATACCGGATGTGTGGTATGACGTACGCAAGAAAGTTGGAGACATCAAACATCAGCTGCCCAATGGGGTACAAGGACCATTCTTTAATGATGAGTTTGGCGATACTTTCGGCAACATTTATGTGCTGACCGGTAAAGACTTTGATTATGCAGTGATGAAAGAATATGCCGACCGTCTACAGTTACAACTGCAACGCGTCAAAGATGTCGCGAAGGTCAACTTAGTTGGGTTGCAAGATCAAAAGATTTGGATTGAAATTTCTAACACCAAGTCGGCACAGTTAGGCATTCCTGTGACAGCGGTGCAACAAGCCCTGCAACAGCAAAATACCATGGCCAGTGCAGGCTTTTTTGAAACAGAGTCGGATCGTATTCAACTCCGAGTCACAGGGCAAATTAAGAGCGTTGAAGAACTGCAACGTATGCCTTTATTGGTCAATGGAAAAACCATCCAGCTGAGCGATGTGGCTGATGTCTATCGTGGCTTTAGTGAACCCGCTCAACCCCGTATGCGCTTTATGGGGGAAAATGGCATTGGCATTGCGGTGTCGATGCGTAAAGGTGGCGACATCTTGGCTTTGGGTAAAAATTTAGAAACTGAGTTTTCCAAGCTGCAAAAAACCTTACCTTTAGGTATGGAGCTGAAAAAAGTTTCAGATCAGCCTGTTGCGGTGAAGCGTAGTGTCAACGAGTTCATGAAAGTTTTGGCTGAAGCGGTGATTATTGTACTGCTAGTCAGCTTTTTCTCGCTGGGTTTCCGTACTGGACTGGTGGTGGCATTCTCAATTCCACTGGTCTTGGCCATGACTTTTGCAGGCATGAATATTTTTGATGTCGGTCTGCATAAAATTTCTTTGGGTGCCCTGATTTTAGCGCTGGGCCTCTTGGTCGATGACGCCATTATTGCTGTGGAAATGATGGCGATCAAAATGGAACAAGGCTACAGTCGACTACAAGCAGCAGGGCATGCGTGGCGAACGACGGCCTTCCCAATGTTGACGGGAACTTTGATTACCGCTGCGGGCTTTTTACCGATTGCTACAGCAGCGTCCAGTACAGGTGAATACACTCGTTCTATTTTCCAAGTGGTGACCATTGCCTTAATTGTGTCTTGGTTTGCAGCGGTGTTGTTTGTGCCTTATTTGGGTGACAAACTCCTGCCCGATTTTAATAAAGAGCTGATTCAAAAAGCGCCGTGGTATAGCCGTCTGTGGGCACGTTTGCGCAAACAGCCAGAACCTCAGCCGATGGTGCATCATGCAGGTGAGCATCACGATCCTTATCAAACCAAGTTCTATCAAGGTTTTCGCCGTTGGGTCGATCTGTGTGTGACCTATCGCAAAACAGTCATTGCAACGACTGTGGCTATTTTTGTGCTCTCGGTGTTGATGTTTAAGTTAGTACCACAGCAGTTTTTCCCACCCTCGAATCGTGCCGAAATTTTGGTCGACTTAAAACTTGAAGAAGGTGCATCTTTAACGGCAACTGAAAATGCGGTGAAAAAAGTTGAACAGTTCCTGTCGAAGCAAGAAGGCATAGATAATTATGTGGCATATGTGGGCACGGGCTCGCCACGTTTTTATTTACCGCTCGATCAGCAGCTACCACAGGCCAGCTTTGCTCAGTTTGTGGTCTTGGCTTCTTCACTGGATGATCGCAATGAAATCCGCAAATCCCTAGACACGCAAATCCGTCAGTTATTGCCCGATGTACGTACTCGCGTCTCTTTACTTGAAAATGGCCCACCTGTCGGTTATCCACTTCAATATCGCGTGTCTGGTGAAGACTTAACTCAAGTGCGTGCTTGGGCGGATAAAGTCGCAGCGATGCTGAGTGCTAACCCCAACACCACTAATGTGCATTTGGACTGGGGTGAACCAAGCAAGATGATCAATTTAGAGATTGACCAAGACCGTGCCCGCCAAATGGGGGTATCGAGTTTAGATTTGGCCAATTTCTTGAACAGCTCAATTTCGGGTGCCACCATTAACCAATACCGTGAGAAACGTGAGCTAATTGAAATCCGTTTACGTGGCGATCAAGCCGAGCGGGTTGAAGTGGCATCACTGGCAAGCCTTGCCGTTCCAACCTCAAATGGCGGAACAGTACCATTGGCACAAATTGCAAAAATTGATTATAGCTTTGAAGAAGGTTTGATTTGGCATCGTAACCGCCTACCGACTATTACGGTACGTGCAGATATTCGAACTAAGTTACAGCCGGCCACTGTGGTGGATGAAATGGCCGAACAGATGAATCAGCTGCGTGCGGAACTGCCGAATGGCTATTTGGTTGAAGTCGGCGGTACAGTGGAAGAGTCTGCACGTGGGGGTAAATCGGTTGCAGCAGGCATGCCTTTATTCTTGGCCGTGGTCATGACTTTGCTGATGATTCAACTGCGCAGTATGTCTCGTGCCACGATTGTCTTGCTCACCGCGCCTTTAGGTTTGATCGGTGTGGTGTTGTTCCTGCTGTTGTTCAATAAACCTTTTGGCTTTGTTGCGATGTTGGGGACCATTGCCTTGTCGGGCATGATCATGCGTAACTCGCTGATCTTGATTGATCAGATTGAGCAAGACATTCAAGCGGGGCATGAATCATGGGATGCAATCATCGATGCGACGGTGCGACGTTGTCGTCCAATTGTGCTGACGGCATTGGCAGCAGTTCTGGCGATGATCCCATTGTCTAGAAGTATTTTCTTTGGACCTATGGCCGTTGCGATCATGGGCGGACTGATTGTGGCGACGCTATTAACCCTGTTCTTTTTACCAGCCTTGTACGCGCAGTGGTTTAAAGTAAAAAAAATTAGCCATAAGCCGTAAATTTATGCCAATATCAGGTGCGAAACGTTGAAAATTTCAATATAGTAGCACCTGAAATTTATGGCATTTTTATAAAGCAGTTTTTTGCTACACATTAAAAAACCAACGATGTGGCAAATGGGGTTAAACGCATGATGCAAGACAATGTAACCAAGTATCGCCGCTCTATCGCGATTTCTTATGTCTTCATGTTTTTGGCTTTGTTTACTGTGATTAGTGGCGCATTTTCCTATTGGTATGCCCGAAAAGTCACGCAAATTGATCATGCTGAAGTGTGGTTACAAGCGCAAGCACTCTGGGTCATGCGCAATATTGTGATTTATAGCATTTTGGCTTTATTTGCAGCATTGTGGTTTATTCCTCTTATTTTCTTCACTTGGGACAGCGCATTGTGGGTGACTGCATGCACGGTTGCAGGTGTGGTTTTTAGCTGTATTGCATTTCTCTTCCTTCTAAATGCATGGTTTAAAGGCCTGTCTAAATTTTTGAAAAATAAAGCAGTTTTCTAATTCTACTGATTTTTTTTCAAACACCCCCTTGTAAAACTTGGTTTGAACCCAATTTCAGACCACAGTTGAGTATTAAATAAATTCCGTGAGGAGCATCGCCAGACATGGCTAAACGTGATTATTATGAGGTTTTAGGTGTTGCTAAAACCGCTAGTGATGATGAAATTAAAAAAGCCTACCGTAAGTTGGCGATGAAATATCATCCGGACCGCAACCCTGACAATGCTGAAGCTGAAGAGAAATTTAAAGAAGCGGCTGAAGCTTATGAAATTTTATCGGATGGCGAAAAGCGCAGCATGTATGACCGGATGGGGCATCAAGCCTTTGAAGGTGGTATGGGCGGCGGAGGCGGCTTCGGTGGTGGTTTCAGCGCAGAAGACATTTTCAGTCAATTCGGTGACATTTTCGGTGGCGCATTTGGTGGCGGCGGTGGTCGTGGTCAACAGCGTGCACGTCGTGGTTCTGACTTACGTTATGTGATGGAACTGACGTTGGAAGAAGCAGTAAGAGGGGTGAAAAAAACCATTACTTTTACCGCACCAGCGCCGTGTGAAACCTGTGACGGTAAAGGCTCTAAAAACCCGAACGATGTTGAAACCTGTAAAACTTGTCATGGTGCAGGTCAGGTTCGCATGCAGCAAGGTTTCTTCTCTGTACAGCAGACCTGTAGTACCTGTCGCGGTCAGGGTAAGATCATTAAGAACCCATGTAATACTTGTCATGGTTCAGGTGTTAAAGACCGTCAACAAACCTTAGAAGTGACGATTCCTGCGGGCGTCGACAACGGTGACCGCGTTCGTTTAACGGGTAAAGGCGAAGCGATTCGTGATGGTCAGTCAGGCGACTTGTACGTAGAAGTGGTGGTGCGTGAGCACGAAATCTTCCAACGTGATGGTGCAGACCTGTATATGGATGTCCCTGTGAGCATTGCCGATGCCGCTTTGGGTAAAGAAATTGAAATCCCGACACTCGAAGGTCGTGTGAGTTTGAAAATTCCTGAAGGCACACAAACGGGTAAAATGTTCCGTTTACGTGGCAAAGGGGTTAAACCTGTACGTACCAGTATGCAAGGTGACTTACTCTGCCGTATCGTGATTGAAACGCCAGTCAACTTAACAGCACGTCAACGTGAACTGTTGAAAGAGTTGCAAGAGACCTTGGATGGAGATGATCACAAATCATCACCAAAGAAAAAGTCTTTCTTTGACCGACTGTTTGATTAATTGAATACGGTACGTCTGAATCGGTGTTGAAAAGAGCGGGAATATTTTCCCGCTTTTTTTATGTTATTGCGTTTCTGTTGGCAGCTCAGGTTGATCGATCTCTTCAACCGACACCATTTCTTCAGCCATAGGTGCAGCGGCTTGTACTTGTTGCTCGGCCTGTGCTTTGGGATGTGTACTGGTCGTGATCTTTACCTGTGACAAACTTTCTAAGGTGTCGCCCGCTTGAACAGCGGGTTCAGCCTGAACCTGTGCCCAACTGCCCCCAACTGCCATCGCTAGAAAAAGTACCTTGGCTTTCATTCTATTTTCCTCATTTTAAAGTTGTTTTTAAACGCGAACCTAGTCTGCGTAAGATTGATTGCAAATTTGTGAAAAGCTTGAGAAAGCATGTCTGAAAATAAAGCGATTTTTTCGATGAAAATGGCCAACAAACCTTAGTCTGGGCAATCAGTTTTGCTATAGTAAGAGCAATTTTGAAGCTAGATTAGGAATATGTTATGTCAGCAGCTCCACGCATTGGTGTCTTAGGTGCCGGCGGTCGTATGGGTCGCATCCTTATTCAAGCGGTACACGAAGCAGGCTATCAACTGGCTGCGGCAGTGGAACGCCCTGAAAGCTCACTGGTTGGTACAGATGCAGGTGAGCTTGCAGGTATTGGCAGCCTCGGCGTGAAGGTGGTGGGTAGTCTGGAAGCGGTAGTGAAAGATTGTGATGTGATCATTGATTTCACTGCACCAGTAGCGACCGTTCAGCATTTAAAAATTTGTCGTGAAGCTGGGGTGGCCATTGTCATTGGGACCACGGGTATGAATGACGAACAAAAAGCTTATTTGGATGACTCTGCGACTCAAATACCTGTGGTCTATGCAGCCAACTATTCTGTGGGGGTCAACGTTTCGATTAAACTGTTGGAAATGGCGTCTAAAGTCTTTGGCGACACAGTGGATATTGAAGTGATTGAAGCGCATCACCGTCATAAAGTCGATGCACCATCAGGCTCAGCGTTGATGATGGGTGAGGCCATTGCGGGTGCTTTAGGTCGTGACTTGAAAACCGATGCAGTGTATTGCCGTGAAGGTCATACAGGACCCCGTGAGCGTCAAAGTATTGGTTTCCAAACCATTCGAGGCGGCGATATTGTCGGTGAACATACAGCTATGTTTATTGCTGATGGTGAGCGTGTTGAAATTACCCATAAAGCGACTAACCGTATGAACTTTGCTTCGGGTGCGGTACGTGCTGCGGCTTGGGTGGTAGGACGTGAAGCACGTAAATATGACATGAAAGATGTACTGGGTTTTAACGACATTCAAGTTTAAAAACCTGCTTCATTCGCCATAAAAACAAGATAAAAAACTAAAATAAGACGAAGAATAGAATGAAAAAAGTCATGTATATGGCTTGTGTTGTTGTCGTGATGACGACAGCACAGGCCAAACCTATGGATCAAGCCAAACTCAGTATTCATAAAAATAATATTAAAGTTTGGACCTATCAAAATGCGCAAAACCCAGTCTTTTTATATAAGGCTGAAACCACGTTTGATGTGCCGATTGAAAAAGCAGTGTCATTGATCTTAGATGTTGACCATGCGGTGAAATGGGTGCCGTATATGGGCAGTGTGAAAGTCTTGTCGCGCGATGATAAAAAAGGCGAGTTTCAGCTGTATATGGTGCTGGATTTTCCTTTTCCTTTAAAAGACCGCGACTTGGTGGTGCAGGGGAAAATGACCAAGGACAGTCAGGGCATCATCAGCATTAAAAATAAAGCGATTGATAAAAACATTTTTAAAAATCCAGATTATGTGCGCCTAAATCATTATGAGGGAGATTGGACCTTTCAGAAACTGGGATCAAATAAAGTTAAGGTTTCGACCTCAGGTTATGCCAACCCTGAGGGATCGATACCACTGAAGTTTGTGAATATGTTTGTCCAACAACAACCCTATCAAATGTTGCAAAAAATGAAAAATCAATTGCTGGAACAAGAAGACACCCCTGCCCATTTACCAGCTGCCTTACGTTAATTCTAAAGACGAAGAAGCCTGCAATGCAGGCTTTTTTATGTTTTAAAACTTAAGGTTGTTGATAGGCGGTCAGCATCTCTATGGTCGAAGCTTGAGGCAAGTCTAATTGGATTAAACTGAGCATGGCATCTCCTTCACCAGCGAGCGAGATCTTGAAGTTTTCAGCACTGCTTTGGTCACATTGAAACTGTAAATTTTTCTGGCGGGGCAAGCTCATCTGCATTTCACGTTCATTGTTCAACCGATATTGATAGGTTCGTTGGGTCGATGTTTCAGTCAAGCTCGGCGCTAAACTTAAAAACTGATAATCAGTTAAATTTTGCGTTTTCAGAAACCCTTCAATCAGGGCTTTACAAATAAAATGCTGCTGTTGTACCTGCTGTGAAACATGTGGCGGTTGGCAAGCCGATAAGCTTAATAAGCAAAAGAGAGATATGATTATTTTTTTCATAAAAGTGCCTATTTATGGTTGTGAACGAATGACAGAAGCATAATTCTGTTGGCATAATGGATACAGATACATAGAAGTTAAAAAAATAGGTACAGATGAATGGCATTCCAGTATCAAAGCTTGGCTGCACAGTTGCTTGAAAAAATTCAAAATGCTGAATTACCCGCAGGGCAAAAGCTGTTGTCGTTACGCCAGTTTGCCAACTTACAAAAGGTCAGCTTGAATACCGCCAAGAGCTGTTATGAGCTACTTGAGTCACAGGGTTATATTCATGTGAAAAATAAGTCGGGTTATTTTGTCAGTTATCAAAAAAATACCGGCCCATCTATTCCTGTACCGCAGCATCCTGACTTTCAGTCCCAAGCCCGTGATATTTCTAACTTAGAGCTACAACTGGAAATTCAACAGTCTTCCATTAATAGCCGTCTCATCCATTTGGGAGCGATTCAGCTTTCTCCAAAACATGTGCCTGTAGAAGCGCTCCGCCGTTCCATTCAACGCGCCTTAAAACACAGCCAACCTGAAGATTTTTTATATAGCGATAAGCAAGGCCATATTCGTTTGCGACAGGCTTTGTCTGAGCATTGGGCTGAAGATGGCTTCTATATTTCGCAGGATGATATTTACATCAGCAATGGCTGTATGCCTGCGCTGTCGGTGATGATCCAACACCTCAGCAAGGAAGGGGACAGCGTAATTGTACCGACTCCAAATTTTAATGGTCAGTTGCAAATGTTGGCGGGGTTAAAACGAAAAATTATTGAAATTCCAGCCGATACTCAAGGCTTTGATCTTGAACGTTTAGAGCAGGTCATGCAAAGCTCAGGCGCAAAAGCGTGTTTACTCACGGCCAATTATCAAAATCCATTAGGGTTTTGTTTAAGCAATGCAGAAAAAGAAAAAATTGCACAACTGGCAGCGCGCTATCAATGCTATGTGATTGAAGATGATATTTATGGTGAATGTAGTTTCAGCTCGAGTCGTCCGCTGCCGATTAAGTATTGGGATCAGCACGGTTATGTGATTTTCTGTGGTTCGGTTTCCAAATCACTTTCAACTGCGTATCGGGTAGGTTGGTTCTGTATTCCGCAGCGCTTAGCGCATTTGAAGGCTACGTTACTGATGCAAAATATCACAGTGAATACGCCTTTACAGTTGGCACTGGCCGATCTCATTTATAGTCGTGCTTATCGGGAGCATTTACAGCAGTTAAAGCCGATTTTGAAACAGCAAGTTGAGCAATACCGACACATGATTCAGCATGCCTTTGACGGGGTTGAGCTACGTATCAATCAACCCTTAGGTGGTTATGCGCTGTGGTTACAGCTACCCGAGTGTATCGATGGTTTAGATATGTACTATTTTGCTCAGCAGCACGGTATTAATATTGTGCCAGGAGAAGTCTTTGGTGAAGGGCAGCGTTATAAAAACTGTATCCGCCTCAATGCAGGTCATGAAATTTCAACAGATATTCGCGCGGCAGTCACCTTGTTGGCCGATTGGGTGAAAGCGCAACTCAGTAGTTCGACGTTGGTCAAACAAGCGGTATAAAAAGCGCCTGTTTTGAGGCGCTTATGGATTAAAAATCGGCTTTGAGAACGATACGATAACGAGCTTTTCCAGAATGCAACCGTTCCAGTGCTTCATTCAACTGTGACATAGGATACAGTTCAATTTGTGGCGCAATGTTTTTACGTGCAGCGAATTTGAGTAGCTGACGTAATGCCGCAGGTGAGCCAGTGGGTGAACCCGTGATAGACTTTGCTCCACCAATTAGACTACCTGCATTTAACTTGATGGGCTCAAGGGGCAAGCCTAGAAGATGGATCGTGCCATTCGGTGCCAGTGTACTAATATAGGCAGGCCAATTGAGCGTGACATTCACCGTACTGAGCAATAGATCGAATTTGCCTCGCTGGGTTTTAAGCGCATCCACATCACGGCTATTCACCACATGATCTGCACCCATGGCCTTGAGTTCTTCCGTTTTGTCGAGGTTCGAGGTAAACGCCGTAATTTCACAGCCCCATCCTCGAAGTAACTTAATAGCCATATGCCCTAAACCACCGATGCCAATCACGCCAACATGGTGAATGGCTTGAATTTGGTGTTTTAAAATCGGATCAAAAACGGTAATACCGCCACACAATAAAGGACCTGCGGATTCAGGATCCAGCTCTTCAGGTAAAGGAATAATCCACTGCCAACCTGCGCGAACTTTGTCGGCAAAGCCACCTGCATGACCGACGATGGTTGCTGTCGGCCCACCTGTACAGAGTACTTGTTGGCCCGACACACAGGGGTCACAGTGTTGGCAGCTTTCTGCCGTCCAGCCAATACCGACGCGCTGTCCAAGTTTAAGCCCTTTGGCTTCGGAGCCTAAGCGACTGATGGTGCCAATAATTTCATGACCAGCGACAACGGGATAGACCGAAGAGTTCCATTCATTGTTAATGACCGAAACATCGGAATGGCACAATCCACAATATTCGACTTGGACTTCGACCTGATGTGGTTGCAGTTCACCTGCATCGAATTGATAGGGTTGTAGTGCTGCGCCTGCTTGCATTGCCGCATAGGCACGAATGGTGTTATCCGTCATATTCTATATCCTTATTTTCCTGTTTTTTATGTACTTTTATTTAAAATGACAGCTATTTTCGTGATCATTGACCATACCGACTGCTTGCATAAAGGCATAGCAGGTGGTGGGTCCGACAAATTTAAAGCCCTGTTTTTTTAGGGTTTTAGACATATTTTGGCTTTGAGGTGTCTGTGCAGGCGCTGTACGGTAGTCAGGGACATCATTGTTGATTGCGTGTTGCCCGACAAAGTTCCAGAGCCACTCAACGGGGTTGATACCTTGTTGTTTCAGGGCTTGCCATGCAATCGCATTGTCACGAATGGCGGTCAGCTTCCCGATATGGCGAATTAAGCCGATATCTTGGACTTTTTCTGCTAAGTCTGTATCACTTAGAGCCGCAATCTGTTCAATGGAATATTGAAAAAACTGGCGATGATAATGTTCACGTTTTTTCAGGACGGTAATCCATGAAAGCCCCGCTTGTTGACCTTCGAGGCAGAGCATCGCAAATAATTGCTTTTCATTATGTAGTGGTTTACCCCACTCATGATCATGGTAGTCGATGTAAAGTGGGTCTGAGGAGCACCATCTGCAGCGTTGAGTGGTCATGAACATGCTCCTGATCTTTTTATAGGGTAAAAGGTGCCCATTGGTCGTGTTGATTGTCCCAATAAAACAATTGGGCGTGTTCGAGGTCGGAAAAGTTAATCCAAACATCTTTTCCTGTTTTTTCAGCAAATCCAGTGCTGATTAAAAGCGCATCTTCGGTAATTTCCATGATCCAACCTTGGTGGTTTTGTCCTGCCAAGATGATTTTTTGTTGATTGCCTGATTCAGCAAATTCGACCAGACGGTTGATCAACGCTTCTGACATGAAAAATTCCTAAAGTTAACGTAAATAAGGATACGGATTTACTGCACCACGGCCTTTACCTTGTAAATAAAGTCCATAATGCAAATGTGGGGCTGTGTGCCGTGCATTGCCTGTATTGCCGACATAGCCGATCAGGTCGCCTTTTTTGACATAGTCGCCGACACTTAAGCCACGTTTATGGTCATCAAGATGAGCGTAGTAATGCCAAGTGCCTGCTGGCCCCATAATCCAAACCACTTTACCACCCAAATTGTTATTGCGTAAGTCTGCGACGAGCCCTTCTGTGGCAGAAAAAACTTTTGTTCCACGTGGAGCCAGAATGTCGATGCCTTCATGCGTCCGTCCGCTACTGCGGGACGCTCCCCAAGTATCTGTGAGCCCATGACGTTTAATGCCTTGAACGGGTACAGGCAGCTGCTGAGCTAAACGCATGTTTTTCAGCTGTTGGACTTGTGAGGCCGGTAACTGGCTTTCACTTGGTGCAGGCGGCGTGGTACGGCAAGCTGCGAGTAACAGAATCACAAAACTTAAACTGGCAAGCGCAGAAAGGCGGGGCAAACAATTACGCACGAACAATCCTTTATTATTTCAGTGATCTAATTTTAAAGTCTCAGGGTGAACCCAATCGATCACCCAACTATGTCACAGTTGAATTGCCGAGATCAATTTTTTCATCGCAGTTGGGATGCCCATTTCTGTGACGTTTTGTATGTCTAGCCATGTGCTGGCCAATTCTATACTTAAATGTTCGAGCTGGTCGGCATCGACTTCAAAGCAAAGCGCTTCTAGTTGCCAAGTGAAATGGGTGAAACTATGCGAAATGTCAGCGCGTTGCGAGACTTGTTTTAGTCCTAGACTTTGGCACAGTTGCGAGAACTCATCACGATTTTCAAAAATAGGTAAACACCATAAACCGCCCCAGAGTCCACTATTGGGGCGCTGTTGCCACAGCCATTGATTGTGATGACGCAGTACCAAAACTTGGGCTGACTTCACAGGCACAGCTTTCTTGGGTTTTTTAAAAGGCAGTTCAGTTTCTAGCCCTTGTGCATGAGCCTTACAGTGTTGCTGCATTGGGCAGTATAAACACAGCGGTTTTTTAGGGGTACAGACGGTTGCCCCCAAATCCATGATGGCTTGGGTATAGTCGTGGTTACGTTCAGTTGGACAGAGTTCAGTGGCCAGTTGCCACATACTGCGTTCATGCACAGGTTTGCTTAGATCATCCTCAATGGCAAAAAAACGCGCGAGCACACGTTTCACGTTCCCATCCATAATGACGCCGTACTGACGTAAACCCAAAGACATCAGCGCCCCTGCGGTTGATGGACCAATGCCTGGCAGTTCAATCCAGTCCTCTAACGTTTGAGGAAAGTGTCCCTGACGTGCTACAACCCCTGCGGCTTTATGTAGATTATGTGCACGGGCATAGTAGCCCAGACCTGCCCAGTAAGGTGCGACCTCATCCCATGATGCTGTCCCTAAAGCTTCAACTGTTGGGAAGCGTTCGATAAAACGCTCGAAGTATTGCAGCACGGTTTTGACTTGGGTCTGTTGCAGCATAATTTCAGACACCCAAACTTTGTAGGGATCATCGGCGACTTGCCATGGCAGATCATGTCGACCATGAACATCGAACCAAGTCAGTAACGCATCTGAAAAAGAGAAAGGAGACATCTGAGGCACAAGGAAGAAATTCGGCTTAGTATAACTGAATGTCTTTTCTGAGCCTGATTTTTTGCGCATAAAAAATGGCGCTTACGCGCCATTTAAAACCATAAAAGCTTAGTCTTTTGCCATGCCCCAACGTGCATCAAGTTTTAGCTCTTGGTCTTTGTAGCGTGGAATAATATGGATATGTAAGTGTTCAGACACATTCCCAAATATTTCACCGTCATTAAAACCAATATGAAAGCCTGAAGGTTGATGACGTAATTGGAGTTCATTACGTGCCAGTTCCAGTAAAGACATTAAGCTTTTACGTTCTTTGTCGGTAATGTCAAAAAATGAGCTCACATGACGTAGAGGGATAATGACACAGTGACCTTTAGACAATGCATTGGGTTCGGGCAAAATCACCCCAAAGTCATTTTTATCAAGCACGTCATATTCATCAAAATTACAATATTGGCAGTGGGTCTCAGTCATTGTTATCTCCTCTAAAATCTAATTATGTATCCTATTGGATCTGAAAAATCAAACAGTTGAATTCTCAGCTCTAGTTAAGCACTGAGATTGCGTTCTAGCAAGTCATACATTGCATCTAGCCCTTGTCTTTCTGCTTCTAGGTTATAGCCCAAGTCTACGCCATTGGCTTTGGCACGCTCATCGGCCAATGGATTGCTAAAACCATGCTTCGCATCTTCAAAAATGATGACTTCATGGTCCACTTTTGCCGCATGCATTTCTTCACGGAAGCTAGCAACATCATCCAAAGTAACCATGCTGTCTAACTCACCATGTAAAACTAAAATTTCACCTTGAATTTGACCTTCGACCGCAGGGGCTTTCGGTGCCAATGTTGCATGGAAAGTCGCCACTGCTTTTAGTGGTGCGCCTGAGCGAGCTAAGTCTAAAACCACTTTACCACCATAACAAAAACCAATCGCCGCCAGCTGAGTGGGATTCACTTCAGGCTGGGCTGCAAGCGTATCTAAACCTGCTTGTGCACGGTTGACGATGGTGTCTGCATCGGCAAAAGTTTGCATCATCCATTCATAGGCTTGTTTCGCATCTGTGGTGACATTTTTGTCGCCGTACATATCAATCGCCAGTGCGGCATAACCGTGTTCAGCCAGTTCGCGAGCACGTTGTTCAGTATATTCATTTCGGCCCCACCATTCGGGTGCAACGATTATACCTGCATGCGGTGTTTGAGCGCTTGGTGCTGCAAAATAACCGACTAAGCGTTGTCCATCGGCTGCGTTATATTGAATTTCTCGAGTTTGAATACTGATTGTCATGCTCAAATCCTGATAGATGATCTGTTCTGATTAAAGCATAAAACTTTTACAAGGATTTGAAAAATATTCCGATGTACATGAGAAATGTGAGAAATTACTTTTAAAGGCACACATAAAAAAAGAAGGATCTGAATCCTTCTTTTTTTTATGAATAGTCGCGTACTTTAGACTTTGCCACGGGATAAAAATCCGACAATCGCTAGAATCACAGCAATCACCAATAAAATAATCGCAAAGTCTTTGGATAAACCTGCTACGCCGCCAAAACCAAGTAAACTTGCAATCAGTGCAATCACTGCGAAGATAATCGCCCAACGAAACATAATTTTTCTCCATAGATGTTCTTATTTATTACTCTATTAGTATAGAAAGAAGGTTCGGACACACTGTGTTGCTTTTGTTTAAAAAGTGTTCTGTTTGTATTTTAAGTTTATGAATATGATGTAAATATTGACACTTTAGATAGCTCTGAAAGCCATGTGACTATAGGTTATAATAGTGCATTCAGTTTTATTGGCAGTGGTTATGTCCAACGAATTAAGACCAGAGTTTTGGAAGCATTATGCGCTCACTGAGCTACGTTCAGCAGAGTGGGAAGCGTTGTGTGATGGTTGTGGTCTATGCTGTCTGGTGAAACTTGAAGATGAAGAAAGCCAAGAAGTCGCCTATACCAAAGTGGCCTGTAAACTGCTGGACTGTCAAACGGCCAGTTGTCGGGATTATCCGAACCGAAAGCAGCATGTGCCCGATTGTATCCAGCTTACGCCCGAACTTTTAGACACGATTCATTGGTTACCACCGAGCTGTGCTTACCGTCGTCTGCATGAAGGTAAAAATTTGCCCAGATGGCACTATTTGAACACGGGCTCACGTCAAAGTATTCTGAAAGCGAAAAAGTCTGCAGCAGGACGCTGTATTTCTGAAGAAGAGATTCAGGATGACGACATCGAAGACTATATTGTGCGTTGGTTTCGCTAGCCGATAAAAGCACAATCAAATTGCATGAAAAGCTTGTGTCATTTGCCTGAATTTGCCATAACATAAGCATTCGATGAACGCATGATAAGTCCTAGCCCTATGTCCGATAGCAATATTCCACTGCCTGAACGTTTACGCCCGCGTGATTTATCTGAAATTATTGGGCAGGATCACTTATTGGGTGAGCAGGCACCGCTCCGCCAAATGATCGATCAAGGGCATTTGCCATCGATTATTTTTTGGGGGCCGCCAGGCGTGGGGAAAACCACCATTGCTTTACTGTTGGCGCAAGCAATCGACCGACCATTTGTCAGTCTATCTGCACTCAATACGGGGGTTAAAGAGCTCCGTGAGATCATTGCCGATGGCGGAGATTTAATGCCACCTGTGGTGTTTATTGATGAAATTCATCGCTTTAACAAATCACAGCAAGATGCCTTACTGAATGCTGTGGAGAAAGGCAAAATTACCCTCATTGGTGCCACCACCGAGAATCCTTCTTTTGAAGTCAACAGTGCATTGTTGTCGCGTTGTCAGGTCTATACCTTAAATGCACTCGATGCCGATGCGATTCAAATTTTATTATTGCAAGCAATTAAAAGCGATCCGTTTTTAAAAGAGCGTTATATTCAAATTGAAGAATTTGAAGCACTGGTGCAGTTTGCCGCAGGTGATGCCCGTAAAGCCTTGAATTTAATTGAACTCATTGCGGGCACCTTCGAACCTGACGTTGAAAATATCGTGACCAATGCAATGGTGGTCAAAGTTGCACAGCAAAATATCGCCCGTTATGACAAATCGGGTGAGCAGCATTATGATTTGGTGTCGGCTTTTATTAAGTCAATTCGAGGGAGTGATCCTGATGCCACTTTGTATTGGATGGCACGTATGCTCAAAGGTGGTGAAGATCCCGTTTTTATTGCCCGTCGGATGTTGATTGCAGCCTCTGAGGACATTGGTAACTCAAACCCCAATGCACTGCTGCTTGCTGGAGAATGCTTCCGTTCTGTTCAAGCGGTGGGCATGCCAGAGTGTCGAATTATTCTTGGGCAGTGTGCGGTGTATTTGGCGACCAGTGCCAAAAGTAACAGTACTTATCTTGCGATCAACAAAGCGTTGGATTTGGCCGAGAAAACAGCGAATTTACCTGTGCCGCTGCATTTAAGAAATGCACCGACCAAGTTGATGAAAGAGCAGGGCTATGGCGTCGACTACTTGTATCCGCACAACTATCCAGAGCATTTTGTGATGCAAGAATATTTACCTCCTGAGCTCAAAGGAACCAAACTTTATGAGTCGGCACGCAATAAGCGTGAGGTTGAGGGTGAGCGTTTACAGCAACGCCGTTGGCAACAAGAACAGCAACAGCAGCAGTAATAAAAAGCCTGATGAAAAAATCAGGCTTTTGTTTTTTGAGGCTTAGGATTTAGTCACATTCATTGAGCAGTTTTTTCTTTAAGCACTGTAGCGTTTTATGTTCCGATGTGCGTATTCATCAATTTTAATGCCGCAGGTAACACAGCGGCTAATAAAGCGATTGCCATTGTGATGTTAAAGCTCAAGGCAAAGCGCGGTTTCATCAGATATTGGCGTAAGAAAAGACCACCGACTGCCCAAACCCCGACACATGGAATGCCGGGACTAAACACGGATGAAGTCACAGAGTGTCATACCATTACAGGCTCGGTTGAGTATTTGCTCAGGGTTGAAGTGGCAGACATTAAGTCTTATAAAAAGTTTCATACCGATGTTTTAGGAACGATTTCATCCATTAGCTCGATCACCAGTTTTTTGGTGATGGATACCACTAAAAATCGATACACCAATCTATAAAAGCTTAGGTGGAAAGGTAAAAAAACCGAGCGAAATGGCTCGGTTTTTTATCTGAATGCATATAGTTTCGCGGGATCATATCAAACGAGGCGCTTTATCTTTTTAACTAAGCATTGAGTGTTGAATCATTGCTGCACCAAGCTCTTGAAGACTATTCAATTATTTAAAGTTACCCTCTAAAAACTGTTGCAGGCGTTCACTTTTGGGGTGAATCAAAACTTCTTTTGGATCACCTTGTTCTTCAATTTTGCCTTGATCTAAGAAAATGACATGGTTGGACACATGGCGTGCGAAGCCCATTTCATGGGTGACCACAATCATGGTTCGGCCTTCTTCAGCCAAACTTTGCATCACTTTCAACACCTCACCCACCAGTTCAGGATCTAGAGCACTGGTCGGTTCATCAAACAACATCACTTACGGCTCCATTGCTAAGGCACGGGCAATTGCGACACGCTGTTGTTGTCCTCCTGACAAAAAAGACGGATATTTCTTTTCGACACTTTCAGCAAGCCCAACTTTTCTTAAGTATTTTCGTGCACGCTCTTCCGCCTCACTCCGCTTTAGCCCCAAGACATGAATGGGTCCTTCAATAATATTTTCTAATACCGTCATATGCGACCATAAATTGAAATGTTGAAACACCATCATCAGTTGGGTGCGCATTTTTTGTAGTTGTTTGGGATTTTTTGCTTTGAGATTGCCATTTTTATCCAAGCTAGTCTCTAACTGCTCACCATTGAGCTGAATGCTGCCTTGGCTCGGTTGTTCTAGAAAATTGATGCAACGAAGAAAGGTACTTTTACCCGAACCCGAGGAACCAATAATACTAATCACATCACCTGCGCGTGCCTCAAGTGAAACCCCTTTTAAGACTTCATGATCGCCAAAACTTTTACAAAGGTCTCGAATCACCAGTTTTGCTGAATTTTCCATTGTTTCTCCTAATGATTCGATGGTTTTAAAAACGCCAACCAGCGTTGTTCCAATTTACGAAAGATCCAAATGAGGATAAATGCCAGACAGGCATACAGCACAGCGGCAATGCCAAAGGCATCAAACGTGGCATAAGTGGCAGCATTGACATCCCGTGCAATTTTGAGAATATCAGGCACGGTTGCAGTGAAGGCAATGGTGGTTGCATGCAGCATCAAAATGACTTCATTACCATAAAACGGCAATGCTCGACGTAGCATAGATGGAATAATAATGCGGGTATAGCGTTTCCAAGGCGACATTCCAAAGGCTTTTGCCGCCTCAATTTCGCCGTAGGGAATCGAACGTATCGCCCCTGCAAAAATTTCAGTGGTATAAGCTGCTGTATTGAGTGCAAACGCTAAAATGGTGCAATTAAGCCCTTCTCTAAAGAATTCATCGAGCCGTTCATGGGCATGCACAAATTCGAGACTATAAATCCCAGTATAAATAATCAGTAGCTGCACATATAAGGGCGTACCACGGAAAATATAGGTAAAAAACCAAACAGGTCCACGTACAAAAGCATGCTCAGAAACTCGAGCAATTGACAAAGGCACAGCCAGAACAAAACCAATCGCAATCGATAAGACCAGTAGCCATGCGGTCATGGCGACCCCAGTCATTTGAAAACCATCGGTCCACAGATAGGACTGCCAGTATTGTTGAATAATTTCAATCATAGTTGTCCCTTTTTCACACCAGCAGAATAACGACGTTCCAACCACATGAGAATCAAATTCGAAAGGGTGGTGATGGCCAGATAAATGACGGCTGCAACAATACTGAAATAGAACACTTGCATGCTGCTTCGACCTGCATCTTGGGTAATTTTGACGATGTCGGTTAAACCAATTAAGGACACCAAGGCAGTAGCTTTGATGAGGACTTGCCAGTTATTGCCAATCCCCGGTAAGGCAAAACGCATCATTTGTGGAAAGAGAACACGCCTGAAGACTTGAAATGGGGTCATGCCATAGGCATATGCAGCTTCAAGTTGACCTTTGGGGACGGCTTGAAATGCGCCACGGAAGGTTTCCGTAAAATAGGCCCCATAAATAAAGGCTAAAGTAATCACCCCTGCCACAAAGGGATTGATGTCAATTTGCTCCATATGGATCGATTCGGTAATCGAGTTCAATCCAAGTTGCAGGCTATAGAACAACAACAACATGATCACCAGATCAGGAACACTACGAATGAGCGTGGTATAGAGGGTTGCAACATGACGTAAGATTTTAATACGAGAGAGTTTGGCACTTGCCCCAAACAAGCCAATAATGATCGAAAGCACCAGTGATAACAAAGCAAGCTGTATGGTCATCCAAGTGCCACTGAGTAATACGGGACCATAGCCAGACAGAAACATACTCAGTTTCTCCGAGTAAAAATATAAAATTTTATAAATCAGCAGTATATAAAAAGTGTCGGTGTTGAACCGACACCCTATAAATTAATAAATGCTGAAAGAGAAGTATTTTTTCTCGAGTTTCTTATAGGTGCCGTCTGCAATAATTTCAGCTAACGCTTTATCAATATTCTTTTTCAGATCGACATCTTCTTTACGTAAGCCGATTGCAGCCCCTACACCGAGTGTTTTGGCATCGACCACATTATTGCCTGCAAAAGCAAAGCCTTTGCCTTTGGCCGATTTTAGGAAACCAGTATCGACCATAATCGCATCTTGTAATGTTGCATCTAGGCGTCCCGAAACCATGTCTTGGTAAAGCACATCTTGGTTTGGATAAGGAACCACATTCACACCTTTAGGTGCCCAATAGGCTTTTGCATAGCCTTCTTGAATCGTACCTTGTTGTACACCCACACGTTTGCCTTTTAGGGATGCAGGAGTAGGGAGTAAAGGAGAGCCTTTCTTCGCGACCATACGGGTAGGCGTGTTGTAAATTTTATTGCTAAATGCGATTTGTTTTGCGCGATCCGTAGTAACCGTCATTGAAGACAAAATACCGTCGAACTTTTTCGCTTTGAGCGCAGGAATCATCCCATCAAAGGAGTTTTCTACCCATACACATTTGGCTTTTAATTTGGCACAAATGGCATTGCCCAAGTCGATGTCAAAACCGACCAGCTTATTGTCTGGTGTTTTATATTCAAAAGGTGCATATGCGGATTCTGTGCCAAAACGAATGGTTTTCCATTCTTTTGCTTGGACAGTACTGCTCAGTGCTACGGCTACGAATGTAGTGGAAAGTAGTAATTTTTTTTGCCAGTTTTTCATTTTAAATATAGCCATCCGTAAAAAAAATCTTAGAAATAAGACGAAGATAGAACTTACCCTACTGAGTACTTTTGAATAAAAGCAACATCTATACCAGTTTTCTGCTCTTAGGGGATCGATGGATCTTGTCGCCATGAGAGATGAGGAAATAAGGGTATTTTTTCGGCTGGAATAATTTTTATCTGAGAACGTCCTGTTCATATGTTTTTATCATATTAAAAAACAAATTCAATACATAGTTGAAATATACCGAAAGTCTTGTGCGCTATGGCGTACAGGAATGTTGTTTTATTCGCAGCAATTTTATGTTCTGGCTAGCTATTATTGGCGCTGAGTCACCTATAAAAAAACCGAGCGATTAAGCTCGGTTTTTTTGAATCTGTAACTGATTAGATATCAGAAAGGTCGATACCTAAACGTGCAGCAACTTCTTCATAAGCTTCAACCACACCACCTAAACCTTGACGGAAACGGTCTTTGTCGAGTTTTTTCTTGGTTTCTTTGTCCCATAGACGACAACCGTCTGGAGAGAACTCATCACCAAGAACAATACGGTCGTGGAATACGCCAAACTCAAGTTTGAAGTCCACAAGTAGCATGCCACCTTGGTCAAATAAGTTTTTAAGAACTTCGTTCACTTGGTAAGTGAGGACTTTCATTTGCTCAAGTTGCTCAGCAGTTGCCCAACCTAAAGCAATCGCTTGAGACTCATTGACCATTGGGTCACCAAGCGCATCATCTTTGAAGAATAATTCGAAAGTCGGCGGTGTTAATTCCTTGCCTTCTTCTACACCTAAGCGACGGCATAAAGAACCT
Organism: Acinetobacter sp. TYF_19; assembly: GCF_043105125.1. NCBI lineage: Bacteria > Pseudomonadati > Pseudomonadota > Gammaproteobacteria > Moraxellales > Moraxellaceae > Acinetobacter > Acinetobacter sp. TYF_19. The sequence continues at coordinate 45,938 of NZ_JBICLH010000048.1, forward strand.
GCTGCATAATTACGAATTACACATTCAACAGGGATCATGCTGAGTTTTTTCACTAGAACTTCTGTTGGAGAAAGAAGTTTTTCAAAGTGAGTCTCAATGCCAGCCGCAGCCAATTTATCCATGATAAAGGCGTTAAAACGGTTGTTCACCTTACCTTTACGATCTAGTTGTTCGATCTTTTCACCATTGAATGCCGAAGCATCATCACGAAAGACTAAAATCAGGTGGTCTGCACTGTCTGTTTCATAGACAGATTTCGCTTTACCAGTATAGAGCAAGGTTTGTTTTAACATGAGGGAACCTTTTTCAAAAAAAAATGCCTAGTACGACTAGGCTGGCCAATTTTGGTAAATCTGGGTTAACAATTCTGTGGCTTTTTCAGGCGCTGCAAAACTGTTATCGGCATTGAACACAGCGAGGTTGTTGCTGCTACCGACCGCGGTCAGTCTTAACACATAGACCTGTTGATCGATTTTAATGGTTGCTTCATAACCATTTTTGCTTTGACCAACAATTTGATGGTTGAGGCTGCTGAGGGTGGCAAGCGTATATTGCCAAATTGTAGCAGAATTTCCCTCAATTTTGAGCAGCGGATTCTTATTTCCGTCAATAATCAATTGAGGGCGACTCACAGCTGTATCAACTGTTTCCGTTGATTCGGCATTCGGCATGACTTGAGCTGCTTGAGGGCGCGGCATTGCAAAACGGTTTCCGCGCTTATTTTCAAGTACAGGTGCATGTTCAAGAGCGAGCGCTTCAACCGTTGGAGCTGGATACAACGGCGTTGCAGGTCGAACCATAGAGCCTTCAGGGTACTTAAGAGGTTCTAAGGTTGCTGTCTCTTTATAGTCCAAACTACCGTTATTGACTGCAAGGGAACTACAACCCGCTAAACTGACAACTGAAAGTGCGAGAGTAAGACCTAAACGTAATTGCATATTGATGTGCTCTTTATTTAATGACACCCGCTGTTGTGAGTGCTTCACGGAGCGGTGTGCGATATTGTTCTGCAAGTGGTGTTAATGGTAAACGAATACCCGTTTCGATTAACTCCATTTCATGAAGTGCCCATTTCACAGGAATTGGGTTTGATTCGCAAAATAGAATTTCGTGTAAATTTGCAACTTGGGTATTTAGGTTTTCAGCTTTTTCAGCTTCGCCTGCCAATGCTGCCGCGCAAACATCGCTCATTTCTTTGGGTGCAACGTTTGCAGTCACAGAAATATTGCCTTTTGCTCCCGACAGAATCAGTTGATAAGCCGTTGCATCATCACCTGAATAGACGGTCATCGCTTTGCCAGCAAGGCCTTCGAGCAGTGCTTGACCACGCGGGACATCACCTGTGGCATCTTTGATGCCCACAATTTGAGGAATATCGGCCAAACGAATAACTGTTTCATTCGCCATATCGACACCTGTACGACCAGGTACGTTATACAGAATTTGAGGAAGATCAACAGCTTCAGCAATAGCTTTATAGTGCTGATATAAGCCTTCTTGGGTCGGTTTATTATAATAGGGGGTAACCAGAAGAGCAGCATCTGCACCGAGTTCTTTGGCTTCTTTAGTCAACTCGATGGCTTCACGCGTTGAATTCGCGCCAGTCCCCGCAATAATCGGGATGCGTTTGTTCGCGACACGAATGATTTCTTTAATCACTTGTGTATGCTCTTTCATGCTTAGAGTAGACGCTTCACCCGTTGTACCGACAGCAACAATGCTATTTGTGCCTTGTGCGATGTGCCACTCAACGAGCTTCTCTAGACCCTTCCAATCTACGCTGCCATCTTCAAACATAGGGGTGACGATTGCGACAATTGAGCCTTGGATGGTCTGTGCTTGCTGAGTCATTTTAAAAAAATATCCTATTTGTCCATCCAGTTAGGCCAGAAAAACATAAGATTGGATGGGTGCGTATTTTAATTTATAGCATTTTCAAAGCGCTGATGCATTGAATAATGCTTATGCAAATTATGAACGAACACAACATGAAGAACAATATGCTTTAGTCAAAGTGTATAAAAACTTTATCTTTCGCTACAAAAATACAGCTTGTTCAAATGGTAGACAAAGAAAAGCATCTTATTTTGCATCTGAAAAGAGCGTTTTGTATAACCTATGGCCATGGATTAACGCATTTAAAGAAAGGATCTCTTCATCTCAATCGAGCATTAGAAGTCGATCAAACTGAATATTGGGTTATAAAGTTTTATAAACGTCAGGATTTTGCATGATTATGTGAGTTCTCTAAGTATGTGTGGCATCGTCTTTTTAACGTCATAGATCAATGTCCAACATTTTGTTCTATATTTTATTTTTGCTTCAATTTGCCGCAATACCCATTGCACTCAAGGTTGTAGTCATTTAGTTTTGACCCGCGAGGATGAATACTGTTTTATAAATTAAGCTATGCTTGGCCTTCGAGCGCAGAACAAAAAGGACAGAGAAGAATGCAGAAGAATATGGCACTGATTGTGGTGGATGTACAAAATGGTTTTACGCCTGGTGGAAATTTAGCGGTAGCAGGATCAGATCAAATTATTCCTAAAATTAATCAACTGGGGGATTATTTTGACACTATTGTACTCACCCAAGATTGGCATCCCGAAAATCATATTTCTTTTGCAGACAACTATCCCGATCAACAAGATTTTCAAACGATTGAATTGGACTATGGCACACAAGTACTCTGGCCACGTCACTGTGTACAAGGCACACAAGATGCTGAACTGCATCCTGATCTCGACCTTGCCAAAGCGCAGTTGATCATTCGTAAAGGATGTCATACTCACATTGATAGTTATTCTGCTTTTTTAGAAGCGGATCACAAAACCCAGACGGGACTCGCAGGCTATTTAAGAGAGCGTGGGATTGATACTGTGTTTATTGTTGGGATTGCAACTGACTTTTGTGTGGCATGGACAGCAATGGATGCCTGTAAACTCGGTTTTCAAACTTATGTGATTGCCGATGCCACCAAAGGCATTGATTTACATGGTTCTTTACAACATGCATGGCAAGAGATGCTGGCCCATGGTGTGAAACGTCTGTATTGCAAAGATATTGTGCAACAATATGCCGTGAACTGATGCGCTGAACCAATCGGCTCACCTCAATCACTAATATCGACATTATAAAAACATGCAGTAGGGAAGGGTCATGGGCACTTTTTTAAAATTTACCGCTTGGATTCAAAAAACCTTTGCCCTGTGGGTGGTGTTATTTGCAGGCATTGCGCTCCTAAGCCCTGAAACTTTTGTCTGGATGAAGGCTTATATCACGTGGATGTTAGGGCTGATCATGTTTGGTATGGGCATGACCATGACACTGGAAGATTTTAAAGGGGTGATGCAAAGTCCTAAAGCGGTTGCAATTGGGGTAGCGGCTCAGTTTGTGGTGATGCCAAGCGTGGCTTATCTGCTGTGCTTATTATTTCGCTTGCCGACTGAAATTGCGATCGGGGTGATTTTGGTGGGTTGCTGTCCGGGTGGCACAGCATCTAATGTGATTACTTATATGGCGAAAGGCAATACGGCTTTGTCTGTCGCATGTACCACGGTATCGACCTTATTGGCGCCTGTGTTGACTCCCGCGATTTTCTATCTGTTGGCCAGCCAATGGATTGAAATTAATGCATGGTCGATGCTGAGTTCAATTTTGCAGGTGGTGCTGTTCCCGATTATTTTAGGGCTGGTGGTACGTGCCGTGCTGAAACACAAAGTTGAAAGCTATATTTTGGTGATGCCCTTAATTTCTGTAGTGGCGATTGTGCTGATTGTGGCGGCTATTATTGGCGGCTCAAAAGCACAAATTTTAGAATCAGGCTTATTGATTTTAGCTGTGGTGGCATTACATAACGCGATTGGTTATTTACTTGGCTTTGCAGCAGCACGGATGTTTCACTTGCCACATACCGACTGTAAAGCGGTTTCGATTGAGGTCGGTATGCAAAACTCAGGACTAGGCGTGGCTTTGGCGGCTGTGCATTTTGCCGCTTCACCAATTACGGCAGTACCCAGCGCGATCTTTAGTTTGTGGCATAACATTTCAGGGCCAGTTTTAGCCAGCTATTGGGCCGCGAAAGCAGACGCTACAGCCAAGAAAAAAAGTGAAAAGGAACATATGTCGGTTTGAATACTGTACGCTGTTGCAGCTTTAAGCATAAAGTCAGGATGAATTTTCTATTTGGCATGAAGTTGTAACTAAACTGTCATAAAGACTACCTAACATCCCTGCCAAACACTTCATAACAGACTGTTGCAAACAGCATTGAGAGGGTATGGATAATTTTCAGCATTCATCGGCGACGTATTTTAACCGAGAGTTATCGTTATTTGAGTTTCATCAGCGGGTTTTAGCACAAGCATTAGATCCGAGTTTGCCAGTGCTGGAGCGTTTAACTTTTTTAATTATTTTTTCACGTAATTTAGATGAGTTTTTTGAAATTCGTATTGCGGGCTTGATGAAACAACGCGATATGAATGTGATAGCACGGACCCCTGATGCTGTTCCCACTGAAGTGATATTAGAAGACCTGTCCCAATCCATTCATCGTGCCGTCAAAAAACAGTTTGAAGTTTTAAATCATTCGATTTTGCCTGAGTTACAAGCGCAAGGTATTCAGTTCATCCAGTTCCAAGATATTTTAGAAAAACATAAAGCGTGGATTGCAGAATATTTCGCCAAAGAAATCCAACCGGTTTTGACCCCAATTAGCTTAGATCCGTCACATCCTTTTCCTCGCCTCGTGAATAAAAGTCTGAATTTCATTGTGAGTTTACAAGGTAAAGATGCTTTTGGACGGAGCATTGAGATGGCGATAGTCCCAGCGCCGCGCTCATTACCGCGTTTAATTCAGATGCCGAAAAACGTGGCAGGCAATACTGACACGCAGATTTTTTTAACTGCAATGATTCAGCAGCACATCAGCGATCTGTTTCCGGGGATGAAAGCCACGGGCTGTTATGCTTTTCGTGTGACGCGTAATGCAGATCTGATATTATCGGAAGATGTTGATGATTTGGCGGTGGCACTCAAAGATGAGCTGTCTTCACGCCGTTTTGGTCGTGCGGTGCGTTTAGAAATAGAAGATGACTGTCCCGAAGCGGTGATTGATTATTTGCTCAAGGAGTTTGATTTAACTGAGCAGGAGCTTTATCGCATTGATGGGCCGATCAATCTTTCACGCCTCAGCACCAGTTGTGACCGACCTGAATTGAAGCATCCAGTGTTTATTCCAGTCATTCCCAAAGTTTTGCGTAAACAAAAAAGTACCTTTGATACCTTAAAAGCACAGGATGTGTTGTTGCATCATCCTTTTGATTCTTTTCAGCCTGTGATTGGTTTATTAAAAGAAGCAGCGAAAGACCCAAATGTGCTGGCGATTAAACAAACCCTTTACCGCAGTGGACCTGACTCTGAAATTGTACAGGTCTTGGCAGAAGCAGCACGAAATGGCAAGGAAGTCACAGCCGTGATTGAGTTGCGGGCGCGTTTTGATGAAGAGTCGAATATTACCGTGGCGAATATTTTGCAAGAAGCTGGGGCGGTGGTGGTGTATGGCATTGTCGGTTATAAAACCCATGCCAAAATGATTTTGATCGTACGCCGTGAAAATGCTCAGTTGATCCGTTATGCCCATCTGGGCACAGGCAATTATCATGCGGGCAATGCCCGTATGTATACCGATTATGGGTTGATGACTACACAGCCTGATATTTGTGAAGATGTACACCGTATGTTCCAAGAACTGACGGGGATGGGCAAAATGGCCAAGTTGAAGGCGTTGTTACATGCACCTTTTACGTTACACAGTGAACTGTTAAAACTGATTGAGCAAGAAATTCAGTTTGCGCAAGTCGGTCAAAAGGCGCGTATCATCATTAAAGTCAATGCCTTGACAGAGCCTCAGTTAATTGCTGCACTGTATCGTGCATCACAAGCGGGGGTACAGGTTGATCTGATTATCCGTTCGATCTGCTGTTTGATTCCACAGGTCCAAGGCATGTCTGAGAATATTCGTGTGCGTTCGATTGTGGGCCGTTTTCTGGAACATACCCGCGTGTATTGTTTTGAGCATGGCGGTGAGAAAAAGCTGTACTGTGCCAGCGCAGATTGGATGGGGCGTAATTTATTTTCGCGGGTGGAAACTTGCTTTCCAATATTAGATCGAGTTTTGAAAAAGCAGATTTATAAAGACGGATTAATCAGTTACTTAAATGATTGTTTGAATGCTTGGGAGCTACAAGCCGATGGTCGTTGGCTTAAAGTGGCCTGTACCGATCCAGAGCAAAGGTATAGTGCGCAGCAACATTTGATTGCGCAGAAGCAACTCAAAATTTAACAGTTACCATAAAAAAGCCTGACACATGTCAGGCTTTTTTATGGTTGGACTTAGTTAAGAGGCTTTAGATTGTTTTGCTTTTAAAATTTCCGTTCTTAAGCTTTGCGCCAACTCTGCAGATTCAGCACCCATGCCATTGACCATAAAGGCATGGCGGGTCAAGACATTGGTTGGATTAGGTAAATTCACCAGTTGGTAACTTTCAGAAATGTCTTTCAATAATTCGTTGCTTAAATGTATGGCACTTTCTTTGGCCGATAACTGTTGGACCAAACGCTCAGCAGCTTGATTTGCAGACAGCTGCATTGCATCGACTGCGGTTGAAATGCCACAACGCGTTTGCAAAACAAAGCGTTTTTCTTCGCGGTAACGTTTATACAAAACCTCAGATAGCAGTTGGAACACACTGCTGATCATCATTAAACACGGCACTGCATTGGGTGTGTCTGTCGACATGCTGAGGGTGGCACCATGCTCATTAAAGGATTGAACTGTAGTGATGTCCGTGCTGTTGAGTTTGTAGTGTTTTAAACACAGTTCTGTACTTTTATTGAGGAAAATCTGACACAAATTAAAGTATGGAATAGACACGGTTGTATTCACCGAGTCCATCAGCTGTTTCGGGTCGTAGAATTGAATATTGAGCGCAACCGAATGATTATCCACGATTACGGGTTTCTGCTCTTTAGGCTTCGCACTGGTTTTGATTTGTTGTTGTGCTTGGGCAATCGCGACCGCTGTATGGTGTTTTTCCTGTTCAAGGGTTTGGGTTAAAACTTGAATTTCATGTTTTAAGCGGGATTCGTTATTGATCCGTGCCAAATATTCGGTACGGCTTGGACGCGCAATGGCGCGATAAGCTAACCACAGTAAACCATGAATCGTTAAGGACAATAAAATCGCTAACCACTGAGTACGTAAAATTTCACCCATACTTGGTTTAATGAGGGTGATTTCAATGCTACCCACTTTCTTTTCATTTTGCAGCGCATCACGGACAAATACTTCGCCATCACGTGTTCGAACTTGGCCACCTGTCGCTAGGACTTGATTGTTGGCATCCAAAATACGAATGGAAGCTACACTTGGATTGGTCGCATAGCGATCCACCAAAAGCGCAAGGGAAACCGTGTTGGCAGGCTCCAGCTCTGCAAGACTGTCTGTGACCAATTGAGAGGTCATCAGTTGGCCTTGGTTGGCACGGTTTTCATTCAGTTGATGAGTCGTTGCCAATACCAATAAAAAGGTATGTAAAGCAAAACTTACAATTAATAGGCTAGCAAATAGCCCTTGTCTAGGCGCATTCAACGTAAACTTCCAAAGAAAATATATTCAATTTCGATTATGATTCTAACAATAGTCGTAGCTCAGACCCGAGTCAATTCATGCGAGAAATCATTCTTATTTCATTTTTAGGACCAGACCAACCTAATCAGTTCACTCGATTAATGCAGGTATTGTCCACTCATTCATTACAAATTTTAGATGTCGGACAAGCAGTTATTCATAACCAATTGACCTTAGGTATTGTTATTTCTTCAGACGACCAAACCGCAACAGCTTTGGCGATGAAGGAAATTCTAATTTTAGCACATGATATTGGTTTAACTGTACGTTTTAAACCAATCACTACAACTGAATATGACCAGTGGGTGAGTGAAGGTGGGCGGACGCGTTATATAGTCACAGCTTTGGCGCCAGAGCTTGAAGCGTCTCACTTACAAGCAGTTACAAATATTGTGTCTAACCAAGGTTTCAACATCGAAACTGTGACCCGTTTGTCAGGTCGTCCAGTCTTAAATGGCGAAGTCGATGGGCCGAAACGCGCCTGTGTTCAATTTGGTTTAAGTGGTCAAATGCTGGATGCCGCAGCCATGCGTGCAGCTTGTTTACGTTTGTCACATGAACTGAATGTCGATGTAGCGGTACAAGAAGACAATGCCTACCGTCGTAACCGCCGTTTGGTGTGTTTTGACATGGACTCGACCTTAATCGAGCAAGAAGTGATTGATGAGTTGGCGATTGAAGCGGGTGTCGGTGCACAAGTCGCTGAAATTACGGAACGTGCAATGCAGGGTGAGCTAGATTTCCAACAAAGCTTTCGTGCACGTGTCGCACTGCTCAAAGGGATGGATGCCTCTGTCCTACCTAAAATTGCAGAACGTCTGACCGTTACAGAAGGTGCTGAACGCTTAATTTCAACTTTAAAAGCATTAGGCTACCGCACGGCTATTTTATCAGGTGGTTTTCAGTACTTTGCAGAGTATCTACAAGCCAAACTTGGTATTGATGAAGTCCATGCCAATGTCTTAGACGTTGAAAATGGGTTGGTGACGGGCGAAGTTAAAGGTCACATTGTCGATGGTGCACGTAAGGCATTATTATTACGTGAGTTAGCCGATAAGATGGGCATTTCTCTTGAGCAAGCGATTGCGGTGGGCGATGGTGCGAACGATTTACCGATGCTGTCGATTGCTGGCCTAGGTGTAGCTTTCCGTGCGAAACCGCTGGTGAGACAAAACGCCAATCAAGCTATTTCAAGTGTCGGCTTAGATGGGGTGTTGTATTTATTAGGTGTGCACGATAAAGACTTAAATCGTGCTTAAAGCATCTCGGTGTTATCAAAAACGCAGCCTTTGAGCTGCGTTTTTTTGTTGCAAATTTAAGCGAAAAACGATGAGCGGTCAGTGAAAAATGTCGATAAAAACAACGATCAACAGAATTGGAAAAAATATTTTTAAGCGCTGAAAATACGGGTTTTATTTTGTAATGACACGCCAAGACTGAGCGCGTCTTTGTTTTGGAAAAGTTCAAATCTAAAAAAATGTAATGACAATATAATATGGCGACAAGGTATGTCGCATTCTAAAAATACAAGCCTTTTTTTCTTTTCAAAACTGCTCATAATGCATGCATAGAGTTTGAAAGCTACACAATCCATTAATTTTAAACGGTATCGGGGATGAGTTCAGCACAGTGTACCAGTTGCCTGAATTTATCTTAGACGGAGGTTTTTATGGTAACAGCGAATTTAGCAACCATCGTTGGCTTAAGTTTAGTCGCCGCTGCGTTGATTGCTGTTTTCTTTTCGCCTTATCGTCGCTGGTTGAGTTTTATGGTGGCGGGTATGGTGTTTTGGGGAATATTGGAAGTCATTCGCCTAGGTGTGCAAGCAGTGTTTGAAATGCCGATCACTTATAGCTACTTAACTGCTTTAACTTCAGCGATGCTTATTGTGACGATGTTACTTTTACGTGAAGACCGTCGCGCAGAACGTGCACTGGCGCAGCGCCGTTGTATTGAACATACACCTGTATATGAAGATGACCAACAGCAGTGTTCTAGCCGCTAAGTCATAACCTCATACCGTAAAAGAAGATGCCTAGAGCATCTTTTTTACGTTCTTACATGATTGTTATACAAAGCCTAGCAGTAAAAATGGCAACTTATGGTAGCATTGAAAACAGTCAATTTATCAACAATTACAATAGGCTTTCATGTCATGAAACTATCTTCAATTCCTGTGGTTAAACTTCCATTGGTTGATGTCAGCACGGATCCGCTGGATTTAATGGTTACAGGTTTGGCACTTCGTATGAAACAGCTGGCACGTACCAGTCCAAAATTTATTGAATTAGTTCATGAACGTCAGTTCCGTATTCAAATTGGTACGGATCTGGGTATGGCACGCCAAATTATTGTGAACAATGGTCAGATTGATACCGTTTCAGGTGATGCCGAAAAAGCAGATTTTATTTTACAGTTTGCGGACAGTGAGCAGGGTGTGAAAACTTTAATCAAAGGCGACCCAACCGCATTTATGACGGGCATGCAAAACGGCAGTATTAAAATGGAAGGTGATTTTGGTCTATTGGTTTGGTTCAACCAAGTTGCAAAATTGGTTCCACCAAAGTTACCAAAGCCTGTGAAAGCAAAAATTAAAGCCGCGCGCGCGTTTTTGAAAGAAAAAACGGGTAAGTAAAAAGATTTTTTAAACGTCTCGATTTCTGCTCCTTTATAAAAGGCAGATTGAGCACCATGCATAAAAAAGCCCTCGATAAAGGGCTTTTTTATGCATGGTGCTTTTATTCTACGTCTAAATTGAAAGTCACGGGTCCATCATTGACCAAATGTACTTTCATGTCGGCAGCAAAAATACCGGTTTGCACATGCTCAAACTGGGTCTTGGTATATTCAACCAGTTGTTCGTATAAGGCTTCGGCATCATTCGGTGGCATGGCTGGTCCAAAGTCAGGACGTAAACCTTTTTGGGTGTGCGCCATCAAGGTGAATTGAGAAACCAGAAGAATTCCACCACCAGCTTGGCTGACATTCCAGCCCATTTTGCCTTGTTCGTCGTCAAAAAAACGATACTTTAAAATTTTATCGATCAGTTTTTTGCCTTTGTCTAAAGTGTCTTCTTTCCCAAGACCTAAGAAAACCAAGATACCGTGTTGAATTTCGCCTGTGGTTTCACCATCGACCACCACTTTGGCTTCGAGAACGCGTTGTAATAAGGCCCGCATGACTGATTTTATCTACCATTTGATTGTGCAGATTGAAATTGTAGCAAACCAAGTGCAGCACAGGAGAGATATCGATTGAAAAAACAAGGTCGTTGCGTTGATATTTACAGCAATGTTTGAGGAAAAGAGCATAAGCCAAGCGCGATAGCAACAAAGACATCAACACTTGAATTCTGAATATAGAGAAACAAGAGATGTACTGAGTAATTGGTCGAATAGCAAGACCGAATTACCAAAACATGGCTATGCAGTTTAAAAAAATGTGCTTTAATGCAATAAGTTGCTAAAAACCGAAAATGATATGTCTGCCATCATCCAATCCTTATTAGATACTGATCTGTACAAATTTACGATGCTACAGGTGGTCCTGCATAAGTTTCCCCAAGCGCATAGTGTGTACCAGTTCCGTTGTCGCAATTTGGATGACACGGTCTATCCTTTGGTCGACATTCTCGATGATTTAAATCACCAATTAGATTTGCTCTGCCAATTACGTTTTCAAGACGATGAGCTGCAATACCTGCGTGGTTTGCGCTTTATCAAAAGTGATTTTGTCGATTATTTAGAGTTGTTTCAGCTCAAACGCCGCTTTATTGTGGCCAGTATTGATCATCAAGGCCGTTTAGACATTCGAATTGAAGGGCCGATGGTTCAAGCCATGATGTTTGAAATCTTTGTGCTTGCCATCGTCAATGAGCTGTATTTCCGCCGTATTCGAAGCGAAGAGGTCATGGCTGAGGGCGAACGTCGCTTACAGGCCAAAGTGGCTTTATTAAAACACTATGAAACATCGCAAACGCCAAATGATCCCCCATTTTTAGTTTCTGATTTTGGTACGCGGCGACGTTATAGTTTGGCGTGGCAAAAACATGTGATTGAAGTGTTTAATCAAGCTGCACCGCATATTTTCCGTGGTACCAGTAATGTCTTAATTGCAAAGCAATTGGGTCTTACCCCGATTGGGACCATGGCGCATGAATTCCTACAAGCATTCCAAGCGCTGGATGTACGTTTACGTAATTTCCAAAAATCAGCACTGGAAACCTGGGTACAAGAGTACCGCGGTGATTTAGGTATTGCTTTGACGGATGTGGTGGGGATGGACGCATTCCTGCGAGATTTTGACTTGTACTTTGCCAAGCTATTCGATGGTTTGCGTCATGACAGTGGCGACCCGTATGAATGGGGCGATAAAGCCTATGCTCACTATAAAAAGTTGAAAATTGACAGTAAAACCAAAATGCTGACCTTTAGTGATGGACTGAATTTAGAGAAAGCGTGGGACCTGCACAACTATTTCAAAGACCGTTTCCAAGTCAGCTTCGGGATTGGTACCAATTTGACCAATGATATGGGACAAACCCCTTTAAATATTGTGCTCAAGCTAGTCGAGTGTAATGGTCAGTCGGTTGCGAAAATCTCAGACAGTCCGGGTAAAACTATGACGGATAACGACACCTTTTTGGCGTATTTACGTCAGGTTTTTGAGATTGCTGAAGCAGAAGTCAATTAATCCAGAATATATACCATGCCATAATCCGTTCTGGCATTGCGCATTAAAAAACTGGTGAATAGTGATATCTCTAATTCTGCTAAAAGAATGCAAAAAATCAGAATAATTGTAAAAATGAGTTGTGCTAAGATCAAAGCATGATCTGAAAATATACGAAATAATATGACACATTCTGCCTTTGATTTTGGTTTGTTGATAGACGCAGAGCAGTTGGTTCCGCATTTAGGTAATGACAAATTACGCATCGTCGATTTAAGTCGAGCTTCAGTCTATGACCAATTGCATATTCCACATGCTTTACATTTAAAGCCAAAATTTTTGGTGCGCCAAGATGAACAAGCCACCGGCCTACTTCCTGATGTAGAAGGTTTACAAGAGCTGATTCGTTATTTGAATATTTCACCCGAGCATCATGTCGTGGTCTATGATGATGAAGGTGGCGCTTGGGCGGGGCGTTTGATTTGGAATTTACACTGCTTAGGTTTTGAAAATACCAGTCTGCTGAATGGTGGAATTCATGCATGGCTTGCAGCAGGACTTCCAACCACTTCTGAAGTGGAACAGTTTGAACCTGTCAGCGCCTTGGTACAGGTCGACCAAGCCAAAATACAGCAGTATCGAATTGAATATGCTGAGTTATTAGAGAAAGTTCAAAGCAGCCAAGTCCAACTCTGGGACTGCCGCACAGAAGACGAATATACCGGCCTGCGTCTTGCAGCGCGACGCGGCGGTCACATTCCAAATGCACTACATTTTGAATGGAGTACTGCCCTTAACCGTGAAAATCATTTAAGATTGCACCCTTTAGAACGCACGCAGCAACGCTTAGAACAATTGGGTTTTAACTTAAATAAACCTGTGGTGGTGTACTGTCAGTCACATCACCGTTCAGGACTGGCTTATATTTTAGGTCGTTTATTGGGTTGGAATATTCAGGCGTATGACGGTGCGTGGAGTGAATGGGGCAACCGCCTCGACAGTCCTATCATTACCGGAGAGATGCCGTCTTGAGCCTCACATCACGCTTAAAAAAACAAATTTTCATTCAAGCTCAACGTGTTGTACCCCAACATCAGTTATCACGTGTCGTGGGCAGAGTCGCAGCCAGCGAAAATCCGATTGTGAAAAATGCGGTCATCACTGCGTTTAAAGCGCAGTACGGCATTGATATGTCGATTGCTGAGCAGAGTAATGCACTGAAATTCAAGTCCTTTAATGAATTCTTTACCCGTGCATTAAAAGAGGGTGTGCGTGATATTGATACCGATGCGACCAGTATTGTATCGCCTGCGGACGGTGCGATTTCACAGTTGGGTCCCATTGTGGAAGGGGATATTTTCCAAGCCAAAGGGCAAAAATTCACCGTTGATAATTTAATTGCAGATCCGCAGTTGGCTGAACCGTTTAAAAATGGTCAGTTTGCAACGGTGTATTTATCGCCTAAAGATTATCACCGTGTGCATATGCCATTTGCAGGCACATTGACGGAAACCTTATATGTGCCGGGTGAATTGTTCTCGGTCAATCAAACCACTGCTGAAAACATTCCAGGCCTGTTTGCCCGCAATGAACGTATGGTTTGTTTATTTGATACGGAAATCGGCCGTATGGCCGTGGTTCTCGTTGGCGCCATGATTGTGGCGGGGATTGAAACTGTTGCGACAGGAAAAGTGAAGCCTACTGGCCGTTTAGAGCTAAATCAGCATGACTTGTTCTTGGACAAAGGTGCTGAACTCGGTCGTTTCTACCTAGGCTCAACCGCTGTGGTACTGTTTGAAAAAGACAAAATGACGTGGGATGCAGCCTTTAAAGCCAACTCGACTGTGGTGATGGGTGAAGCGATGGGACATACAGTTTAATCGTGTCAGCTCTAGGTCACCGTCCTTGTTAAACGGACGGTGAGAGACAAAAAAAGCACCGATATCGGTGCTTTTTTCATGCTTTTGAAGAAAGAGGCTTATTCAGGATTATAGGTGCGTTCTTTGGGGAAAATCACTTTAAAAATAGAGCCTTGATTTTCTTTGGATTCAATTTCTAAATGAGCTTGGTGTTGCATTAACACATGTTTCACAATTGCTAACCCTAAGCCTGTGCCACCCGTTTGTCGACTGCGCGCGCTGTCAACACGGTAGAAGCGTTCGGTTAAACGGGGCAAGTGCTTAGGATCAATACCGATACCAGTATCTTCCACGGTAAAATAAGCCTGTTCACCATTGTCATGCCAACCCATGGTCACCGTTCCGCCTTTCGGCGTGTATTTGATGGCATTGGTAATCAGGTTACTAAAAGCACTGGCTAATTCCATATCTGAACCGATTAAGTCGCAGTGACTGTCAATGTCGAGATTGAGCGTATGCCCATAATCAATATTATAGGCATGTGCATCGTCATAAAGTTGGTTCATTAAGCTAGGCATGTCAATGATTTGATTTTTAGCAATTTGCTTGTCATTTTCTAGGCGTGACAGTAAGAGCAAATCATTCACCAAGGCATTCATGCGTTTGGCCTGTGCTTGCATTTGGTCAAAGGCCCGCTTCCAACGTGGGTTGAGGTCTTCTTGGTCTGTAAAGGTTTCAATATAACCACTGAGTACCGTCAGTGGTGTACGTAGTTCATGTGAAATATTATCAACAAAGTCTTTACGCATTTGTTCGAGATTATGCATACGGGTCACGTCATAGGCGACCAGTAAGCGACTTTCTCCACCAAATCGGGTCATTTTGACTTGAACATAATGTTCATCAAAACTGGATGACTTCATTTTTAAGCCATCTGGTGCCGCATCAATATTATTGTAATAATCCACAAAACTCGGTTGGCGTAATAAAGTCAAAATATTACGGCCACGGTCATTTTGTTCGATGCCTAATAACCGTTCTGCGGCAGGGTTCCACCATTCAATTTGTTGCATGTCATCGATCAGCACCACGGCTTCTTGCAAAGCGACCAATGATGACTGCGCCCGATCAATCAACCCGACCATTTCCGCTTGTACAATCCGTTCTTGGCGCTGTGCCCGATAGACATTGAACAATAATGCTCCCCAAATGCCCCCAAGGTTGGGTGGAACTTCGTAGGGACGATTGGAAATCCAGTCATTGACCAAATACAAAGAGCGCATTTGCAGAATGAAAAAAACGGCAAAAGCAAAGGAGATACACGTCCAAAAATAACCGACGCCAAAGCCAATCAAGCTTGCAATCAGCAAGAAAAAGGCAAGGAGACGTAAGTCCTGTTTGGCAAAGCCCCATAAACTGCTGTATCGCGTTTTTTTATGCTCGCGTGCGAGTTCAGGGACCGGGTAGGGTTCATACATAAAACAAAATTAACCTAGGGCGATATCCGCACGTGTAGAGAATCGATAGCCTGTACCCCGAACTGTTTGCACAAAGCGATCTGCAGCATAAGGCTCAAGCACTTTACGTAAGCGGCGAATATGCACGTCGATGGTACGGTCTTCAATATACACGTTTCCGCCCCAGACTTGGTCAAGAAGTTGTGCACGGGTATAGGCACGCTCAGGATGAGTCATGAAGAAGGCCAATAAACGATACTCGGTTGGCCCCATGTCGAGGAAATTATTGCCAAAGCTGACCCGTTGGCTGACAGGGTCTAAGATTAAACCATTGGCATCAATAGATTTTTCACCGCTGAGCGCATTAGCGCGGCGTAAAACAGCTTTAATCCGAGAAACCAATTCACGGGTCGAAAACGGTTTAGTCATGTAGTCATCTGCACCAGCATCCAGACCTTGCACTTTATGGTCTTCTTCACCACGTGCCGTGAGCATAATCACTGGAATTTCAGAGAGATTTTCATCGCGCTTGAGACGGCGACATAAGTCTACACCACTGACACCACCGGGCATCATCCAGTCGAGCAAGATCAAAGCAGGACGCTGATCCACAATCATTTGGTGGGCTTGTTTTGCATCTTCGGCTTGTAAGCATTGAAAGCCTGCCATATCCAACGAGGTGTGAATCATTTCTCGAATGGGAAGTTCATCATCGACGATTAAAATGTAGTCATCTTTCACAACGCAATATCCTATTGTAGGTAACGGCAGGCCGTTTTAATTTTATGACAGGCTTATTACAAAGATTAATTATGACAGTATCATTGCAAAAAACAGACGATTGATGAAATTTGCAAAAAAATGTGACAAAAAATCGTCATATTGGGATTCAAAATTAATGGAAGTTTAATCTAAATTGCTTTCGAAAATGCCGATCTCATCCAAGTGAAAAGTCTTAGACATCCAATTTTTCCCGTGCATTCGGGTCAGAAAAGGTTTCTAGGAGTGAAATAAACACAATACGACTGGAGGTTAAAACTTCTTCAAAGGATTGTTTAAACCCACTGACCACCCAACGGATCGCAATTTGCGTAACATAGCCATTGAGGCCTGTGGCGACCAGCGAAATTTCTCGTTCGGAACGGTTAATTTGCGGCATCATCAGCATCACAAAGGCTTGAATCATCCGGTCAAAACGGGTCATGGTTTCATGAATGGTGGCTTGGTTATGTAATTCTTGGACCAACATTGCATCGATATAAATAATACGCGCCATGCGGGGATTGTCTTTTAAGGTAGTGAGCAGGGCACGCAGTCCTGCATCAATCATTTTGTGTGGATCTGAAGAGGCTTGCATGATGGCTTGCATGACATTGTGCTGTAACTCATCGATCAGCTTTAAAAAAATGGTTTGAAACAGTTGCTCACTTTTTTTAAACGACTCATAAAAATAACGTTCAGTAAGTTTGGCTTCATTACAAATATCTTTCACCGTCACGGCAAAAAAGCCGTGAGTGCCGTAGGCTTCAATTCCAGCTTCAATGAGTTTTTCACGACGCAGCTGTTTACGTTCAGAAAGCGATAAGCCCTTGAATTGTCTTTCTTTGGTTTTATTGTTATCGCTGTTTTGTTGTACTGCTTCAGATGCCGTCATTAGATTTCATCGCCCTATTTGAAAGCCAAGGTTTTGTATAGTTTAGCAATAAACCACGACTCTACCTATGCGTAGGCTTTAATCTCTATGTGGTTTTCATAGACTTGACACTTTTGGCTATTAAATTTATGACAATTGATATTGTCAATTATAAAAAAAGCATCTACAGTCGATGTATAAAGATAAAGGACAACCACAATCTCATGAAGAATTTTAAAAATAAAGTTGCGGCAATTACAGGTGCAGGATCGGGTATTGGCCAACAATTGGCACTTTTATTGGCCAAGGCGGGCTGTCATGTATCATTGAGTGATGTCAATGAACAAGGGTTGTCGAAAACAGTTGAACTGCTACAAGGCAGCAATGTACGTGTTACTACGAAAAAATTAGACGTCTCAGACCGTTTAGCGATGCAAGCGTGGGCTGAAGAAACCGTAC
Source organism: Acinetobacter sp. TYF_19 (assembly GCF_043105125.1). Classification (NCBI taxonomy): domain Bacteria; kingdom Pseudomonadati; phylum Pseudomonadota; class Gammaproteobacteria; order Moraxellales; family Moraxellaceae; genus Acinetobacter; species Acinetobacter sp. TYF_19. The sequence goes on from NZ_JBICLH010000048.1 coordinate 63,707, forward strand.
AAAATCATGGTTCTGTGAATATGATTTTTAATAATGCCGGCGTTGCTTTGGGTTCAACCGTAGAAGGTGCATCCTATGAAGAGCTGGAATGGATCGTGGGGATTAATTTCTGGGGTGTGGTCTATGGCACCAAAGAGTTTCTGCCTTATATTAAGAAAACAGGCGATGGGCATATCATCAATATTTCCAGCTTATTTGGTCTAACGGCTCAACCGACTCAATCTGCTTACAATGCTACTAAATTTGCGGTGCGTGGCTTTACCGAGTCATTACGCCAAGAGTTAGATATGGAAAACTCTGGTGTGAGCGCGTTGTGCGTGCATCCGGGTGGGATTCGAACCAATATTGCCAATGCTGCCAAAGTGAATGACAGCTTGCGTAGCATCGGGATGAACCCTGAGAAGTCTGCGCAGACCTTTAATAAATTATTACGCTGTCCACCTGAAGAAGCAGCGCGTCAAATTTTAGAGGCGGTACAAAAAGACAAGCGTCGTTTATTGATTGGCAACGATGCGAAAACCTTAGATTTGATTCAACGTATCTTACCGACGGGCTACCAAAAAGTGACTGCTTTTGCGACCAAATTAAGCCAAAGAAAGTCTTAATGTCGTGATGTAAAAAAAACCGCTTTGGCGAGTTCTTTTATGCTTAATTTTAAAGATCGTCATGATCAAAAATGTCTTCTATCAAATACTCGCTTAGCTTTAAATGAGCGTTTCAATGGTCTTTTTCTTCCAAACAAATTGATAATAAAGTCCCTGCATAATGCATAAGCTGACAAAGGCCAGTGCATAAGCATACCAAATCCCTTGCAGTCCCCACCACTCACTAAATAAGTAGGCACAGGGCACTTCAATCGCAATAATCGCAACGATATTGATGATCATGGGCATGGTGACTGTACCACTGGCCCGCATAATGGAGGAAAAAATGGCACTGGCACCAAAGAATAAAATGGACCACAGCACAATAAACAACAGCTGCTGCCCCAGCTCAACCACTGCATGGTCCGTGATAAACAGTGCCATGAGGTATTTGGAGAAAAGATAAGCCAAGACCACCAAGGAACCTGTAATGGTGATGTTCATGCCGAGCGCTGTACGCGTGACTTTGGCCAATAACTCGGATTTGCCTGCGCCAATGGCTTGTGCACCAAAAATCGATGCAGCAATGGCAATCGACAGGGCGGGGAATTGAATATAATTCAGAACCTGATTGACCGCACCATAGGCTGCGGTCGCATCGGCCCCATGGCGGTTGACTAGGCCCACAATCACAAGACCCGCAACCGAGGTGGTGATCATTTGAATGCCTGTTGGAACCCCTAAGCGCAGAATGATTTTACTCAGCTGGCGGTCAAAGCGAATATGACGTAGCAGTTGTGCATCGAGTCTGAGTGGGTGCTGTTTATAGTTCAAATAGAAATACAAAAAGGTCAGCACGGAAACAAAGCCTAAAATGGTCGCAATAGCAGGCGCAACAATCCCCAGTTTTGGAAAGCCGAAATAACCCGCAATCAGAACTGGCGTGACACAAAGCCCAATCAAGATGGTCATGCCAGAGGCTATCAGTGGTGTCGTGCTGTCTCCGACACCGCGTAAAATTGAGGTATAAATAATATATACAAACAGTAGGGGACTACCTGCCAACATCCATTGCACATAAGGTAACGAGAGATGCATGACGTCTTCATCGATACCCAAAGCCGATAAAATTGGTCGCGCAAAAACTACCCCTAAAAATGCAATAAAGCTGCCACCAATGAGAGTCATAAAAATAGTGGAGCCGACCACCGCACGGACTTTTTCAATATTCTGTGCGCCCCATGCTTGACCAACCAAGACGGTAGAACCCGCAGATAGTCCAATTACGAAGGCCATTAAGCAAAATAGGATGGGGAAGAACACCGCAACTGCTGCAATCGCCTGCACACCCATCATCTGTCCGACAAAGATGGTATTAATTGTACCCGACAGATTTTGCAGAATATTGGTGGCAATCAAAGGCATCAGGAAAATAAAAAAGGCTTTCCATAGCTTTTGTTGTTGCACCAATGGGGTGTGTGCTGACATAGGTCATCCTGAGGTTATTTTTATTACATTTCTAAGGCTTACCCTAGCATAGTTCAGTGTTGAAAAGCCGATGTATTTCAGTAAGCGAAGCCTGTTCTTGTGCAAAAGCAAAGCTGAAAAAGGTTTAAACGCTTTGTAAAATTTCAGCTGCCTGAGCCAAGGTTTGATCGGTCTTTGCAAAGCAAAAACGAATCATGCGCAAAGCCTCTGGTGCCTGCTGATAAAACACCGAAACAGGAATGCCAACAATGCCATGCTGCTCTGCCAGAAAGCGGCAAAATTCAACATCGTTTAAATCGGGACGAATGCGGCTGTAGTCGACATTTTGAAAGTAAGTGCCTTGCGAAGGTAGCCATTGAAAGCGTGAGCCGGTTAAACCTTCAATAAAACGATCGCGTTTTGCTTGATAAAAGCCCGCTAAGTTTTGAATATGCTCAGGATGTTGCTGCATATAATTGGCCAAAGCCAGTTGTACTGGGGTGACTCCGCAGAAGTTGGCAAACTGATAGACCTGACGGAACAGTTGCATCAGCGCAGGTGTAGCAACGCAGTAGCCGGTTTTCCAACCCGTCACATGAAAGGTTTTGCCAAAGGAACCCACCACCACACTGCGTTCACGCAGTTCAGGAAAAGACAGCGCGGAATAGTGACGTTGACCATCAAATACTAGATGTTCATAGACTTCATCAGACAGGACTAAAATATTGGTGTCGCGAATCAGTTCAATCAGCGTCAACCAATCTTGCTGGCTCCAAATGGCACCACTTGGGTTATGTGGTGTGTTGATAATGATCAGTTTGGTTTTGGCCGTGATGGCTGATTTGACCTGCTCCCAATCGACCGAAAAATGTGGGGGCTGGAGCGCAATATGAATGGCCTTACCCCCAACCAAAGCCACACTTGGCGCATAGCTGTCATAACTGGGGTCAAAAATGATGACTTCATCATCCGCATGGACTACGGCTTGAATGGTGGCAAAAAGGCCAATGGTTGCGCCCGGAGTGATGGTAATTTCAGTCATCGGGTCGAGCTGAATCTGATCGCGTTGTGCAAATTGCTGCGCCAGTTGCTCGCGTAACAACCAGACCCCATCGCCTGGAGCATACTGATTGAAACCACTTTGAGTGGCCTGTGCTAAAGCATCTAGCAGTTCAGCGGGGGCTTCGAAGTCTGGGAAACCTTGGGATAGATTTAGGGCATTTAAGCGCTGCGCCATGGCAGTCATGGTGCTGAAAATAGTGACGCCTTGTGCAGGCAGTTTAGATGAAGGCAACTGAATCATGAATGCTTAAAAGTGTCTAAATATCAGCCCAAAATAGCATATTCATCCCCTTTTACTTATGCAAATTTTGCATGTAGGACAGGGGTAAAGCATGCTTTTTTATGGATTGCTTTTATAAGAGCTGTTCAACTGCCGCGCGAATAATCCCCAGTGCTAAGCCAATAAATGCACCGACTACCACACCATTGACCCGAATCATATGCAAGTCGCCACCGACTTCATTTTCGATCTTGTCAATCATCACACTGGAGTCCCATTCGTGAATACGTTCACTGATAAAACGAATGACTTTTTCACTGTATTGGTCGCTGAGATTGACCGCAATGCCGCTGAGGCGTTGATTAAGTAAGTCTCTGACGGCTTGATTGGAGATGATGTTTTCCCCGATTTGTTGAATGGATACACGGATGTTGTGAGCAATACCAGAGTCTGGTTTTTGTAAGTCTTGCTTAATGGCATCACATAAAATGACCACTGCACCGCTAATAAAATTCAGGACTTGTGGGCTATCTAGCAGGGCATCTTTGGTTTGGTTTAAACGCTGACTGGCTTTACTTTCGGTATCTGCCAGTTCGAGCATAAGCGCGTGTCCTATCGCTTCAATCTTTTGACGCCACGGATGCTCAGGATCGGCCAACATCGACTCGACTCGTTGAATGAGTGAGTCAATGGTTCTTTGCTGCACATCGATGCCTATCCAACTGGCTCCTTTGGCCAGTTTCCAGACCCCGAGTTCTTTGAACAAGGTTCGGGTCAACTCACGACTTTGTTCAGGGTGTTGGGTCATCCAGTCATGTGCCAAGTCGAGTCCGCGTTGTAATACATCTTGATGGAAATCATTTTCTAGCACTGCACGCAGCATTTCACTGGCCAAATGATTGACTTGAGTGTTGCGCACCCACTGCACACTGTTACTTTGAATAAAGCGTCCGATTTGTTCTTGGCCCACAAACTCAAAGACTTTAGGCACCGTTTGTTGAATGACTTGGGTGACTTGCAGATTGTTTTGTGGGTTGGCAAGCCATTGACCAACCGCCAAAGACAGGTCGGTACTTTGCAGGCTTTTTTCCACCACTTGTGGAGAAAGAAAATTCTCTTGTACAAAGCGGCCCATAGACTCTGCAATACGGTCTTTGTTACGAGGAATAATTTCGGTGTGATCGCGTAAAAACTTTGGAATCGGCATTTTTCCAAAGGGATTACGGAACAGCACAGTAATGGCATACCAGTCAGCCAAGCCGCCGACCACACCTGCTTCGGCGGATAACATTAAAATATGAATGATCCAAACTTTGTCTGTGGGGACAAACTTGGCCACGACCATCAGCAGCAGCCATGTCACCACTGCCGTGATTAGGGCAATGGTGGCAAAACGTTTGCTGCGTTTCAGACTTGATGGGACGGCTTGAGGTTCATTCATAGGCAGGCTCTATGCTTTATTTACTGGTCGACGCTGGACTGCTCGGTTCAGGCGGTGGGAGCACTTCACCGGTTGGACTCAAACCGTATTTTCCACCCAGCGATTTTAAAATCAGCGTGGCATCAAAGGCATCGCTTGGTGCCGATTTTTGGTCTTTAAAGCATTGAATGCTGTATGACACTTGCACGGGGTCAATGTCGACTACACGTGGGACATCATAGAACGGATCAGGCCAAAAGGCAGGATGGCGAGAATAATAACCATATGGGTAATAAGGCATTGGGTTTGAATACACCACGGCCTGCCTTGGTGGTTGGTTTTGGTTGCTCGGGTCATTCAGTACTTTAAAGAAGCGATAACCATTTTGCACTGTGGTTTGCGCAGCTTTGACCAGCGTAATTTCTTCAGCCGTGCCATAGCTCATATTTGGGCGAGCTTGGAAGCTGATGCGATAAGTCGAGGTGTTTAATGGCGTATTACTAAACCGACCTAACTGGTCGAAGGTTAAGGGCTTTGAGGGGGTAGAGGCACAGCCTACTAAACTCAGACCCGTCGCCAGTGCACAGGCGATTAAAATTTTCTTCATGAGATAGACTCCTTAGCACACAGGGAGAAGCCGAACAGTTAAAAATGGCTGTTGGGCTGAGTCAAAAAATCCAGTTCTTCTTGGCTTGAGTTGCGGCCAAGGACTTGGTTCCGATGCGGATAGCGTCCAAAACGATCGATAATCACTTTGTGACGCTGTTCAAAATCGAGGTTAATCGGATTGCCTAAGTCTTCGAACAATTTTAAAGCATATTGATGAATAAGTTTCGATTCACTATGCATAAAGGGCATATATAAAAAACTGCGTTGTATGGGTGGCAGTGCTACATCCAGTTTTAGCGTGATGGCTTCTTGCGCCAAAGCCAAGGCCAAGGCGTCTTGAGCAAAGGCCAAAGAACTGTTGCGATAAAGGTTTCTCGACAGTTGGTCGAGCACAATAATTTCAGCCAAACGCCCTTCAGCACTACTGCGCCAAGACCATAGTTCAGCATGTGCCGCTTGTTGATGAATTGTCTTAAATTTTTCTTCGATGAGTGCATCGAACGCATCATTTTGGCTAAACCACCAGCTTTGGTTTTTGGGATCGAACCAAAAATCTAAAATTTCTTGATAATTCATAAAGTTTACAATTCTTTAGCATTTATTCTTCAATACAATCACACTTTTGACATGTCTAATAGCGTAACTTTGTGATAAATATTTTCCGAAAAAATAGAACAGATGGTTTACTTGAAAATAGGACTGGGTGTAATGTGCCGAATTAAAATCACGTTATACTGATATAAACTGATGATTTTATTTTATTCGTCGTTGTAATTGTTTCTTCCAAAAAGTGAGATTGTAATGGGTCAACCCGCATCTAAATCTACAGCTGTGTTACCGACTTGGGTCAATTCATCACTTTTGCAAGGGATGTTACGCGGGATTGAGCGTGAAAGTCTGCGTATGCAAAGTGATGGCTTTTTATCACAAGCCGACCACCCTCAAGCTTTGGGTTCTGCGCTGACCCATCCGCATATTACGACGGATTATTCGGAAGCTTTATTAGAATTTATTACACCGCCCCAGCCCAGCATTACCGAGGCGCTGCATTATTTAAAAGACATTCATAGTGTGGCGCATCGTCATTTGGAACATGGTGAAAAGCTCTGGCCGCTGTCGATGCCATGTATGTTGGATGACAATGACGATAAAATTCGCTTAGCCCAATATGGCAGCTCAAATATCGGGAAGTTCAAGACCTTATACCGTCATGGTTTAGGGGTACGTTATGGTCGTCGTATGCAAACCATTTCAGGTTTACACTATAACTTATCTTTTCCAGATCAACTGTTTGAACAATTACAACAACATGAAACAGATGAGGCACTAAAAGCCTTATCTGCACAAGACTATCGTAGTCACCGCTATTTTGGATTGATCCGCAACTTTATTCGCCTTACGCCGTTGGTCATGTTCTTGGTCGGGGCAAGTCCATCGGTCTGCCAGTGTTTTATGACAGGGCGTGAACATCATCTGTTGCCATTGCTGCGCGGGACCTTGTATTTACCGTATGCGACTGCTTTGCGAATGGGACGTTTTGGTTATCAAAACTCAGCACAAAAGCAGCTCGGTATTCATTACAACAATATCGATGGTTATCTCGAAGGCCTACAAAAGGCAGTTAAAACCGCTTATGCGCCGTTTAGTCGCTTAGGCCTCAATGATGCGCAGGGCGAACCGATTCAAATTAATGATCATGTCCTGCAAATTGAAAATGAGTACTACAGTTTGGTGCGTCCAAAGCAAGTACCGCAAGCAGGTGAAACGCCATCACAAGCGCTGAGCAATCGTGGTGTCGGTTATGTAGAACTGCGTGCGGTGGATGTGAACCCATATAGCCCAATTGGGATCAATGAAGATACCGCAGGTTTCTTAGAAGTGTTGGCGCTGTATTGCTTACTGCTGGATAGCCCAGACTTATTAGCTGAAGAGCAAGATCAAATCGAGAAGAACCAAGCGGAAGTGGTCAATCGCGGTCGCGCACCGAATGCTGCAATTGCTGTGGGTGAGCAATCGTTCCCAATTGAAGCATGGAGTCAGTCTCATTTAGAGGCGATGCAAGAACTGGTTGTGTTGTTAGATCAGTGCTATGACACCACACTCTATAGCAAAGCGATGACAGTCATGCAACAGAGAGTCGCTGAAGTTGATGATACTTTGTCGGCGCAGATGATCGAAGATACTCTGGAAGCGGGTGGGACATGGGGCTTTGGTAGCCAAATGGCCGCACAACATGCATCGAGTTATGAGCGTCATCAGTTGAGTGCAGAGACATGGGCTTATTTTGACGATTTAGCTACGCAATCACTGCAACAACAACAGCAATTAGAGCAAGACAGTCAACTGAGTTTTGAACAGTATCTTGCACAATTTAGATAAAAAATTAAGAGGATTGACCATGCAATGGAGTTATCGCTTCGTGAGTGGTGTTTTGGTTCTAGCCAGTATCATTGGGATGGCCTTTGCCTTGTATTTAGAGTACGGCCCCCTACAGTTAAACCCATGCCCACTCTGTGTGTTCCAACGTGTGGGACTGATTGGACTGGGGATTATTTCGCTGATTGCTTTTTTGCATAACCCAGCATCGAATGGTTTTAAACGCTTTTATGCATTTTTAGGCAGTCTCTCGATCTTATGGTCGGCCGGTGTGGCAGCACGTCACGTTTGGCTACAGAGCTTACCACCTGATCAAGTGCCGAGCTGTGGCCCAGGCTTGGATTATTGGTTAGATACGTTACCGCTGCGTGCTGTGTTTGAGCAAGTCTTAACAGGTTCAGGTGAATGTGCGCTGGTAGACTGGACTTTCTTGGGTCAGTCTTTACCTGTGTGGTCTTTGGTGTTTTTTGTGGCACTGGCGTTGATTAGTCTGTGGCAACTGTTGCGTAAATATCCAAGCCACGCGAAGAAAAAATAATAAAGATAAAAAAAGCCAACGTAATGTTGGCTTTTTTATTGGATGTATCAATGGTTTAGGTGAGTGCAATGCCCTCCAACTCATCCAACCCGATCATGTATTCATGCACTTGACCATATTCCGTTTCGGTTGGATTTGGATAGAACCAATTGACGATTTGTTCGGCAACACTGGCATGGGTGTGTAGCTCAAAATGGTTTAAGCCGTAGAAAATGGCTTTATGTGAATCGGGGACTTTCAGTTGAAAGCGTGGATTCATATGCTCGCCTAAGGCACTTTTCACACTGACCAAGTAATCCCCAATCACATTGAGCGCACGATATTTGCGATGTTCAAACTCAATCGTACCTGCCACTAAGAAGGTATTGATATGGGAGGGCAAAGGGGCTGGCTTACGGTTGTCATCAACATGACCAATACGCGCTTCATTATGTTCCCAGTCATCGTCTCGCACACTGCCATGACGTAAGTCTAAAATGCCATTACTGCGAATGTTGACGATATGCCCAATAATTTTGACAAAAGGGAAACGTCCCAGTTTGTCCTGCAAATGAAAGCCAAAACGTTCTAAAGCCGCACCATGATGGGGAGAACCAATACAGACTATGTTTTCCACCACATGAATCCAGCTTTGCATATTTTGTTTGCCGTAGAACAGCGCACTGCGTGAAACCAGTCCACCCATACTGTGTCCAATTAGATCGATTGAGCTAATCCGTGGGTTACGGTTGAGTAAATCTTGTAGTGAGTTGGCAAAGCTACGCCCATTGGCTGAAATACGACGACCCGTGTTGTAGTTGAGATATAGCATGGTATTTTGTGCACGTTGCGCCAGCAGTTTTTCCCCTATACCGCCATAACGCGCCGTGCTCCAGTACAAATGGTTCATGCATAGACCGTGGACCATAATCACCACGCGCCCAGACAACTCGCCTTGCTGGATAGCACCGTAATGATCATAAAATACCATCGGTAGCGCCACAGGGTTGTGATATTTCAGTAAATAGTCGCCCAAAACGCCGTTGATTGCACCGACTAAATAATGCATGGTTGGTGTTAAGGGTTTGCGATGCAAATTTGGAAATTTTTCAATGATATGACGTAAACTTGGCGCCAATAAATAGCTACCGTAGTTTTGCAGGGTATTGAAGGAAAATTGGTAAATTTTTTCAATTGACCGTGTCGACAGAAACTTCTTGGAACTGGTTTCATTCATTCCAAATAAACTGATTAAAATTTCACGTTGAATGGCCTGAATTAAATCATGGACGACATCGCCTAAGCGGTTTGTCACCAACTGAGCAATCCCTTCAAGCAGGTCGGCTTGGCTGGGAGGAGTACGGTCCCATTTACAATAGGTTTCGTGCAGAGGCGTTAAACTTGGCATTTTTTCTACCCTTGTGCTTCTGTGTCCAAAGGGACTTTATTTTTTTCAACGATCACGGTATAAATTCTTAGCACTCTAGCTTATCTAATTCATCTCGAACAACTTTTACAATAGCGATGAATACACAGATGACCTTATTTTTTTGTCTGACAATTTTTATATCCATACAAAATAATACAGTCGGCTGATGCCATCTCTTTTGAGTTCAATAAAAATGATGTAGAAGAGTAAATGTACAGCATGAATATTATTTATTTACATGGCTTTCAAAGCAGTTCTTTATCGATTAAAGGTCAATTGCTGAAACGCTATTGCGAATCTCATCCACACTGGCACGTGCATTTGCCAGACTTAAACATGCCGCCACATTTGGCCTTAGAAAAATTGGCCGCCTTGATTCAGGAGTTGGATCAGGTGGTACTGGTGGGCAGCAGTTTAGGTGGATTTTATGCGACACAACTGGTCGCGAAGTTGGCAGTGCCGGCTGTGCTGATCAATCCAGCTATGCAACCATGGCATTTGTTCCGAGATCTATTTGGTGCGACGCAACTGCCCTATAGAGTCAATGAACATTGGACGCTCGATGATGCGCAATTGGACTATTTAGAGCAGATTGAGCTGCCATTTGTGCAAGATGCAGACAAAATTTTAGTGTTATTGCAACAAGGCGATGAAGTTTTGGATTATCGTGAAGCACAGCGCTATTATAATGGCGCAGCGCTTGTGATCTCGGAAACGCAAGGCAATCATGCGATGGAAGATTTCGCAGACAAAATACCGATGGCATTACAGTTTTTATCGGACTGCTTAAAATAAGGAAACAGTACAACGTGTCTCAATATACGGCTCAATCGCTTGAAGTATTATCTGGTTTAGATCCGGTACGTCGTCGTCCCGGCATGTATACCGATACCACACGCCCAAACCATTTGGCGCAAGAGGTTATTGATAATGCAGTCGATGAGGCACTGGCTGGTCATGCCAACAAAATTACCGTCACCGTTTATAAAGATGGTTCGCTCTCAGTCGAAGACAATGGTCGTGGCATGCCTGTCGATATTCACCCCGAATATGGTCAAAGCGGGATCGAGATCATCCTGACCAAGCTGCATGCTGGTGGTAAATTCAGTACCGACAACTACCAGTTCTCAGGTGGTTTGCATGGCGTAGGCATTTCCGTGGTGAATGCTTTATCTAGCCGAGTCGAAGTAGAAGTTCAGCGTCAAGGCAACCTTTACCAAATGGCCTTTGAGCAGGGTGAACCGACTGCACCCTTGACGGTGCTAGAAGGTAAAGCTCCGAAGCGTGCGACAGGGACCACCGTTCACTTTTGGCCTGAAGCCAAATATTTTGATTCACCGAAATTTGCTCTGAAAGCGCTGAAGCACAACTTAAAAGCCAAAGCCGTTTTGGCTGCCGGTTTGCAAATCAATTATGTCGACCAAATCAATGACGAAAAAATCGTTTGGCAGTTTGAAAATGGCCTCGTCGATTATTTGATGGATGAAATTGAGGATCGTGAGATTCTGCCTCATCCAGCCTTTGTGGCAACAGGAGATGCTGAGCGTGCCAGTGCCGAATTTGCTATTTGTTGGAATGTCGATGGCGGCGAATTGGTTCAAGAAAGTTATGTGAACTTGATTCCAACGGCGCAGGGCGGAACCCATGTGAATGGCCTACGCTCAGGTGTAACCGATGCGATGCGTGAGTTTTGTGAACTGCGTAACTTGCTGCCACGCAATATGAAGCTGTCGGCTGAAGACGTTTGGGATGGTGTGAACTATATTTTATCGTTGAAGTTCCAAGAGCCACAGTTTTCAGGCCAAACCAAAGAGCGTTTATCCAGTCGTGAAGCATCGAGTATTGTCCAAAACATTGCCAAAGATGCTTTTGCGCTGTGGTTGAACCAAAACTCCGATATTGCCATGCAGTTGGCGGAAATGGCGATCTCGAAAGCAGGTCGTCGTCTGAAAGCTGCGAAAAAAGTTGAACGTAAGAAAATTGTGGCAGGGCCGACTTTACCCGGAAAATTGTCAGACTGTGTTGGACATACCCTAGAAGAGTCTGAACTGTTCATTGTGGAAGGTGATTCTGCGGGTGGTTCAGCCAAGCAGGCGCGGGATAAAAACTTCCAAGCGATCATGCCTATTCGTGGAAAAATCTTAAATACGTGGGAAGTCTCTTCTGATGAAGTCTTGGCTTCGCAAGAAGTGCATAACATTGCCATTGCGATCGGGGTCGATCCGGGGTCGGATGACTTATCCGAATTACGTTATGGCAAGATCTGTATTTTGGCTGATGCTGACTCAGATGGTCTACACATTGCGACGTTGCTGTGTGCTTTGTTTGTGAAACATTTTCCGATTTTGGTTGAAGAAGGACATCTGTATGTGGCGATGCCACCGCTGTATCGAATTGATGATGCAAAAGATGTGCACTATGCCTTGGACGATGACGAGCTTGAAAGCATGTTGAAAAAATGCAAAACCAAGAACCCGCAAATTACTCGATTTAAAGGTTTGGGTGAAATGAATGCCAGCCAACTGCGTGAAACCACGCTGGATCCAAACACACGCCGTTTGGTGCAGTTAGATTTGGATGACAGTCATTTTACTGCAGGTTTATTGGATAAATTGCTGGCAAAAAAACGTTCGAGTGACCGTAAAGAATGGTTAGAGCAGAAAGGTAACTTGGCCGAGTTGGTGGTTTAATATATTGATAAGCCTGCGTAAAGTGGGCTTATCTATTATGATGACTAAAAACTAAATTGGCTTTAAGAGAATAAAAATGGAATATCAAGAAAAACATTTAGCGGAAAATATACGAAATGATATGGGCATGAATGAAGAAGAATTACAGGAAATGCGTGAAGCTGATGTGGATGATGAAACACTACATGCCTTAAGCTTAGCAGGGCGTGTCGAATGGAAAAAAAGAATTTTGTATTATGCCAATTTATTAAATTCTCAGATGAAAAAAATTTTAGACAATGAGTTAGCACTAGGTAATCGAATCAGTGATGCACATTGTGATTATCCTGAACAAGGCTCAATACACGTTACCCTTGCTGAAAAGTTTAAAGGAAATTATAAAGAACAAAATGTTAAATATACGAAAGGTAATGATCCACATTATTGGTTTGAAGATTACACATCACTAAATCAACCTAGGCATATGATTCTGCATTAAATGAATAAATTGTGTTATTTGAACACTTTTAATCTAAAAATAAAAAGCCCGTACATTGCGGGCTTTTTGCTGCGCAGATGGGCAATAAAATTGCGCTTAATCTGTGCACAATTTTTCAGATCAATCGATTGAATTAGGCGAAATGAATTGATTTGGAACACATGATGTATACAAGTTTGTATGCAGAAAAGTAGCCATTTGGGCGCAAATCCACCTAAAATGCAGTGCATTTAAAAATTAATAAGTAATTGATAAATATTAAAATAATTAAAATTTTTACAATGATTTTTACATCATAAAACCCTGCTTGGCATAGAAATTGAATTGGCACTCATAGCGCGAATAACAATCATGCATTGCAAAATGCACCCTAAGTTTCAAGTTTGGAGAAAATCAAGATGTTCCAACAAAAATTACTCACGAAAACATTCCTTGCAACTGCAATGATGGGGACTATTACTTTGACAGGTTGTTCAAAACCTGCGGAGAAAGCGGAAACAGCAACGTCTGAGCCAGCAGCGGCAGTGAGCAGTGGTGACACTATCAAAGTCGGAATTTTGCACTCGCTCTCAGGCACCATGGCAATTTCTGAAACCTCACTCAAAGATACGGCCTTGATGACCATCAATGAAATTAATGCCAATGGTGGGGTGCTGGGTAAAAAATTAGAACCTGTAGTGGTGGACCCAGCATCTGATTGGCCTTTATTTGCTGAAAAAGCACGACAACTCATTACCCAAGATAAAGTGGCAGTAATTTTTGGCGCATGGACATCGGTATCGCGTAAGTCAGTGTTACCTGTGGTAGAAGAGTTGAATGGTTTATTGTTCTATCCCGTGCAGTATGAAGGGCAGGAGCAGTCGAAAAATATTTTCTATACAGGCGCCGCACCGAACCAACAGGCGATTCCTGCGGTGGAATATTTGATGAGCGAAGAGGGCGGTAAAGCAGAGCGCTTTGTTCTACTCGGTACGGATTATGTCTACCCACGTACCACCAATAAAATCTTACGTGCGTTTTTGAAGTCCAAAGGTGTGGCAGATGCTGACATCATGGAAGAGTACACGCCCTTTGGTCATAGTAACTATCAAACCATTGTTGGTAATGTGAAGAAATTTGCTGCAGGTAAGAAAACCGCGGTCATTTCAACCATCAATGGTGATTCTAACGTACCGTTCTATCGTGAGCTAGGCAACCAAGGCATTAAAGCTTCGGATATTCCAGTCATGGCTTTCTCTGTGGGTGAAGAAGAACTCCGTGGTATTGATACCAAACCATTGGTTGGACATTTGGCTGCTTGGAACTATTTCATGTCGGTGAAAAACCCGACCAATACTGAATTTGTCAATAAAATGAAGCAGTATGCAGTGGAATATAAACTGCCGAATGCTGACAAAATCGTGACCAATGACCCGATGGAAGCCACCTATGTGGGCATTAATATGTGGAAGCAAGCGGTTGAAAAGGCAGGCAGTACTGATGTTGATAAAGTTCGCGTTGCGATGGCTGGTCAAGAGTTCAAAGCACCATCAGGCTATACCTTAAAAATGGATGCTGAAAATCATCATCTACAAAAACCAGTGATGATTGGTGAAATTCGAGGTGATGGTCAGTTTGACGTGGTCTATAAAACACCAAATGTGATTAAGGCGGAACCTTGGAGTCCGTACATTCCTAAATAATTGTCTTAAGCGTTGAGCCTGCTGCGATTGCTGTGGGCTTTTCAGTAAGCACATCCCGATGGGGGGATGTTTTAAGCAAGCTTAAGGAAGTCATATTATGAATCTTAAATTTTTTTGTGCTGCACTGCTGTGCGCAATGGCACAGCTCGTGAGTAGCAGTATTTGGGCTGAAGAGGCGCAACTTTCTGCTCAGACCCAAAGCGTATCAGCATCAAATGATACGATTCAACGTTTTGTCAAAGCTGAGTTTGCTGAGCGCCGTGCCATGCTCAACCAATGGCCGGGGACGATTGAAGAATTTGATCGATTGGTGGCACTGATCGACAGTGATGAGCTGTATCGGGATAGTGCAGGCACGACGTATATCTTAAAAAATAATGAAAAATTATTGCGTTATCCCGATGAGCAAGTGATTGAAACTTGGCCGGGGGATTTGTCTCAGGTCACTTTGGTCAACACTTTACGTAAAGCCTTAAACTTTGGGCAGGCACAGGCCAAATTAAAATCTGAAGAATCTGCCCAACGTTTAGCAGCCATTGATATTTTAGAAAATAATCTGTCTGAACTGAATGTTGCGCAGATTAATCAGCTCTATCTGCATGAACAAAATAATAAAGTTAAACAGCGCTTGGCACAGCTTAAAGCACGCCTCGACTTTGAAAGTCCAGATGTTTTAGTCCAAATTCAGGCTGCTAAAGTCCTTACCGATTCCAATCGTCCCGAGGTGCTGGCACTGGTTGAGCAAGCTTTAACTCAATCAAATTTGAACCCAGAACTTAAAGTCGTGTTGGTAGATGCCAAAAGTCAGATTAAAACCCGCATCCAAGCCAGTGAATGGGCAGGGCATGTATTTTCTGGTTTCAGTACAGCCAGCATTTTACTGCTAGCAGCGCTCGGTTTAGCCATCACTTATGGCCTGCTGGGTGTGATTAATATGGCACATGGTGAGTTGATTATGATTGGGGCTTATACCACCTATGTGGTGCAAAGCCTGTTTAAGACCTACTTGGGTAGCTATGTCGATTGGTATTTAATTGCAGCTATTCCTGCAGCCTTTTTGGTGAGCGCCTTAATTGGCATGTTGATTGAACGGACGGTGATTCGTCCACTGTACGGCCGTCAGCTTGAAACCTTGTTGGCCACTTTTGGGGTCAGTCTGATTTTGATGCAATTGGTGCGGATGATTTTTGGCGCGCAAAATGTCGAAGTCTCGAATATTTCATGGTTATCGGGTGGGATTGCCTTAAGCCCAAGTTTGATGCTGCCGTATAACCGGATTGCCATCATTGTGTTTACGGTTGTGGTGCTACTGCTGTTGGTTTACCTACTCAATAAAACTCGCTTTGGTCTGTTTGTTCGTGCCGTAACACAAAACCGTCAAATGGCACGTGCTGTCGGTATTCGCTCTAGCCGTATCGATATGTTGGCCTTTGGGCTAGGTTCTGGGCTGGCTGGTCTAGCAGGCTGTGCCTTAGCACAAGTGGGCAATGTTGGGCCTGATTTGGGTCAGAACTATATTATCGATGCTTTCTTGGTTGTTGTGGTAGGTGGTGTCGGGCAAGTTTGGGGAGCTGTGCTGGCGGCGCTTGGTTTAGGGATCAGCGGTACAGTCCTTGAAATTGGGATGGGGGCTGTTCTTGCGAAAATTATTCTACTGGTTCTTGTGATTTTGTTTATTCAAAAACGTCCACAAGGTTTGTTTGCCATCAAAGGCCGTTTTGTGGAGTAAGCGCATGAAAATCACTTCTTTATTTTCCGATAAACCTTATAGTGCGCTCGCTATTGCGGTCTGCTTTGCGGTGATGCTGATCCTACCTTGGTTACATTTGTTACCAGTCGATTCAGCCTTTCATCTCTCTGCGTATTGGGTCACCTTGATTGGCAAAATCATGTGCTTGGCTCTGGTGGCTTTGGCACTAGACTTGGTTTGGGGGTATGCAGGCATTTTAAGCCTAGGCCATGGCTTGTACTTTGCCCTCGGCGGCTACGCCTTTGGTATGTATCTGATGCGCCAGACGGCAGGTGACAGCCTGCCTGACTTTATGCGTTTTTTAAGCTGGACTGAACTGCCGTGGTATTGGGTGGGCAGCAATCATTTCTTATGGGCTTTGGCCTTGGTGGTGTTGGTGCCCGGTGTGGTGGCCTTCATCTTTGGTTTCTTTGCCTTTCGCTCCAAAATTAAAGGCGTGTATTTTTCGATTATTACGCAGGCCATGACATTTGCTGCGGCACTATTGTTTTTCCGCAATGAAACAGGCTTTGGCGGAAACAATGGGTTTACTGGCTTTAAGACCATCTTAGGCATGGACATCACTTCTGCTCCCATGCGTGCCACCTTATGTTCCTTAACGGCTTTGGTGTTGATGTTGTGCTTTGTGGGGTTGCGTCATCTCATGAATAAACCCTACGGTCGTGTGCTGGGGGCGATTCGGGACAGTGAAAACCGCTTGCAGTATTTGGGCTACCGCACGCTGTGGTACAAGCTTTCTGCATGGGTGCTGTCCGCAGTGATTGCAGGTATTGCAGGAGCTTTGTATGTGCCTCAGGCTGGCATTATTAACCCGAGTGAAATGAACCCTGTCAATTCGATTGAAATGGCGGTATGGGTGGCTGCGGGTGGTCGAGGAACTTTGATTGGCCCAATTTTGGGTGCAGGGTTAATTAATGGCGTGAAAACCTATTTCACCGTGGCTTATCCAGAAGCATGGTTATTGATCTTGGGTGCTTTATTTATTGTGGTCACTATTTTCTTACCCAAAGGTGTGATTGGTCTGTTTGACCGTTTTAAAAAGGAGCGTAGCGAATGAGTGAGCTAATACAACCTCATGGTGGCCATGCTTCAGACGGCTATGGACGTCCCAAAGAACAAGGCGCCGACTTCAGTCATGGGATTGCACTGTACTTGGAAAAAGTTAGTGTTTGGTTTGATGCCTTTCGGGCCTTAAATGATTTATCACTATACATCCAAGAAGGGGAGCTACGCTGCATCATTGGACCCAATGGGGCAGGTAAAACCACACTGATGGATGTGATTACAGGCAAAACCCGACCGACCGAAGGCTCAGCTTTTTTTGGGCAAAACTATGATTTGGCCAAGATGAGTACCGAGCAAATTGCGGAAGCAGGCATTGGGCGTAAATTTCAAAAACCAACGGTATTTGAAAACTTTAGCGTGATGGAAAACTTGCTACTCGCTGCACCCAAAGATAAGCGGGTGAAGAAAAGCTTCTTCAGCAAACTAGATCCAGATGCGCAGTTGGCTTTGGATGAGTCATTGGCGCAAATTCGCCTAGAAGAGTGGGTACATAAACCTGCGGGGCTGTTGTCACATGGACAAAAACAATGGTTGGAAATCGGTATGTTGCTTATGCAACGTCCTAAGCTGATTTTACTTGATGAACCTGTGGCAGGCATGACTGATGCCGAAACAGAACGCACGGCTGAGCTGTGTTTAGAGTTGAAGAAAAATCACACCTTGGTGGTGGTTGAACATGATATGAGCTTTATCGACACTATCAGTGAAAAAGTGACGGTACTGGCTCAAGGAGCGATCTTAGCCGAAGGTACATTGGCTGAGGTACAGACCAATGAAGATGTGATTGAGAAATATTTAGGACGTTAAGGAGCCGACTATGTTAGAAGTCAAAGACGTCAATCAGTTTTACGGGGGCAGCCATATTTTAAGAGATGTCTCCTTTCAAGCACCTGTAGGAGAGTGCTCCGTGGTGCTGGGGCGTAATGGCGTTGGGAAAACCACCTTACTTAAATGTTTAATGGGGATTTTACCGATTAAGTCTGGACAGATTTTACTTGATGGTCAGGACATCTCAAAAATGAGCCCCGAGCAACGCGTGCGTGCGGGTTTGGCTTATGTGCCGCAAGGGCGCGATATTTTTTCGACCTTAACAGTCGAAGAAAATATCTTGATTGGTATGGCCAAGTTTAAGGGGGCGAAAACTCGAAAAGTGCCTGAGCATTTGTATGAAATTTTCCCAATTTTAGATGAAATGAAGCACCGCCGAGGCGGGGATTTATCAGGGGGGCAGCAGCAGCAGCTGGCGATTGCGCGTGCTTTAGCATCAGAGCCTCGGGTGTTAATTTTGGATGAGCCTACAGAAGGCATTCAACCTTCTATTATCAAAGACATTGGCCGAGTGATTCGTAAACTGGCGGATGGCGGCGACATGGCAGTGGTTTTGGTCGAGCAGTTTTATGATTTTGCCGAAGAGCTGGCCGATGCATATACCGTCATGGCCCGTGGGCAAGTGATTGCACAAGGGGCAGGCTGTGAAATGCCTGCAAAAGGTATTCGAGAATTGGTAGCGATTTAAGCTTTTTTATTATCCCCCCTCTTCCAAAGGGAGAGGGGGATAATGATGAAAATATTGAATATTGTATCGCGATCTTAGTCTACTTTTAGAAATAAACCGTCTGCCGAAACATTGTGCCCAAAACCACAGCTCATGTTATTGGTTTCGCTGACACGGATGGTGTGTCCCATTTTGGGATCGAAGGCGAACTTTAAATTAATTTTACAGTCGTCGACCTGATATTGCGCTTGAGTTCGATTTAGCGGCATTGTGGTTTCAAATTCGCCAATATTGGGGCCATAGATGAGACTGCGTAGTCCCATATAAAGACCATTAAATTCAATCTGATATACATTTTTAAGCGGTTTTACCTTAATCTGATTCCACTGCCCAAAGCCTGCATACTGCACATATTTACCTGCCAGTGTTGCTGATTGTTTAGGGGGTGGCAGTTGCTTTAAATTAAATTGACTGGATTTAGACTCAGCATCACGCAAAAACCATGCTCTAGCCCAAAGCGGTTTTCCCAACTTGCTATAACTTAAACCGACATTGTTATTGGCAATTTCGACATCACGCTCAGTAAGGGATAGACCGCTTTCAGGTTGATTCATTAAACAAAAAGAAGACCACGTCGCCTGATACTGAAATTGCTCTAACGCTTTTTGATATTGTTTTTGATCATAAAATTTCTTACCAGTGCTGGCAGAGCTTTTGACTTTAGCACAACCTTGGCGAAGTTCTTGTTCAAAGGTGTAGTCTGCTAAAGCGAGTGTGCTTACAGTTAAAAGTCCAATCAAGAATGGATACTTAAGCATGATTTGATTCCATTTTCGTTATGCTTTGAATAAAACATAGGGAGCTATTCGAAGTAAAGGGACAATCTTTAGGGGCTCGGAATTATTCAACATAGAGGAATGATAGAAACTGAAAAATTACTCATACAAATTGTTTGAGCAGTGTGCTTTTAGACGCGCTAAGCTAATGCAAAGCAACAACAATAAGAGCAGCCATATGGACACATTATTATTAAGTATTCCGCCCAATGCTTTGGAAACGTTGATTTTAGAATCGATTTCTGTCGACGATGTGCTGAATTCGGAGCACATCGAATCACATCTGCTTTTAGGTAAAAACTGGAAAATCTTACAGACCTTATTACAAGGCAGTTTTAAGTCTGGCACTTCATTACTGGCCTTGAGTGTGCAAGCCGAGCATCACTTGGCAGAGTGCCAAAAACAACTTACAGAGGTACGTTATAACACCGCGGTTCGTGTGGTTGAAGTTCAAGAGGCTTTAGAAAAACTGGATATCGAAGATTTTAAAAAGCATATGCAAACCAATTGTTTGAAACGCTTAGAACAGGAACATGGCATCCAGAGCGAATCGATTGAATTGCAATTTGCTGAGTTGAGTTTAGTCTTTGCTCAGCTCAGAAACTTTTATGAACATGCGGCCAAGCATACATATGCCGTGATCAGCGTCACCAGTGACAATTTAGTCCCGACCTCACTGATTTAACAGCAGTTGCATCAACACCAGATCACGCCATTGCCCAAACTTTTGTCCGACTTGGGGCATATAGCCAGTTTGTACAAAGCCAAACTTTTCATGCAAAGCAATTGAAGCCAGATTGGCGTGGTCAATCCCTGCAACCATGACATGCATGTGTTGCATTTTTGCTTGTTCAATCAAATAGCCTAAAAGCTGCCGGCCTAAGCCCTGACGGGCATAGTTGGGTGAAATATAAATCGAGTGCTCAACGGTATAACGATAGCCTGAAAAATTACGGAAGGTAGCATAGTCTGCAAATCCTGCAATCACCTTTTTCTCTTGGTCTTCCACCACGCAAAATGGAAATTGGTTTTGTTGAAAGTATAGTAATTGTTTTTGGAAATGCGCTAAATCATAGGCATGTTCATTCCAAGTGGCCATGCCATGTAAGACTTCTGCATTATAAATATTTTGGATCGCGGGCAGATCGTGTTCAGTAGCCAGACGAATGAGAAAAGACATGAAGGCAAGGTTGTATGCATTGGGGCTTTATCATGCGGCTTTTGCATAAAAAAAAGCAAGACAGAAGTCTTGCTTTTGGATATTCACAAAAGTGAATTAGAAGTGATATTTGATCAACGCACTTACGTCATTTTGGTCAACGCCTTTATAGCCGTATTTGTTATTCCAAACTGAGTGCTCGATACCCACGTATAGGCGTGTATCTGGAGAAATGTGTTTACCTACATTCCATTTGTACTGGCTAGTCCAGTTTAACTCGCTTGCATGGTCATCTTCAGCAGTTGACCAGTCAAGGAAGGCATCAACTAAAAAGTCTTCAGAACCAAGTTTGAACGGTACTGCATAGTTGATGGTCATTTGATAATCATCATCAGTCAGGTCGTTATCTGCTTTGTAGAAGTTGATGTTTGCATACTGTGTATATGGCACGTTTAAGGCAAAACCAATACCATAGAGGTAGTTATTGAAACCTTCACCGCCTTCCCATGTCGTTGCAACTAACACATCTTTAACTGGGCCAAGCTCAAGTTTAGTTCCTGTCATCGCACCTAAGCTGAAACGTGGTGCAACTTCAAAGTAAGTTTCATTGCCATCAGCATCGTTGTTGGTACGGTCAGCGAAAGCGAAGAAATCGCCATATTTGAAGCCAGCTGCATATTCTGCAGTAATGGTTGTTTGCTCAAGTTTTTCGTCTTGAGTCACAAATGGTGATTTGTAGTTTTCACCATATAAACCAGTGAAGCTAAAGTCTTGCCAAATCGGCGCAGCTTGAGAAATTGCCGCAGCAGAAGATAATGCTACGAAAGCAGCAATTTGAGTCAGTTTCATGAATATTTCCCCAAAAAATCGGATACAGGATACCGATTATTAAGCAAAAATAAAGCCAAATTTGACGAACGTCATAGAAAATAGATATCAAAATGAGCCATTTTTTATACTTTTTTTACCAAATGGTTTAATGTTACCTTTCAGGCATGACACTTAATTTGATATGGACCTCCTTGGAAAAAATGTTAGGTGATTGAATAATAAATTTAGCAATATCGACATGATAC
Organism: Acinetobacter sp. TYF_19; assembly: GCF_043105125.1. Taxonomy (NCBI): domain Bacteria; kingdom Pseudomonadati; phylum Pseudomonadota; class Gammaproteobacteria; order Moraxellales; family Moraxellaceae; genus Acinetobacter; species Acinetobacter sp. TYF_19. The sequence continues at coordinate 85,622 of NZ_JBICLH010000048.1, forward strand.
AGCTCGGGAAAATCCTAGAATGGAACAGGGTTTGCACTTATTTAGGGATGTTTGCAAAGAATGAATGATCGATGTTTGCAGTCATTCCTGCCGTAATTGAAGTTGTCATAATCATTAGATTTTTTTGTTCATTCTAGCCAATGAAGTCACGTGAATAGTTAGAAGATGGAATCAAATCCATCTGTTTTTAGCCATACAAGTAAGGGCTTGTCACAATAAGTATCCTTTTCATATTTTTTTAAAAATATCACTTGCATAATTTTCAGTTAGGCCCGATATTCAAAGGAGAAGGACACAGATCTGCAGACTCAAAAGTGTTCATCATTCAATCGATGGAGGTTACATTCCAAAGCAATTGAAGATGGTCGAATACTGTTAAAACAGTAAGTTACAAGTGTGCCAAGAGATAAAAATCTTCGTACAAAAAAAGAGTCGAATAAAGAAAGAGAGAGGATGTTATTTTATGAACATAGAAATCCGTACAGATAAAAACATTCAAAATAGTGACCGTTTAATTAGTTATATACGCGAAGAGCTGAATCAAGAATTTCAACGTCACAGTGAACGCATTACCCACTTTTCAGTGCATCTAAGTGATGCCAATAGCCATAAAGGCGGAGATGACGACATTCAATGTATGATTGAAGCACGTCCTGCAGGTTTAAAACCCGTGGTTGTAAATCATAAAGGTCATAATGTCGATACAGCGATTCATGGCGCGATCGATCGCCTTAAACGTAGTTTAGAACATACCTTTGAAAAAAATGATAAACCACGTGCTGGCCAACCTGTATATGCAGATCAGGATGATGGCCTGGTTGATGATGAGGAAGATTAAACCTCACCGAATTTAAAAAAAGCCCCTCAATCAGGGGCTTTTTTAATGCTGAGTACTCACTTTTATCCAACATTACGGATAACAAATGCCCCGTTTATTCGGCATAATAGAATAAACTGAATTGAAGAGCGTCATCTCCATGTTAACCGCGCAACAACAAGCTTTCGTGCAAGCACTTGAAGAATTAGATCTTCAACAAGTTCAACGTCTATTGACCGATGGGTTAAGTCTCAATTTTATCGATCCTGAAAAAGGACCTGTGATTTCTGTCTGGTCAGACGGCTTATTCAAATGGTGGGAAGCGATTTGCGAAGCGTATGAAGCAGGTGCACCACTGTCAGAACAAGAAAAACAACAGACTCTAGCGGTACATTTAGATATTTTAGAACAACTGATTCATGGCAAAGCAAACTTGCATTTGTGGGATACAGAAGAAATTTATGGCCCACTTTGGGATGCGGCAAGTGCTGCATGTGCGCCAGCGGTCAAACGTTTATTGGACGAAAAAGTCGATCCAAACACCAAAGATGAAGACGGTTTAACTATTTTATCTTCCATTAGCGATTTATTCTTTGATTGTGAGTTTGACGAAATTAATTGGGCCGAAGCATTGGCTGAAGAAAAGCAAACTTTAGAGTTGCTTCGTCAGCATGGTGCAAAAATGACAAAAGAATTAGCTTAAACAGCGAGATCATCATGATGCAATTAAAACATTTAGGTTTATGTGTAGCCGCTGGGTTCAGTATGAATGCGATGGCCGCAGATTTTTCTTTTGATCGTCCGGGTTCGGGCATAGGGACAGGGATTACGCCTGTGGGTCAGTTGGCTTGGGAGCAGGGCTTGGCCAATGCGCACTATGCTGAATCGACCACGGCTGATGGTGAAAAAGTCAAAACCACCAGCTTAAATGCAGATATGCTATTGCGCACAGGTTTAGCTGAAAACATCGAATTGCAATTGGGTTGGGCTGGGCCCTCTTGGCAACAAATGAAAGTGGCAGGCAATAAGTCTGAAACAGATGGTTTGGGTGATGTCAGTGTCGGTGTAAAAGCGGCGATTCCTTTGGATGATGAACGCTTGAGTATGGCGGTACTGGCTGAAGCGATTATTGCCACAGGTAATGATGGTTTCACCAATGAAGATGATATTTATAGCCTGTCATCTGTGGTGGCATACGATTATAGCGACCTCGTGTCGACATCCATCACTATGCGTTATGAAGTGCAAAATAGTGATTGGGCCATTTCTGCAATTCCGACTTTAGAATATCAATTTACCGATAAACTTAGCGGTTTTTCTGAATTGGTTTATCGTAAAGCAGAAAGTCAAGACAATGAATATGCGCTCGGTACAGGTGTCATGTATGCGGTGAATAATCGGATGCAGTTAGACGCAAGTATTGGTGTTGACTTAAATGGTTCAGATAAAAGTTATTATTCAGGACTTGGCGTTTCATACTTATTTTAATTAGAAAAAAGAACATATTATGAAAAAGCATCTTCATCTGAAACAGGGGATGAGCGGCAAAACGTGGTATCTGGCACTGTCAGTATTGATCATCAATCTGTGTATCTGGGCCAGTATCTTAAACGTTCGTGCAGAAACTCCACTCCTTTCAGCTGAAGATGCTTTTCCATTTACAGTGGAATCCACGACTGAGCATACCGCTCAACTGCACTGGAATATCCCTGAACAGTATTATCTGTATCAGCACAAATTTGAAGTACAGCAGGCGGGTCAGCCCCTTAAGCTTGAGCTGCCGCCTGCGCATGATTTGTATGATGAAAACTATGGACACACCCAAGTTTATTATCAACAAGTGCAATTTGACTTAGACACACAGGCTTCACAAACTTATAAGGTGACTTGGCAAGGCTGTGCCAAAGATCGCATTTGCTATCCACCGCAAAGCATTGAGTTTAAAACTGATGTCAATGGCTTGGTCAGTCTACAAGACCAAGCAGGTGGCTCAAAACGACTGCTAGATTTAGCCGCGCAGTCGAATCCGCAATTTGAGCCGATCAACCCCACAGTCACTGCTGAACCCGTTGTAACAGCTTCCGATGCGATTGCTGCGCAAGATCAAATTTGGTCTGAAGAGTTAGCCAAAAGCTCGTTGGCCTATGGTTTATTGCTGTTCTTTGGCCTCGGGATATTACTCGCGTTTACGCCGTGTTCTTTACCGATGTTGCCGATTTTAACCTCATTAATTATTCGCGATAGCAAAGGCCTGAAAGCATGGATGATTGCCTTGGTCTTTGTGTGCAGTATGGCCATGGTCTATGCCATTTTGGGCTTGGTGGCCTCATCAGCAGGTTTGAACTTCCAGCGTTGGTTACAACAGCCATCCACCCTGATTGCTTTTAGCATTCTTTTTGTTTTATTCGCGCTCAATCTATTTGGTTTGTTTGAACTTAAACTGCCGCAAGCCGTAGTGAATAAACTTGATCATATCCAGTCTATGCAAAAGGGTGGAAGCCTGATCAGTGCTGCGATTATGGGCATGATCTCTGCGCTGTTGGTTGGACCGTGTATGACTGCGCCTTTGGCAGGCGCTTTACTGTTTATTTCACAGACACAAAGCCAGTGGCAAGGGGCCATTTTGCTGTTCACCTTAGGCTTTGGTATGGGTACACCGCTGTTACTGGCAAGCGTACTGGGCGCTAAGGTATTGCCTCGTGCTGGGCTGTGGATGAATCAGGTTCGGGTATTCTTTGCTTTCATCATGTTGGCTTTGGCGTTGTATTTTGTACGTCCTTTGCTTTCTGAAACATGGATGCAAGCCCTGAGTCTGCTGCTAGGGTTAAGCTTTATCATCTATGTGTTGTATCGTTTGATGTGGCATAAAACTCAGTTGCGTATGCTGTATATCGTGGCTTTAGTTATTGGCGGGACGTACATTGCTTATAGCCAATATCAGCAGAGTCAGCGTTTCTTTGAAGCACCAGTGGCTTCATCTGCGCGTTGGCATGTGGCAGCGACAGCAGCGGAGTTTAAGCAGCTCTTGGCACAAGCACCAAAAGGTCAAAAGATCATTATCGATGTCTATGCGGATTGGTGTGTTGCTTGTCAGCCAATCGAACACCGTATATTAAAATCGGCAACGGTACAGCAAGCACTTGCGCCGTATTATTTGATCAAATTAGATTTGAGTCATTACGATGCAACCCATCAAGTGCTCTTAAACCAGTGGGATATTTTAGGACCACCGACCTATTTATTCTTAGATGCCTCACAACAAGAAATTCGTGGTTTACGTTTAACCGGTGCATTTACTGAGGCTGAACTGCTAGCTCAATTACAACGTTTTTAACCTGAAGGAGAGCGGGTATGCAACGTTTATATATTGCCAATAAAAATTACTCCAGTTGGTCGATGCGAGCATGGCTGGTTTTGACTGCATTTGATCTGGATTTTGAAGAAATCCTCATTCGTTTTGATGCAGAAGCCCCCACCTTTAAGCAGCAACTGTCCCACATTCATGCCAATGCTAAAGTGCCCGTATTGGATGTGGGCGAATTTAAAATTTGGGACTCTTTAGCCATCTGTGAATACTTGGCCGAGCAAAATCCAGATTTAGCCCTGTGGCCTAAACAAACCCATTTGAGAGCACAAGCACGGAGTATCAGTTGTGAGATGCACAGTAGTTTTATGGCACTACGCCAATTGTGTCCCATGCATATTCAAACGCAGTACAGCATAGCTGAGGGTCAAGCTCTGTGGGCACAGCATGCTGAATTAAGAACAGATGTCGAACGAATTGAACAAATTTGGGCACAGCGTTCGGATGAGCATACCTTTTTATTTGGTGATTTTTCTATAGCCGATGCCTTCTATGCCCCTGTAGTGATGCGTTTCAAGAGTTATGCACTACCTGTATCTGAACGCAGCCAGCAGTATATGCAACAGATTATGCAGCATTCTGCGGTTACACAATGGGTCGACGCGGCACGGGCAGAAGCAGTTTAGCTGGGTGAAGTGTGCTGTGTGTCTGCACATACGGCGCTATATTTGATCTCACCAGGATTGATTTCTAAATAGCATTTGATTTGATTACGTCCACTGGCTTTAGCGGCATAGAGTGCTTTGTCTGCTTGATCCAAAAGCTGTTGCGGTTTCAATTTATCCGTCGCTAGGGCAATGCCGAAACTGGCAGTAATGCGAATTGCACGTCCATCTTCATTTTGAATCACTAAATCTTCAATGGCTGCACGGCAACGTTCCGCGATTTGACGAGCTTTAAGGGCAGAGGACTGCTTTAAAATGAGTATAAATTCTTCACCCCCAAAACGGCCCACTACATCACTTTCACGCAAATGAAGGCCTAATTTTTGACTTACGGCAATCAGAACAGTATCTCCCATATGATGTCCAAATTGATCATTGATATTTTTAAAGTGGTCGAGGTCTAAAAGCACGATGGCATAGGGGCAAATTTTATCATGATGCAACTCATCTAAGCTTTGGTTAATACTGCGGCGGTTCAAGGCGTTGGTGAGTGGGTCGGTCTGACTTAAATGTTGAATTAGTCGCTCACGATGCCGCCATTGACTGAGTAAGATTTCAAATAAAATCAGACAAGTGACAAGAATAGGGGCAATGAAATACAGCATTGAAAATAACCAAAACCCATTATAAAACAGCTTGCCGTTAATGGTGAAAAGTGGAGAGTAGGGCATGACATCTATAAAACTGAGATAGCCTGAAAAGACCAAAAAGCTGGTTGCGGGAATCAGCATGATATAAATGATTTTGCGTTTAAACAGGACTAAGCCCACGGTCAGTAAACAAATGTAGGCAATCATAGTCATGGGGCTTAATACGCCAACGAAATAACTGTCTTGGCAAAGAGAAATGACAAAAATACCGATTGCGACATAGGGTAAAAAACGCTGCACCCAGACGCGATCATGTAGGGCATAGCAGGGATAAATCAGTCCTGACAAGGTCAGTAAAAAGATAGAGTTCAGTACAAATTGGATGCGTACAATATCGAGATTGACCACCTGCCAATATTGCGGGTTCAGTAGGATAAAGCTATCCCAACCGAGCCAAGCAACATGAATAATGCAAGCCAAAACCAACATCAGAATGCACTTTTTCAAGGTACTCCAATTCATGATGACTTCCTCTTCAAGTAGATAATGAGAAAGTTTGCTGTTGCTTAGCTGTTTAGATATTGAGAACCATGAACTCATTCAATCGTTTCATCCTTGATATATCCGCTTTATTTTTTAAATAATGTGATTGATTTCTTATACATTACTTTCAACATATCACAATCTTATAAAAAGACGGTATCAAAGGTGACGAACTGAGTATGTAGCTCAGAAGGGAAAGACCATTCTATTTTTAGAACATAGTGTTTTGAATAGGCCTATTATTCTAAGGATAATCTTATTTTAAAATGCAACTATTCAATAAAGATTATGTTGGAACATCCCATGAAAGTTTTACATATTGATTCAAGTATTATGGCGGATGCTTCTGTGTCTCGTCAGTTGAGCCAAGCCATTGTTTCGCAACTTAGCGAAAAGCATGCGCAAGTTGAGGTTGAATATTTGGATTTGGCAACGCAACCGATTCCACATTTAGACGCAGAAATTTTAATGGGTCAAAATGCAGAACAATCGGCTCTGGGCGAACGTATTATTCAACAGTACTTAGATGCGGACGTTGTGGTGATTGGTGCAGCGATGTATAACTTCGGGATTACTTCGACTTTAAAAGCATGGATTGACCGCATTAGTGTTGCAGGCCGTACTTTCAAATATACTGAAAATGGCCCGGTCGGTTTGGCTGGTGACAAGAAAGCCTATATTGCCAGTAGTCGCGGTGGTGTCTATGGTGAAAATAGTCCTGTTGACTTCCAAGAAGGCTTCTTAAAAACCGTCTTTAATTTTACCGGTGTGACCGATGTTGAAATCATTCGTGCTGAAGGCGTGAATATGGGGCCAGAGCTGAAAGACAAAGCCATTGCGGCAGCCTTAGCACAGGTGCAAGCGATTTAATAACAATAACTGTAGTCCCATGATTCCTCATTTGGTCAGCGTTCAGCTGACCTTTTTTTATGCGGGATGTGTCTAGTCTTGGTCGAGCGCTTGAGCAAACGCTGCGATATCATCCAAAGCCATTTTAGCTTCTGTAAACCATGCATTAAACATTTGAAAGTTATGCCACATGCCTGTGTATAGTTTAAATGTTACGTCTACGCCAGCCTTGGTCGCTTTATCTCTAAACCGCTGTGCATCGTCCAAGAGAATTTCTTTCGAACCGACTTGTACAAGGGTCGGTGGGAGGTCTGCTAAATCGTCAAATAAAGGTGAAACAAGTGGGTCGGCGGGGTCGATTTGCTCTGGAACATAATAGTCGATGCCTGTTTCAAGGGCTTCGATGGATAACAGTGCATCGAGCTTGCTGTTATAGCGAATAGATTCACTGGTTAAGCTTAAATCCAAAAATGGCGAAAGCAGAATCAGCCCACTGACTTGAGGACGTTGCTCATCACGAATGCGCAGCGCCAAGGCTAGAGCTAAATTTGCACCACATGAATCCCCCGATAAAATAATGTCTTTGGCTTGTATCCCTTGTTCCAATAATAACTGATAAACATCAAACAGCGCATCAATGGCCTCAGGATAGGGGTGTTCGGGTGACAAAGGATAGTCAAGGTGAATGACTTGCATTTGTGTGCTGGCTGCAAGGTCTGAGACAAACGCACGGTGGGTATTCATTGAACCTAAAAAGAAAGCTCCACCATGAATATGCAAAATGAGCTGAGTGGCTTCAGTTTCAGGTTTTAACTCTTCCGCACGCAGGCCTGCAAGACGTAGAGGACGAATCTGGATCGACTTATTGAGCGGAAATGCACGACACATTTGTTCAAGAAGAAAACGCTGACTACTGGGTGGGAGACTAAAGCGACTTGGGGTTCGAATCGTGGTTTTTAAAAACTGCTCTGTAATGATTTGTTTCCATGGATCGGCAATCTTCATAGTTATTCCATTTTGTTATTTGTTTTACCTTGAGTTTGTGTATTTACCAACATAATTTACAAGGTTACACTAATTGGTCACATTGAAAAATTGAAAAATTGTTGTGACTTTTTAATAATGATAGTCGTCTATACTAGACTAGGGAAATGACAAAAATGAAAAAAATTGCACTTGCACTAAGCGTACTAGGATTAACCGCTCTAGCTCATGCAGCAGATCCGCTGAATGGCACTGTTTGGAAAACGATTGATGACAAAACTAAACAAGCGAAAGCCTTGGTTAAATTCACTGAGCAAAAAAATGGAACTTTAACTGCGAGTATTCAAGGTATTTTGACACCAGGTGAAGAAAATGCATGTACCAAGTGTGAAGGCCCATACAAAAACAAATCGTTGAAAGGTTTAACGATTGTACATGGTCTGAAAAATGTGGGTGGTACAAGCTATGAAGGTGGATCAATTTTAGATCCGCAAACTGGTAAAACCTATAAATTAAAAGGCAACATTGCTGCTGGTGGTAAAAAACTAGAGCTTCGTGGTTATATTGGCGTGGCTGCGTTAGGCCGTAACCAAACTTGGATTCGCGCGAACTAATCCCATCCAACAAAAAAAGCCGAGCAATTGCTCGGCTTTTTTGTTTTGTTATGCTTTTAGGGCACGAATTGCATCTTCATTGAAACCCACAATAAAACCTTTCGGGGTTGCAATTACGGGACGCTTAATGAGACTGTTATGTGTGGTGAGGGCATCAATTAGTCCTTGCTCTGAAGCTAAAGCAGTGTCTTGTTCTGTTTCAGTCAACTTACGCCAAGTGGTCCCTTTTTTATTCAGGACTACATCTGCCCCAATCTGATCAAGCCATGTTTTGACAGTGGCAGCATCAATGCCTTGTTTTTTATAATCATGAAACTCATACGCTAAACCTAACTCATTCAGTAGGTCGAATGCTTTTTTCATTGAATTACAATTTTTAATGCCATACACATTTAACATGGAACACCCTTTTGAATTTTAAGCTGGGTTTAGAGTAACGGAAAAAGCACAGCAGCTCTAGTGTCGCGATTTAAGTCAACAGCGTCATCGTCTTGTCATAAAAGCGTTTTAGAATTAAATCAAAGAAAAATAGAATATAAAAAGAAGAAGCATTAAAAAGGCAGAGACTAAAAAAGAGAAAACCCGCATTTAATCATCCTGATCATGCGGGTCTCATTACAACGTCCATTGTCACATCCTTGAAAACCAACTATTTCCATAGTTCGTTTTAATTTCATCCTACGGCGTCCTGTCCTTGTGCTGTCATCCTGACATCGTCCCTTTGCCGTGGAAACATAATGCACTGATTGATTGATCAGAAAAAGACTCAAAAAACGGCAGATAATGTAGGTCAAAAACTCATATTCAGTAAACAAGTGTTCACTGAATATGAGTTAAATACTTAAATTTTTCTAGATTTTGTAGTCAATAATGACAGGTGCATGGTCGCTAAACCATGTTTCTTTATAGACCCAAGCATTGACTGTACGGGCTTTCCAGTCAGGTGAGCACGCTTGATAGTCAATGCGCCAGCCCACGTTCTTCGCTCGGGCCTGTCCTCGGTTTGACCACCACGAATAAAGCTCAGCTTCTGGACGTACTTCACGGAAAGTATCGACATAGCCAAGTTCATCATAAATATGATCGAGCCAAGCGCGTTCGTGCGGTAAGCAGCCCGAGGCTTTTTGATTGCCTGACCAGTTTTTAATGTCGATGCGTTTATGCACGATGTTGTAATCACCACAGACAATCACGGATTTATTTTCATCGCGCCATTGTTTCAAAATTTGTTTATATTCTTCTAAGAAGTGGTCTTTACGTACTTGTGCTTCTTCACCAGAAGAACCCGATGGTAAATAGAGTGAACAAATATGCACGTTTTGGTCTAAGCCTAAGTCAAACTCAGCCGAAATAAAGCGGCCTTGAGAATCGGCCAATTCAAAACCAAGCCCATCAGTGACTGAAACAAATGGTAAACGGCTATAAATAGCAGTGCCAGCATACCCTGGACGTTCAGCAGGGAACAGGTGAGTATGCCAACCTTCAGGTTTAAATTTATCGGTCCATTGTTCGTGGGTGATGCGCGATTCTTGCATGCAAATCACATCAGCATCTGATGTGGCAATCCAATCAAAAATCCCTTTTTTTTCTGCAGAACGTAGACCATTTACGTTAATTGAAACCACACGTAAAATTTTTTGATCACTTGGATAGCTACTCTTTGGTATCATGCGCAAGTCTTACCTCAATTTGAAAATACGGAGCACCGCATGACAACGCAAGCGACATTTAACCCTCAAGCTTTTATCGAACTCGCATTATCACGTGGCGTGCTTAAATTTGGTGAGTTTACTTTAAAATCGGGTCGTGTGAGTCCTTATTTTTTTAATGCCGGTCTACTCAATGATGGTGAAGCCTTGTCATTACTGGCGTCTGGCTATGCAGCCAAACTGACAGAATGCAACAATGTTGAGGTGGTCTTTGGTCCTGCGTACAAAGGGATTCCTTTTGTTGCTGCAACAGCTGTGGCTTTGTCACAAAATCATGGGGTGAGTGTGCCTTGGGGTTTCAACCGTAAAGAAGCCAAAGATCATGGTGAAGGCGGGGTCTTGGTTGGTGCATCCGTTGCAGGCAAAAAAGTCTGGATTATTGATGACGTGATTACTGCGGGCACAGCGATCCGTGAAGTGGTCACCATTTTGAAAAATGCAGGTGCGCAGATTGCAGGTGTGTTGGTTGCATTAGACCGTCAAGAAAAAGGTCAAGGTGAACTGTCTGCGATTCAAGAAGTCCAAAAAGAATTGGAAATTCCTGTGCATGCACTGGTGACCATGAAAGATTTGATGAATTATTTAGAGGCTAAAGGTGAAACAAAAGCTTTAGCAAAAATGGAAGCCTACCGCGTGAAATATGGCGTCTAAACGTTGAAACAAAAAAAGGAAGCTTTGGCTTCCTTTTTTATTCGCTCTCTCACTCGGTTGGCGTTTGGCTATGCACCCCTTCCCAGCCAATCATCGCAGTTTTACGTGTTGTCCCCCACATATAGCCGCCACGTTGCCCTGAAGACTGAATGACCCGATGACCCGATGGCATGGAATTAAAAAGGCAACGGGGTTGCTGCCAATGGCTGTTCCGACCGCTCGTGAGGCACGCTCTTGCCCAATCTCTTGAGCAATATGTGCATAACTGCTGAGCTGCCCCATGGGAATTTTAAGCAGACTTTGCCACACCTTGAGCTGAAAGTCGGTGCCTTTCAGATGCAGTTTAATCTCTGATAGGCTGTTTTGATCTTGTTGAAAAATTGCGAGCGCTTTGCGTTGTAATTCATCCTGATCTTCAATAAATGTCGCGCGTGGGAACTGTTTTTTCAGATAGGTCAATGCATCCCGATCTGCTTCGGTAAAGGCCATATGACAAATCCCTTTAGGGGTCGAGGCAATAATGACGGAGCCAAAAATGGTTTCTGCAAAACTATAGTGAATGTGGAGTGCTTCACCACCCTGTTTATATTCTGCGGGCGTCATCCCTTCGATTTGGACAAATAAATCATGCAATCGGCTGGTACTGGAAAGGCCAGTGTCAAAAGTTGCTGCAAAAATATTATTTTCTGTGTGGTTGTTCAAAACCGACTTTGCATATTCCACACTAATATATTGCAGAAATTTCTTCGGGCTAATGCCTGCCCATTCGCTAAAGATACGCTGAAAATGTGTAGGACTTAAATGAACGTGTTCTGTAATCTCAGCCAAACTGGGTTGCTGTTTGAAGTTTTGTTCAATGTATTCAATTGCCTTTGCCACACGTGCGTAATTGCTATGTTCTGTCATGATTACTCGCGGAAATCATTTAACTTAAGAAAACACTAACAAATCTAGCGAGGCCTGAAAATCCGTTTCTTGCGCTTTATCAGAAAAGGTTAGAAGCATGCATTGATTGGCTTAGTCGTCCCTTGCTAAGCATAAAAAAACGGAACAGTGACCTGTTCCGCTTGAGATGGCGTTTTAACTAAATGGGTTTAGAACTGGTAGTTCAAACGCATGAGGAAGCTACGTGGTGTACCTGGCATAGAGTCCGAACGCCAGTATTCTTTGTTGGTCAAGTTGCTGACAGCTAAAGTCACGTTCCATGGGTCAGCACTATAACCAATGGCCGCATCGACGCGTGAGAAAGCTTTCATATCCAAGGGCTGGTTGCTTAAATTGCTATTAGGGTAGGCTTTGTAATCACCCACATAAGTCACACCAACTTCACCATAGAGTTTTTCTGTAGGTAAGTAACGAACAAATAAGTTACCCGTATGTTCAGGCGCATTATTTAGCACTTTATTCACATTATCTGGATTTTGCTTGTCTTTTTTAACTTCGGCTTGTAGATAACCATATCCACCACGGATAAATACATTATCCAATACGCGACCAATAAAACTAAACTCTAGACCTTTAGATTGATGTTCACCCGCAGTTGCCCATTCTTCAGGTTTAGTATCATCAGGTACATAACGAATATTATTTTTGCGAATGTCAAAAACTGAAAGTTGGGTATTTAAACGGTCGTCAAACCAGTCACTTTTGACCCCAATTTCGTATTGCTCATTATATTGAGGTTCTGAATCAAAGGTATTCAGATTGGTATTTGCGGATACAACACTGACACCTACACGCCCACCAAACGGTGCAAAGCTTTTATTGTATGAAGCATAGAAGCTGTGTTGATCTGTGAGTTGCCAAATGAAACCAATGTTGGGGCTAAAGCTTTCATCATTGATACTACGATGGTAATTGATGTCGGAAGAAGCTAATAATTTATTGGTGGTTGATGTATCGTAATAATCATAACGTGCACCAAGCATTACTTTGAAATATTCATTAAAACTAATTAAGTCTTGAATGAAAAAGCCGTAGCTTGTGCCTTCATTATAATTATGCTGAGTAATGGTTTTAGCACCGTTATCACGATTATTCTGTATTAATTGACCTGTAATTGGGTCATAAAAACCATCAATTCGACTGCCATTGGCGTTTTTATTAGAAAGTTTCGGTTCTCTTTGTTCATAGGTCCAATCGGTACCCACTAAAAGATTATGCTGAATGGCGCCCGTATTAAACTCACCAGTAATATCCCACGTGTTGGTGGTAGTACGATTAGATGTTTGTTGCCAGTAATAGTTTTGCGAAATTTTTCCGACATTGTTATAGCAGCGACGTTGATCTACAGGAGTAAAACCGGCACCCGCTTTACTACTTTCACCATTGCTGGTGGTTTCATTCGAAGCACAGTAGGTACCACCATAAAAATGATCAAAGTCTTGATCTGCTTGGCGGTAACTGGTTGCCCAATGGAATTTCCAATTCGGCGCAAATTCGTAATTTAAATCTGAACGAATGACTTGTAGTACATCATCAACGTAATCGCCTTTTTGTGCAAAGCCCGTTTTAATGGATGTTCCAGCAGGTAAAACACTATAAGAAGGTCCACGGTCTGGCACTCGACCTAATTTGTCATAGGTATATTGCGTGGTCCACGTAAGGGTTTCATCATCATTTTTATAAGTGAAACTTGGCGAGATCATTTCAATTTTACTGTCGATGCCTGAACGAAAACTATCCGCTTCACCGTATTCACCCGTCAAGCGCACAGCCCAATTGTCATTCAACACTTGGTTAATATCTGCTGTTGCACCATAAGTATCATATGAACCGATGTAGGTACCGACTGAGCTTTTCGAGTCAAAGTTGGCGTATTTACTCACCATATTGACCACACCACCGCCTGCACTACGCCCGTATAACACCGAGGCAGGCCCTTTTAAAATTTCGATCCGTTCAATGTTGGCTGTACTACGACGCACTTGGCCACTTTCACGGATACCATCACGGTAAATATCACCTGTATCGGCAGAGAAGCCACGGAGGGTAATGCCATCACCGCGCATATCATACTGGTGGATACCCCTGGTGTGCCTTGTAGCATCACACTGAGGTCATTAGACCCATAGATTTTATATTTCTGTACATCGATGGTATCGATGGTTTGAGGAATGTCTTTTTTCTTTAAACCATTACGGGTGACATTGGCCTGATCATAATCAACATAGCTTTTGATTGGATCAAGTTCACTCATCGCCTCAATTTTTAAAGTAGGCAGAACTGCTGCTGTATTCGATTTGTTTGTCGTCGCTTGAGAGGAGGGCTTCTCATTATTTTGTAGTGTCGTTTCATGCGCATAGGCTGCATGCGCATTTAAAATCATAAAGCTGAGAAGGCTATATTTGAATAGGTTAGAACCACAAAGCGACTGTGGTGAAAATTTCATCATGATTTAAGGCTCGGAGAGAGTAATTGCCAATGAAAATGAGAAGTATAATCATTTACTAAAAATGAACAAGACTTACGGTAATATTCATTTTTTCTACATAGTTTTACTGAGTTTAAAAGTACAGCTGTACAGGCTATTTAATTTTTCTAAAAAATTGATAAATAAGCATTAAAATTTGAAGGAAATGCAAAAGAATTATTTTTGTGAATTTTCCATGCATTTTTTACAGTTTAAAAGAACGCCTATTTTTTCTTGGCGTCCTTGCTCAGTTTGTACCCAAGGACGGTTTTGCCACGGTGGAGTATGGCGGACATGTTGTGTGTGGCCACAGGCAAGCTCCGCCACCCAATGATGTTCTTCATCTAGATGAAACCCGACAATCGCTTGTTGCACTTAAGTATCTCGACTGTCTTGTTGGGTCTGTTCTAAGCCGTTTAAAAAACGCTGACACAGTTGATGGATGGCTACCAAATCATCGGGATCTAGACCTAAAGAACACGCCAGCTCAAATGGAATGGCCATAATTTTATCTTTGGCTAAGAGTGCTTTTTCCAGCAGAACGACTTTTTTCATACGTTCATCTTCTTTGACAGCAACACGCTTTAAAAACTGTTTTTCTTCTAGTTTTTTAATAATCGGGGTCAACGTGCCTGAGTCAAAAAAGGTTTTTTGTCCAATCTCGGTCAGCGTCACATTGTCCTGCTCGTATAAAGCCAACAAAACAATAAATTGCGGATAGGTCAGATCGTAAACCTGTAAGCGTGGACGGTATTGACGAACCATGGCATTGGTTGCGGAATACATGGCAAAACACACGCGGTTTTCTAAAAGTGGGGTGTCCGCCATGTTGCATGTCCTTGGGTGTTAATGTCTGTAAAGCAGTATAAATGAAATAGGGATGAAAGTATATTGCGCATAATAATCTTGTGTGCAAGTTAATTGTGTGCGATATTTATTTGAGACTGAGGTCGGTTCAGAGCTTGAAGCGACTTTAAGTAATGACATTTTGATGAATGGAAGAGATGTAATGACCACAATTTATGATTTTCAGGCCGAACTGTTGGAAGGCGAGCAAAAGAATCTGGCCGATTATCAGGGCAAGGTTTTATTGGTGGTGAATACCGCCAGTCAATGTGGTTTAACCCCACAATTTGAAGGTTTAGAGCAGTTATATCAGGACTATCAACAGCAAGGTCTGTTGATTTTAGGTTTTCCCTGCAACCAATTTGCGCAGCAAGACCCTGCGAGTAATGAAGAGATCGGCAGCTTTTGCCAGCGTAACTATGGAGTCTCTTTCCCAATGTTTGCCAAGGTCGACGTGAATGGGCCTACAGCGCATCCGCTGTATCAGTATTTAACCACTGAAGCTAAAGGCATTTTAGGTAGCCAGAGTATCAAGTGGAATTTCACCAAATTTCTCATTAACCAAAAAGGGCAGGTGGTGAAACGTTATGCGCCAATTGTTAAACCTGAAAAAATTGCTAAGGATATTCAACGCCTTTTGGCTTAATGGAGAAGGTGTGGAAAGGAGCTGTTGTGTGGTAATGGATGCATACTTTCCTTTGTTGAGTTGAGCAGTTAGCATCTGATTTGTTACTGTAATTTGTTGTAGTTATTTGAATAAAATAGATTTTTTAATCTTTAATTATTACACAACTTGTTGCACCCAAACCTGAAAACTTCGTTATACTTTTTGCCAAGTTTAAAAAATATGAGCGTGAGAATTATGCGTGTACTGGTAGTGATGGACCCGATTGAAACGGTGAATCTGAAAAAAGATTCCACCATGGCCATGTTATGGGCCGCAAGCCGTCGCGGACATGAGCTGGGTTATGCATTACAACACGATTTATATATCGATCAAGGCAAAGCCTTTGGTCTGATTTCTCCCTTAAAAGTGTTTGAAGACTACGATCATTATTTTGAGTTGGATGAACAGCAAAAAGAGTCCTTGGCCGATTACGATGTGATCTTGATGCGTAAAGATCCACCGTTCGACATGAACTTTGTCTATACCACTTATATTTTGGAACAAGCGGAACGTGAAGGCGCGTGGATTATCAATAAACCACAGTCCTTACGTGACTGTAATGAAAAACTGTTTGCCACGCAGTTCCCCGAACTCCAAGTCCCTACATTAGTGACTTCACAACAAAGCCTCATTCGTGAGTTTATCAAAGAACATGGTGATGTGATTGTGAAGCCCCTTGATGGGATGGGTGGTATGGGAATTTTCCGTTTATATCAAGATGGTGTGAACATTGGCTCAACTTTGGAAATGTTGACGGAAATGGGCACACGTCCGATTATGGCACAGCGTTATATTCCTGAAATTGTGGAGGGGGATAAACGTATTTTGTTGGTCAATGGTGAACCGATTCCGTACTGCTTGGCGCGTATTCCACAAAACGGCGAAGTCCGTGGGAATTTGGCCGCAGGTGGTTTGGGTCAAGCACGTCCTTTGACTGAAAACGATAAGGCGATTGCTGCAAAAGTGGGACCCTTCTTACGTGAAAAAGGTTTGGTTTTTGTCGGACTTGATGTGATTGGCAATTATGTGACCGAGATTAATGTCACCAGTCCAACCTGTATTCGTGAGATTGATGCGCAATTTGGTACCTCGATTGCCGATGATTTATTTGATGTCTTGGAAGCAGGCAAAGCCAGCTAAAACGACAGAAAAGGAACCTGAAATGGTTCCTTTTTTCTTTCATGGTGGTGGTCGGTTTTGAAATAGAAAGGTACTTTGCCACGAAGTGTATCAATTTGGTTGAAAATAAAGCGGATTATGTTGCCAGACACTACAAATTTTCATCCTGTTCAAATGTATGCGCTCAGATTGTATTTCTAGGCGCTAAAATGACGCGAATTGGGCTTTAGAATGATGTTAAGTGATTGATTCAAATCAGCTTCATAGTTTTATTTTTAAATATAGCCAATTGCGCTGTCGAGCCTGATTGTGTGCTGTAGTTTGAGTAAAAATGCACATCTGATAACAAATCTAGTTTAAACTTGAAAATCAGTAGAAAAAAACAATCAAATGCCTGTTGAAAAAAAGTAAATAATCTTTCGCGGCTATGCGTTTGTGATTACAATTGATCGCTTAAAATTGAATTTTGTTTCCATATTTTTAGAATTGAAGAATTAGACTGTGACCGAAGCAACACAAACAAAGCCGAAACATGTAATGATGATGGCTGCCGGAACGGGCGGGCATGTTTTTCCAGCACTTGCTGTGGCTAAGGAATTACAGCAACAAGGCTGCCAAGTCTCGTGGCTTGCTACGCCTACAGGTATGGAAAATCGCCTGCTTAAAAATCATGATATCCCAATTTATCAAATTGATATTCAAGGTGTGCGCGGCAATGGCTTAGTCCGCAAAGTATTGGCACCCTTTAAAATTTTAAAAGCCACTTTAAGTGCAATGCGTTACATGAAGAAGCTCAAAGTCGATGCCGTCGCGGGCTTTGGGGGTTATGTCGCTGGGCCAGGTGGATTGGCTGCGCGCGCACTGGGTATTCCTGTGATTATTCATGAGCAGAATGCGATTGCTGGATTTACCAATACGCAGTTATCACGTATTGCCAAAACGGTGTGTCAGGCTTTTCCAAACACCTTTGTGGCACAAGATAAAATTGTGACCACGGGTAATCCCGTCCGCAAAGAGATTACGGAAATTTTAAATCCGTCTTGGCGTTATCAAGAACGTGAAAAAGCAGGTCTGCCACTGCGAGTTTTAATTGTGGGTGGCTCGTTGGGTGCACAAGCGTTAAATGAGCGTGTTCCTGAAGCATTGAAGCAATTGAATGTGCCGTTAAGCGTTTATCATCAGTGTGGTCAAAACCATGCAGATACGACCCAAGCGCGTTATGCCGATGCCCCTGAGCAGCTTCAGGTTGAAGTCCACCCTTTTATTGAAGATATGGCCAAAGCTTATAGCGATGCCGATTTAATTATTTGTCGTGCTGGGGCGTTAACCGTGACCGAAATCGCGACTGCTGGCGTGGCTGCGGTGTTTGTTCCGCTGCCGAGTGCAGTGGATGATCACCAAACGGCCAATGCAAAGTTTTTAGCCAATATCGGTGCAGCCAAAATTTGCCCACAAGCAAGCATGACGCCCGAGAGTTTAAAAGAATTATTATTACCCTTGATGAACCGTCAGTTATTGTCTGAAATGGCAGTGAAATCACGTCAGCAAGCACAACCCGATGCAACCCAACATGTGGTTCGTTTAATTCAAGCATTGTAAACCGAGTATTTTATGTCGCCATCTACGCCTGCTGATCAAGCAAAAAAGTTAATTAAAGTGCCAGAAATGCGCCGTATTAAGCACATCCATTTTATTGGGATTGGTGGTGCGGGTATGTGTGGTATTGCTGAAGTGCTCAAGAACCAAGGTTACAAAGTCTCAGGTTCAGATATCAAAGCATCAAAAACCACGGCTCAGCTTGAAGAAAACGGCATCAAAGTCTATATCGGGCATACGGCTGAAAATATTCAAGGGGCAAACGTGATTGTGGTGTCGACTGCAATTGATGCAGAAAACCCAGAAATTAAAGCGGCCATTGAAACGCGTACACCTGTGGTGCGCCGTGCAGAAATGCTGGGTGAGCTGATGCGCTACCGTCATGGGATTGCTGTTGCGGGAACGCATGGTAAAACCACGACCACTAGCCTTGTCACGTGTATGTTGGCAGAAGAAAATCTCGACCCAACTTATGTGATTGGCGGTTTGCTGAATCGTACTGGTGTGAATGCTGCACTGGGCGCGAGTCGTTTTATCGTGGCAGAGGCAGATGAATCAGATGCTTCATTCTTGCATTTGCAACCAATGGCCACCATCGTGACCAATATTGATGCAGACCATATGGACACCTATGGTGGTAGCTTCGATGTCTTAAAAGATACCTTTGTACAGTTCTTACAAAAACTGCCGTTTTACGGCTTGGCTGTGGTGTGTGGCGATGATGCCAACATTCGTGAAATCATGCCGCGCATTGGTCGTCCATTGATCACGTATGGTTTTAACGAAGACAATGACATTCGTGCAGTGGATATTGAACAAGAAGGCATGCAGTCGCACTTTACCGTATTACGTAAAGATCGTGAGCCTTTGCGTTTAACCATCAATTTGCCGGGTTTGCATAATATTTTAAATGCACTTGCGGCGATCGGTATTGCAACCGATGAAGGTGTGTCTGATGCTGCG
The DNA here is from genome assembly GCF_043105125.1 of Acinetobacter sp. TYF_19. Taxonomy (NCBI): domain Bacteria; kingdom Pseudomonadati; phylum Pseudomonadota; class Gammaproteobacteria; order Moraxellales; family Moraxellaceae; genus Acinetobacter; species Acinetobacter sp. TYF_19. The sequence goes on from NZ_JBICLH010000048.1 coordinate 105,011, forward strand.
ATTGCACGTGCGTTGGAAAGTTTCAGCGGTGTAGGTCGTCGTTTCCAAGTCCAAGGTGAATTTGACATCGAAGGCGGTAATGTGAAATTGGTGGATGACTATGGTCACCATCCAAAAGAAGTTGAAGCGACCATTAAAGCTGCACGAGCAAGCCATCCAGACCGCCGTTTAGTGATGATGTTTCAGCCACACCGTTTTAGCCGGACCCGTGACTGTTTCGATGACTTTGTGGATGTACTGTCACATGTCGATCAGTTGTTGCTGCTTGAAGTCTATCCTGCGGGTGAAAAACCGATTGTGGGTGCAGACAGTCGTTCATTGGCGCGTAGTATTCGTTTACGTGGCGATGTAGAGCCGATTTTGATCGATCCAGTCGAAGGTAATTTGCAGCATGCGTTGAAAAAAGTGTTACAAGCGGATGACTTGTTATTGACGCAAGGCGCAGGTAATGTGGGGGCTATCTCGGTTGAGCTTGCAAGCAATCATTTATATTTAAAATAATCACGTTTTGTGATTACTCAATGAATAAAACAGTCATAAAGTTTAAGGATATCAACGTGTCAAATGCTTCAAAATTCGGCAAAGTAGCGGTGTTGCTTGGTGGTAAGTCTGCTGAGCGTGAGGTTTCTCTAGATAGTGGTGCAGCTGTACTTGAAGCATTGGTTCGTTCGGGTGTAAATGCAGAGGCTTTTGATCCGCAAGAGCGTAGTGTGACCGAATTGGTCGCTTATGACCGTGCGTTTATTGTGTTACATGGTCGCGGTGGAGAAGACGGTCAAATCCAAGGGGTCTTGGAGTGGCTCAATATCCCGTATACCGGAACAGGCGTACAGGGTTCTGCTATTGGCATGGATAAAGTTAAAACCAAGCAAGTTTGGCAGGGTTCAGACTTACCGACAGCACCCTATCGCATCATTAGCCAAGAGTCAGATTTGGCTGAAGTAGTGGCGAATTTGGGTCTTCCACTGATTATCAAGCCGGTACATGAAGGTTCAAGTGTCGGCATGAGTAAAGTCGAAAAAGCAGAAGATTTGGCAGCGGCAATTGCCAAAGCGACCCAACACGATGCTGTGGTGATGGCTGAAAAATGGATTACCGGACGTGAATTCACGATTTCATTTTTAAGTGGTCAACCACTACCTGTGATTCGTCTACAACCGCCTGCGGATGTGGCTTTTTATGATTACGAAGCGAAATATCAGCGTAATGATGTGGAATACGGAATTCCGTGTGGCTTAAGCGCTGAAGAAGAGCAAAAGTTGCAAGCGCTTTGCCTCCGTGCATTCCAAGCGGTAGGTGCAAGTGGTTGGGGTCGTATTGATGCGATGCAAGATGAGCAAGGCAATTTCTGGTTATTAGAAGTGAACACAGTCCCAGGGATGACCAGTCACTCTTTGGTGCCGAAAGCAGCAAATGCAGTGGGTTATAGTTTTGATGCGCTTTGTGTCCAAATTTTAGAGCAAACACTGACAGGTGCGGCTCACTAAATGGCGCAATTACCCGCTTCTATGCGCCGTAAACGCGCAGCGATTACTTCGATACACGATAAACCACCGACGCGTAAGGAAAAGCTTGCCAACTTCGGTGGTTGGGTGATGTTGGTCGTTGCCGTGGCGGTGCTGTTGGTTGGTATTTATGGCTTATATCAAGTCATGACAGATGCACGTGTGGCCGAACTTGATGTAGTAGGTGTACGTTCTGAGGCGGAAAAGAATCAGCTGATGGGACATGTTTCACCAGCCATTACCCATAATTATTTCACCTCCGATTTAGAAGAAATTCGTGATCGAACTTTAGAGCTGGCTTGGGTCGATCGTGTGGTGGTTTCGCGCGCATGGCCGAATGCGATTCGCGTTCGCGTTATGCCACGGCATGCAATTGCACGTTGGGGGACAGGGCGTCTCTTAAGTGACAGCGGTGATGTATTTAGTGAAGTGACACCGAAAAATAATCAGAATTTACCTTTATTACACGGCCCAATCAGTCAATCTAAAATGATGATGCGCCGTTATAATGAAATTAATCAATTATTCCAGCCAGTCAACCTTCGTTTAAAAGAACTATATTTAACGGAGCGTATGACTTGGTTTATGCAGTTCGATTCAGGTTTACGTGTTATCGTAGATCAGGATCAAACCATGAGTAAGCTGCAACGTTTGAGTTATTTGGCTCAAAGTGATTTGAAGCCAGTTTGGGCCAAAGTATCTGCCATTGATTTGCGTTATCGGAATGGCTTGGCCATCCAATGGAAGAATGCTGCCGCACCAAAGATAGCAAATGGTCATTTTGTTGTAACGATTGATGACACAAGCATTGCAGGCGGAGCAGCAGCAAAGCCATAATACTTGGCTTTAAAACAGAGGCATAAAGCCATAAATTAAACAAACATGTGATGGTAGTAGTAAATAATGAATGAAGCGGTTCCCTCAGTTGTTGCGATTGACATTGGGACGCACAAAGTTTCAGTTTTGATTGGTAAGGTACATGCGCCAGACAATATCCAAGTGATAGGAATGGCAACTGCTCGTAACCGAGGCATGAATAAAGGAAAAATTGTAAGTCTTGATAAAGTCATTACAGCGATAAAAAATGCCGTGCAAGAAGCAGAAGATATGGCTGAATGCCGTGTCCATTCCGCGTGGGTGTCGATCCCAAGTGCCGAGTTAAAAAGCTTTTATGCATCTGGACGAACGCCAGTTGAAAATACTGACCATACAATTACAACAAGTGAAGTGGTTCGTGCATTAGAGTTGGCCAAAGCCAGCCACATGACCTCGGATCATTATTTGGTCAGTGCTGTTCCACTGGGCTTTGAGCTGGATGACTCCACTGAGTGGGTACAAAACCCAATACGGATGTCTGCACACAGCATGATTGGTCATTATCAGTTGATGATGTTACCGATTAGTACCATGCAAAACCTTGATCGAGCATTAAAAGGCGCGAACATCGGGGTAGAAAAACTGGTGGTGTCTTGTTTGGCAACGGCAGAAGCGAGCCTACTCAAAGATGAAAAAGAGTATGGCGTCTGTTTAGTTGATATTGGTGCAGGCACCACCAACATTGCGGTGTATTTGGATGGCCGTTTGGCGTTGACACATACTTTGCAGCGTGGTGGCGAGCATGTCACCCGTGATATTGCTGCTGTGTTACAAACCACCACTGAAGAAGCTGAGCGAATTAAATTACTCTATGGGTGTGTCGACATTAAGTCGGTTAAACCGGACCATATGATTCAGATCCAAGGGATTGATGGTCCGCAAACGATTAGCCGTATTGAGCTGACTGAAATCGTGATTGCGCGTTATGAAGAAATCTTAGGCCAAGTTCGCCAAGAGCTAGAGCGTAATGGTGCGATTCATGGTTTGTATCATGGTGTGGTGTTAACAGGTGATGCTAGTCAAATCGAAGGTATGGTGACGTTGACTCGTCGTATGTTGGGTGTGTCTGCGCATTTGGGTAATCCACCTGTGCAAGTGACAGCAGATGAGCAAAATATTGCCGCACTGCGTCGCTCTCAGTATGCCACTGCCGCAGGTTTGTTGATGTTTAGTCAGAGCGAAACACAAGACACCATAGTGGAACCAGAAGATACAGAAAAACTGTCTCTGATTAAACGCGTTGGACGTGCTTGGTCTGGACTCAATGAAAAGCTGAAATCTGTTTTTTAAGTTGAATTTTTTTGGAATATTGTTAAGAAGTTGTACAACGCATCGCTTAAACTTGACAAGCTATGGCTTGCACAGCATGCTTAAAAGCAATTTTGTTTATTAAGATCAAGGCAGTATACGGGCTTAAGTGACTGCCAATAACGAATTAGGAAATCTATAGGTCATGGCCTCATTTGAATTTTTAGAAGATGATCAAACCGATAGCAACGGTCAAGCCCGTTTTACTGTGTTTGGTGTTGGTGGTGCAGGTGGTAACGCCGTACAACACATGCTTGAGTCAGATATTCAAGGTGTAAAATTTGTATGTGCCAATACGGACAAGCAAGCGCTAGACCGTATGAATGCACAATTCAAGATCCAGTTGGGTGAGCAAAGTACTCGTGGTTTAGGTGCGGGCGCCAATCCAAATGTAGGTCAAGCAGCGGCTGAAGAAAGTCGTGACTTGATTCGTCAGCACCTTGAAGGCACTGACATGGTGTTTGTCACTGCCGGCATGGGCGGTGGTACAGGTACAGGTGCTGCGCCAGTGGTTGCTGAAATAGCCAAAGAAATGGGCATTTTAACCGTAGGCGTGGTAACGACACCGTTTAACTTTGAAGGTAAGCGTCGTCTTCAGTCTGCTGAGCAAGGCATTGAAGCATTAGAAGCGCATGTAGATTCTTTAATCATCATTCCAAACCAACGTTTGTTAAAAGTTTTCCGTGACATCTCAATGAAAGATGCCTACAAAAAAGCAGATGATGTCTTGTTAAATGCGGTGCGTAGTATTTTTGATTTGGTGGTACGCCCAGGTCATATTAACCTTGACTTTGCTGACTTAAAAACTGCGATGAGCACACGTGGTTATGCCATGATGGGTGCGGGTTTAGGTCGTGGTGAAAACCGTGCACGTCAAGCAGCTGAACAAGCGATCCGTAGCCCATTGCTAGATAATGTCACTATTATGAATGCCAAAGGGATTCTGATTAATGTGACGGGTGGTGATGACGTTACGTTTGGCGAAATTGAAGAAATTACCGACGTTGTGAATCAAATTGTCGATCTAGATGAAGGCCAAGTCTTCTATGGCACCGTATTTGATCCAGATGCGCGTGATGAAATCAGTGTCACTGTTATTGCAACAGGTTTGACTCGAAATTCAGCAGATTCTGCTGAGCCAGTGAAGCGTCCAAATGCACATGTGCAGGTAGCACAACATGGGCATGCAACGCAAGCGGTTGTTGAAGATGATGATGTGCCTGCAATCCAGCGTCAGAACCAAGACGTGGCTGCTGCAGCGAGTTCTGCATCGACAGTGAGTGCTGCACGCCCAACACCAATGAGCATTCAAGATTACTTGAAAAATCAACAACGTAAGTAGTATTTGTCTATGTGGTTTAACCACATGTGGTGAAGAAAAGGTAGTCTCTGACTACCTTTTTGTTTTTTATCAATGGCTAAATATGCTAACGTATAGCGGTTTAGTGGTGAGATGATATGAAACATGTTGAAACAAAGAACTCTACAACGTGTCGTTAAAGCAAGCGGCATTGGTTTGCATAGTGGTCAAAAAGTCTTAATTAACTTTGTGCCACATCATGCGGACGGAGGAATTGTGTTTCGTCGTATCGATCTCAATCCACCCGTCGACATTCGTGCAAATGCAATGTTGATCCAAGAGGCTTTCATGTGTTCAAACTTGGTTCAAGAAGATGCCAAAGTCGGTACCATTGAACATGTTATGAGTGCAATTGCAGGTCTAGGTATTGATAATCTGATCATTGAAGTGTCTGCCTCTGAAGTACCAATTATGGATGGCAGTGCAGGTCCGTTTATTTACTTGCTCATGCAAGGTGGCCTCAAAGAACTGGATGCCCCTAAAAAATTTATAAAAATACTCAAACCTGTAGAAGCACTCATCGACGACAAACGCGCCATTTTCCGCCCACATGAGGGTTTCCAACTCAACTTTACCATTGACTTCGATCATCCCGCTTTTAAGAAAGAATATCAGTCTGCCACTATCGATTTTTCAACCGAAACCTTTGTTTATGAAGTCAGCGAAGCCCGTACTTTTGGTTTTATGAAAGATTTGGACTATCTCAAAGCCAATAATCTCGCTTTGGGGGCAAGTTTAGACAATGCCATTGGCGTCGATGAAACCGGTGTGGTGAATGAAGAAGGTTTACGCTTCTCAGATGAATTTGTTCGTCACAAAATATTAGATGCGGTGGGGGATCTTTACTTGCTCGGTCACCAAATTATTGCCAAATTTGATGGATATAAGTCTGGGCATGCTTTGAATAATCAATTATTGCGCAATGTCCAAAGTGATCCAAGCAGCTATGAAATTGTAACATTTAATGACGAAGATCAGTGTCCAATTCCTTATGTGAGTGTGACTTAAGTCATTGTCTTTATTATGTGATGTTATATTGTAACAATCATAAATGTGATGAATTTATCATTTTAAAAACGCAATTCTGACGCGGTTCGAGACGAGGTTACTTTTTTTTGCTTGCCAAACGGCGCATTGCTTGGCTAAGCTTAGGGTCGCTCACAAAGTCAGCAGCACCTCGAATTAAGTCTTGAGTTTCTGTGCTTAGCGATCTTGAAATAGATTGTATCTTTGCGGGTGTTTGAGAGGGGATTCTCAAACGAACTTGGAGTTTTTGTAGGTCTTTAAACTCATCAAGTTCCGACAGTTGTGCAATATATTGTTTTTGAAGGTAACCAAGTTGACTAATCATCGCTTGATTTTCGCCGGTAATCGTCAAAATACCATATTGATAACAAACAACCTGCCACTGCTCTGGTTGCGGTAGGATAGGTTGAATCAGTTTTGTAAGTTTCTGCCATGCAGTTACTTGCTTTGAGAGAAACGTTAAGTTTCCTGTTTTTATGTGTTTTCTGGTTTGTTGAAAGAGATTCACTGGTTCGGACATACATATTTCCTTCATGTTAATGTCTTAATCTTATGCGCTTCTTTCGGTAGATATCAAGGACGAGATCACGCAAGAAACATTCGTAAGAACAGTTTTAAGAGGTTTTTTATGCATATGCGACGTATTTTGTTGGCTTTTTCTTTTGCGGCATCGGCTGCTTCAGTAGCCTTCGCTGATTTGGTAGAACTCAATACAAATAATGCATCTTCGGATCGAATTGAGCAATTGACACGCACTTTATCGGAAGGTACTTATACCGAATCTAATGATATTGATATCCCTGCCGAAACGAAAATGTCCGTGAAACTACGTGAGAAAACGGTTGAACTCAACAACGCTTCACTAGCGAAAAAATACGGTTCGGAATCTTCTGCAAAAAGTTTTTCAAATAATCCATATTCGTGGTTAGTGACACACCCGCTTCCAAGTGCACGTGTGAGCTCTAGTTATGGTGGTCGTACAATGAATGGTCGTGCTGAGCGCCACTCAGGTCTAGATCTTGCTGCGCCAAGCGGTACACCGATTTATGCGACAGGCCCGGGGATTGTGACCAAGTCAGGTTGGGGTACGGGTTATGGTCAATATGTTGAAATTAACCATGGCAATGGTTATATCACGCGCTATGCTCATGCATCACGTTTAATCGCTCGTGTTGGCGACCGTGTAGACGCGGGTGAACATATTGCCAATGTTGGTTGTACAGGTCGTTGTACTGGCCCACATTTACACTATGAAGTAGTTAAAGATGGTCAACGCAAAAACCCATCGACTTATCTAGCCATGTTGCCTTAATCCCGATTTGATCGGATGATCCGAACTTACCGTTGGTCTGATGCTTTAAAAAGGAATACAGCTCTGACGGAATCTAAGTTAGCATCAAAAAACAGCATTAAATGTATAAAAAACCGCCTAAATTGGCGGTTTTTTGTTATCTTGGGTAACGAATAGTCAATGACTATTTAGTTGCTAAATAGTAGGGCTCAGCCATATTCAGCTGTAGCGATACTCTTATAGGACGAAAGTATGATACATATTAGCGTATAAGATTAGGATATCGAAATAGGTGAATTATGGCGTTTTATGGTGATACTGACGCGCAAGAAACGCAAGAATGGCAAGATGCGTTTGACTCCGTTTTACAACACATGGGGACTGAGCGTGCAGCTTTTCTACTGGAAAAACTGTATCAACAAGCAATCGCTAAACATGTCCCTATTCAGCGTTTAAACACGCCTTATTTAAATACAATTTCAGTGGCTGAAGAACCTGCAATGCCAGGCGATCAAGACATGGAGCGTCGTATCCGTGCATTGATTCGTTGGAATGCGCTAGCGATGGTACTCCGTGCCAATAAAACGGGTGATGACTTAGGTGGTCACTTGGCAAGTTTTGCATCTTCAGCAACATTATATGATGTCGGTTTTAACCACTTTTTCCGTGCCAATAACGACAACTTTGGTGGGGACATGATCTATTATCAAGGTCACTGTGCGCCAGGTATTTATGCGCGTTCGTTCCTTGAAGGTCGTTTGACTGAAGAGCATCTAAACAATTTCCGTCGCGAAGTGGACGGTGTTGGCTTACCTTCTTATCCGCATCCATACTTAATGCCTGATTATTGGCAGTTCCCAACGGTATCGATGGGTCTTGGCCCAATCATGTCGATTTACCAAGCACATATTCAAAAATATTTGATGAATCGTGGTTTGATTAAAGAAGAAAATCGCAAAGTTTGGGCATACCTTGGCGATGGTGAGATGGATGAGCCAGAAAGCACAGGTGCAATTTCACTTGCGGGTCGTGAAAAATTAGACAATCTCATTTGGGTTGTAAACTGTAACTTACAGCGTCTAGATGGCCCAGTACGTGGTAACGGTAAAATTATTCAAGAATTAGAATCTTTATTCCGTGGTGCGGGCTGGCGTGTCATTAAAGTGGTTTGGGGCCGTCATTGGGACCCGCTACTTGCAAAAGACAAAACTGGCGCTTTAAAGTCGGTTATGGAAGAAACACTGGATGGTGAATACCAACGCTTACAAGTGAAGGGTGGTGCATATGCACGCGAAAAATTCTTTGGTAAATACCCAGAAGCGGCTGAGTTGATTAAAGACTTAAGCGATGAAGATATTGATAATCTAAATCGTGGTGGTCATGATCCTTACAAAGTTTTTGCAGCCTATGCAGAAGCATGTACAGCCAAAGGTCAACCAACTGTAATCTTAGCGAAAACTGTTAAAGGTTATGGCTTGTCTGATGAAATTGAAGCAGTAAACAAAACGCATCAAATCAAAAAGATGCAAATCGACTCTTTAAAATATGTACGTGATCGCTTCAATTTGCCATTTAACGATGAGCAATTAGAAGAAGTGCCTTTCTATCGTCCAAGCGAAAACTCGCCTGAATTGAAATATATGAAGGCACGTCGTGAAGCACTAGGTGGTTATTTGCCTGCACGTCGTAAAAAAAGTGAACAGTTGGCTATTCCAGAACTTTCTGTCTTTGATGCATTATTAAAAGGCTCGCAAGGCAAAGAACAATCAACCACCATGGTGATGGTTCGTTTAATCGCTGCATTGTTAAAAGAAAAAGCCATTAAAGACCGTGTCGTTCCAATCGTTCCAGATGAAGCACGTACTTTCGGTTTAGAAGGGATGTTCCGTCAGCTCGGTATTTATGCCGCTCACGGTCAAAAATATACGCCTGAAGATCAAGAACAGTTGATGCATTATCGTGAAGCAAGTGACGGTCACATGCTGCAAGAGGGGATTAACGAAGCAGGTGCGATGAGTGCGTGGGCTGCATTGGCAACCAGTTATTCAACCAATAACTTGCCGATGATTCCAATGTACATGTACTACTCAATGTTTGGTTTCCAACGTATTGGGGATATTGCATGGGCTGCGGGTGATGCACAGGCACAAGGTTTCTTACTTGGTGCGACTGCTGGCCGTACCACATTGAATGGTGAAGGTTTACAGCACCAAGATGGTCATTCACATATCTTGGCGAACACCATTCCAAATTGTGTATCTTATGATCCATGTTTTGGTTATGAATTGGCTGTGATCGTACACGATGGTTTACAACGCATGTATGTGAACCAAGAGCGAGTGTTCTATTACTTAACCGTAATGAACGAAAACTACGAGCATCCTGCAATGCCAGAAGGCGCTGAGGAAGGCATTAAACGTGGTATGTACTTACTTCAAAAAGATGAAAAAGCCACTGTTCAGTTGATGGGTTCAGGTGTAATTCTGCGTGAAGTCATTAAAGCTGCTCAAATCTTACGTGATGAATACCAAATCCATTCAAATGTATTTAGCGTAACAAGTTTCAATGAACTTGCACGTGATGGTATGGCATGTGAAGAATATAACCGCTTGCATCCAATGAGCGAGAATGTGAAAGAAGCTTGGGTGACTGAGCAACTGCGCGGCACAGAAGGGATCGTAGTTTCTGCAACAGATCATATGCGTGCTTATAGCGAACAAATTCGTGCATATCTTCCAGACAACCGTCCATTCGTAGCATTGGGTACAGATGGTTATGGTCGTTCAGATTCACGTGCTAAATTACGTAGCTACTTTGGTGTAGATGCAGCGCACATTGTTGTTGCTACACTGAAAAAATTGGCTGATGAAGGTGAAGTGGATGCACGCTTAGTGAAAGATGCCATCTCTACATTTGAATTAGATACGGATCGTCCAGTGGCATGGGCGCCACAAGCAACGCCATCTGTACACGCTGTAGCTGACTACAAAGAGGAGAAATAAGTATGCAAATTACAACTCCTGATATTGGTGTAGATAAAGCCGTTGTTGCTGAAATTTTGGTCAAAGTTGGCGACACCATTGCGGTTGATGACAGTGTCGTTCTATTAGAATCAGACAAAGCATCTGTTGAAGTGCCTAGCACTTCAGCAGGCGTTGTTAAAAGCATTTTAGTAAACTTAGGTGACTCGGTTGCTGAAGGTGCAGCGCTGATTGAGCTGGAAGCCGAGGGACAAACTGAAGCGCCAGCAGTACAAGCTCAGGTTGACGTTGTACAAGCTGAAGAAAAGACTGCACCCGCTGCTGTAGCTGAAACGGTTGCACCCGCTGCGACTACAGCATCACAAGTGATTGATGTGCAAGTACCAGACATTGGTGTGGAAAAAGCAACCGTTGGTGAAATTTTGGTGTCGGTTGGCGATCAAATTGACGTCGATCAAAGCATCCTTGTGGTTGAGTCAGACAAAGCGACTGTGGAAGTACCGAGTACGATTTCAGGCACAGTGCAATCAATTAGCGTTCAAGTTGGTGACAGTGTTAAAGAAGGCGTAGTGATTCTGACTGTAAAAACAGCAGCTTCAGTTGCACCAGTGACTGCTGAGCCTACGCAAGTTGCAGCACCTCAAGCCACTGAAACTCAGCCTGCTGAAGCGGCGCCACAAGTTGCTGCTGCGCCTGCAGGTGCGGTTGAAATTGCAGTGCCTGACTTGGGTGTAGACAAAGCGGCTGTTGCTGAAATTTTGGTGTCAGTAGGTGATACGGTTGAAAAAGACCAAAGTATCATCGTGGTTGAATCAGACAAAGCAACGGTTGAAGTACCAAGTACAACAGCAGGTGTGATTAAAGCCATTCATGTTGCATTGGGACAAAATGTATCGGAAGGTGTGGCTTTGGTGACCATTGAAGGTGAATCTTCATTAGCACCTGCGGCGGCTTCTGCTCCAGCGCCTAAAGCTGAAGTTAAAGCGCAGCCTGCGCCAGCAGCACAGTCAGTTGCGGCTCCTGTGTCAGAACAGGGTGCAGACAAGCTGACGAAAGCGCAGAATGACGCCAATGCGAAAGTCTATGCAGGCCCAGCTGTACGCAAGCTGGCGCGTGAATTAGGCGTCGTATTGTCTGAAGTAAGCGCATCTGGCCCGCATGCGCGTGTCATGAAGGAAGACCTGAAAGCATTTGTCAAAGCGCGTTTAACTGCGCCTCAGGCTGCTCCAGCCGCTCAGGCTGCTGCTCAAGTTTCTGGCTTGCCAAAGCTTCCGGATTTCACAGCGTTTGGTGGTGTAGAAGAGAAAGTGCTGACACGTCTGCAACAAGTCTCTATTCCGCAGTTGTCTTTAAACAACTATATTCCGCAAGTAACTCAGTTTGATTTGGCGGATATTACTGAGCTTGAAGCTTGGCGTAATGACCTTAAAGGTAACTTTAAGAAAGATGGTATTAGTTTGACCATTATGGCTTTCATTATTAAAGCTGTTGCGCATTTGCTGAAAGAAGAGCGTGATTTTGCCAGTCACTTGGCTGATGATGGCAAGTCTGTGCTCTTGCGGAACGAAATCCATATGGGCATTGCTGTAGCAACACCAGATGGTTTAACCGTTCCTGTACTCCGTAATCCAGACCAGAAATCGATTAAAGACATTGCGGTGGAGCTCGGTGTATTGGGTCAGAAAGCACGTGATAAGAAGCTTTCGCAGAAAGATCTACAAGGTGCAAACTTCACGATTTCAAGCTTAGGTGCAATTGGTGGTACGGCATTTACACCATTGGTGAACTGGCCACAAGTCGCGATTTTGGGGATTTCTCCAGCGACGATGCAACCAGTATGGAATGGTCAAGGTTTTGATCCGAAACTGATGTTACCGTTGTCACTGTCTTATGATCACCGTGTGATCAATGGGGCCGATGCTGCGCGCTTTACCAATAAGCTGACCAAGTTGCTGAAAGACATCCGTACTTTGCTGATCTGATGATCTGGTTTTTTGGCCTGTAGGTTTCTCTTCTCAAAAGAGAAAAATAGCGGCTGGAAGCACTGCAAAAATACTTCAATAAAGACTCTGCTTCGGCAGGGTCTTTTGTATTTAGAGATTGCCAAAAAACGTATTTTCGCCTAACATTGTGTTACTTCATTGGGGAGTAGCCGCTGTTCCTAAGAACAGGTGATGATCAACATATTTGCTCTAAAACGAGCATGGTCATCATAGCAAAGAACCAAATGAGCTTCTAAAGAGCTTTCTTTTGTTGGCAAGACCTTTGATTTACCACTCTGCAGATTTTGGCTAGCAGGAGAGGTGAGTCATTGGTATTTGTTATGCTAGCCAGAGAAAGACATCATGTATGAATTCCTCCTCTCCACAGCCATCGTGGCTTTAGCTGAAATGGGCGATAAGACCCAACTGCTTGCATTGATACTTGCTGCACGTTTCCGTAAACCCGTCCCAATTCTATTGGCTATTTTGCTGGCAACCATTATTAACCATGGCGTCTCTGCCGTTTTAGGTCAATGGATCACCACAGTTTTAAGTCCTGATGCGCTGATCTGGATTCTCTCGATTGGTTTCATTGCTATGGCGGGTTGGATGTTGATTCCTGATCAGTTGGATGATGAGTCAGGCAGCATTAAGAAATGGCAGAAACTTGGGGTGTTTGGCGCAACGTTTGTGTTGTTCTTTTTGGCCGAAATTGGAGATAAAACCCAAATTGCTACCGTGGCTTTAGCGGCACGTTTTGACAGTATAGTTTGGGTGATGTTGGGTACGACTTTCGGGATGATGTTGGCCAATGCACCGGCGGTCTTTATTGGTGATAAGTTGGCGACCAAGTTACCAATTGCTTTAATTCATAAAATTGGTGCGGCTATTTTCTTGGCCATTGGTGTTGCGACACTTGTACAGCATTATTTCTTCTAATTCACCGTAAAAAACAGGAATCCCGACTTAAAAAATCGGGATTTTTTATTGAAAAATTATCTTCAATCTATTGATATATCAAATGATATTGGTCGCGAAAGCATTGTAAATTTGTGTAAATCCATATATGTTGTAGGTATTAAAAAGTCTTTTAAGAAAAACAGCATTTTGAGGGGATGGGTATGGCATTTGACCGCACAACGTCACAGGTTTTATATGATGATGGCACACATAAGTGTATTAGCTTTACCAGCTTGGTCAAAGGCGAGGGTGTACAGGCAAATCAGTTTTTAATTATTGACCATGAGCGTGCAGCGGTCTTAGATCCCGGTGGTGATTTAACTTATGTACCGTTGACCATGGAGTTGAATAAATATACCCGTTTGACCAATCTTGATTTTGTGATGGCCTCACATCAAGACCCTGACATTATTACCTCAATGCCGCGTTGGTTGGTCTATACCGAAGCGAAAGTGGTGGCTTCTAAACTTTGGGCACGCTTTTTACCTCACTTGAACTCTGCCTTTATGAGTGAGCGGATGAAAGGCAACTGGTTGGACAGATTGGTGGAATTACCTGATCACGGTCAAGTGATTACGTTGGGACAATCCTCCATTATTGCTGTGCCTGCCCATTTTCTACATTCGGTAGGCAATTTTCAGTTTTATGACCCAATTGCCAAGATTCTATTTTCAGGCGATATGGGGGCATCGATGGTGGATGATGCCTCAAAACCTTTGGAAAACTTTGCTGCGCATATTCCTAAAATGAAAGGGTTTCATCAGCGCTATATGTGCAATAACAAAGTGATTCGTTTATGGGTCAATATGGTCCGCACCATGGATGTCGAAATGATTGTGCCGCAGCATGGTACACCGTTTATTGGGCAAGAGCAGATTCATCAATTTTTAGATTGGATTGAGACTTTGGAGTGCGGTACAGACTTGATGGATGAGAGTGTTTTTACCTGTCCAACTTAAGTGACAAAATAGTCGTAAATTTTGCTTGTTTGGCAACCACAATTTTTTTAATATTTTCTTCCAAAAAAAGTTTTTGAAAATGAGAATATAAAGGATGTTGTCTCAAGTTCCAACGGAAGATGCCTGTTTAAGCTGCGGGGCATGTTGTGCCTTTTTTAGAGTCTCATTTTACTGGGCTGAAGGCATCTCCATGCCTGAACATTACACAGAGCCAGTGACGGCTGTGTATTCATGTATGGCTGGAACCAATCAAGCCAGCCCACGCTGTATCGCACTGCAAGGTACCATTGGTGAACACGTGAGTTGTGGGATGTATGAACAGCGTAGCTCTTCATGTAAAGAAGTTCAAATTGCTGATGATCAATGCAACAAAGCGCGACGTGCGCACAATATGATTCCATTTGTGCAATTGGAAGCGAGCATTCCTGCCAACGATGAAGGTTTTGATCAAGTGTGTTAATCGGTAAAAGCAGAGTCAAGGCTCTGCTTTTTTAGTTTTAGAAAACAAATCGAATTCATCTTAAAACAAGAAATAAAAAATAAAGGTGGAAATGAGGGTCTCAAATAAAATATGGGTTTTATCACTTTATTTTGGCTTTGTTGCACAAAGATTTCATAACTATATGATTTTAAAGGTTTTGATTATTTTTTGATCCAAAATTAAATCTATTTAAATCAGATGCTTACATATTTATGCAACAAAGCCCTTTATTTTCTAAAATAAAAAATAAATTTTCAATTGAAATGAAATTTAAGTTCATATTTGTTTATAATAGCGCACGGAAATTACCAGTGAGACTGCCATGTTGACCATCGTTCAAGACGCGTTAACTTTTGATGATGTCCTATTACTCCCTGCCTATTCTACTGTTCTCCCAAAAGATGTCTCATTAAAGACACGATTCACGCGCGGCATTAATTTAAATATCCCCCTTGTTTCAGCAGCAATGGATACGGTGACTGAATCCCGTATGGCGATTGCGATGGCGCAAAACGGTGGTATTGGTATTTTGCACAAGAACATGGATATTGCTGCACAAGCTGCAGAAGTCCGTCGTGTGAAAAAATTTGAAGCAGGAATGGTGAAAGATCCAATCACTGTGACACCTGAAACCACAGTACGCGAATTGATCTCGATTACTCAAGCCAACAACATCAGCGGTGTGCCTGTTGTGAAAGATGGCAAAGTGGTCGGTATTGTCACAGGTCGCGATACACGCTTTGAAACCAATCTTGAGCAACCTGTAAGCAACATCATGACTGGTCAAGATCGCCTCGTGACTGTTCGTGAAGGTGAGTCGAAAGAAAATATTCAAGCTTTACTGCAAAAGCACCGCATTGAAAAAGTTTTGGTTGTTGGTGAACACAACGAACTCAAAGGTTTAATTACAGTCACTGACTTCCGTAAAGCGGAAAGTTATCCAAGTAGCTGTAAAGATGATCTTGGTCGCTTACGTGTGGGCGCTGCCGTCGGTACAGGTGTAGAAACACCAAGCCGTGTAGAGGCTTTGGTTGAAGCGGGTGTAGATGCAATTGTCGTAGATACGGCGCATGGCCACTCTGCGGGTGTGATCGAGCGTGTACGTTGGGTGAAAGCGAATTACCCACAAGTCCAAGTGATTGGCGGTAACATTGCAACTGGTGATGCTGCATTGGCACTCCTTGATGCAGGCGCAGATGCGGTCAAAGTCGGTATCGGCCCAGGTTCAATTTGTACCACTCGTATTGTGGCGGGTATTGGTATGCCGCAGATTTCTGCGATTGATAGCGTGGCTAATGCACTAAAAGATCAAATTCCATTAATTGCAGATGGTGGTATTCGTTTCTCTGGCGATATGGCGAAAGCGATTGGCGCGGGTGCGAGTACGATTATGGTCGGTTCACTCCTTGCCGGGACTGAAGAAGCGCCAGGTGAAGTGGAATTCTTCCAAGGTCGTTACTATAAGGCGTATCGTGGTATGGGCTCATTGGGCGCGATGGCAGGAGCAACAGGTTCTGCGGATCGTTATTTCCAAGACTCTAAAGCAGGTGCTGAGAAACTTGTTCCTGAAGGGATCGAAGGTCGTGTGCCATACAAGGGACCAATGGGCAACATTGTGCACCAAATGATGGGCGGTTTACGTTCTTCTATGGGTTATACAGGTTCATCTGTGATTGAAGATCTTCGTCAAAATGCGAAGTTTGTGAAAATCACTTCGGCAGGTATGTCGGAGTCACATGTTCACGACGTGACGATTACCAAAGAAGCACCGAACTATCGCGTGGGCTAATTCAGCTATACCAATTGTTCAAAGTAAAAGCCGTCATTTTTATGACGGCTTTTTCGTTTTGGTGTAAAGTGATGTCAGTAAAAAGTGATGATTTAGATCACCATTAAGAAGTGAGTAAAATATGAGTTATTTTGGTACCGATGGTATTCGCGGTAAGTTTGGCGTCCTCCCTATTACCCCTGAATTTGCCCTTAAGTTAGGCTTTGCCGCAGGGAAAGTTTTAAAACGCCACAGTAAAAAATCAAAACCATTGGTGGTACTCGGTAAAGACACACGTTTATCGGGTTATATTTTAGAGTCAGCATTACAAGCGGGTTTAAACGCAGCAGGGGTTTATGTACATTTACTAGGCCCATTGCCAACCCCAGCGATTGCACATTTGACCCGTGCTTTACATGCAAGTTTGGGCATTGTGATTTCGGCATCACATAATCCTTATTTTGATAATGGGATCAAGTTCTTTTCCAGTGAAGGTAAGAAACTACCAGATGCTATTCAAGAAGAAATTAATCAAGAACTTGAAAAAGAATTAGTGATTGAAGACACGGCAAACTTGGGTAAAAGTGTCCGCGTAAAAGATGCCAATGGGCGTTACATCGAGTTTTGTAAATCCACATTTCCATACCATTTAGACTTGAATGATTTAACCATTGTGGTGGATTGTGCAAATGGTGCTGCATATAACGTGGGTCCATCGGTCTTTCGTGAGCTCGGCGCCAAGGTCATTGCCATTCATAATGAGCCTAACGGTGTAAATATCAATGAGCAATGTGGTTCAACACACCCTGAAAGTTTGCAACAAGCTGTAGTTGAAAATGGTGCAGATTTGGGCATCGCCTTTGATGGGGATGCAGACCGCGTTATTTTGGTGGATAAAGATGGCAAGCTGATTGATGGCGACCATATTTTATATATCTTGGCGACTCAGAGCGCTAAAAAACCTGCTGGAATAGTGGGCACCTTAATGTCAAACATGGCTTTGGAACTAGCTTTGGAAAAAGCGGGTGTAGCGTTATTACGTGCGAATGTGGGTGATCGTTATGTCCTACAAGGTCTAGAAGAAAAAGGCTGGGTCATTGGCGGTGAGCCATCAGGGCATATTTTAACCTTGGATAAAAGTACCACAGGTGATGCCATTATTGCGGCTCTACAAGTCCTTACCGTGATGGTCGAGCAGAAGAAAGCGCTGCATGAATTGATTGCTGACTTTAAGCTTCTACCAAATGTGTTGGTGAATGTGCGTCTAGAGGCGATGTTTGACCCTTATGCTGTGCCTGCTTTGGTGGCTGAATTTGATAAAGCCGAGCAACAACTTAAAGGTCGTGGTCGTTTGTTGATTCGTAAATCAGGTACTGAGCCTGTGATTCGTGTCATGGTGGAAGGGGATGATCTCGATGAAGTCAGCAGTTTAGCAAATGCATTGGCTGATGCTGTACGTGCGAACGCAGCTTAATAAGGAGTGAAGAAATGAGTGATTTAATTAAAGATCTCAGCGAGCTTCGTTTAAGTTACCAAAAAGGCGAGCTGCGTGAAGATCGAGTAGAGGCCAATCCACATGCTCAGTTCTTGCTTTGGTTTAATCATGCCCTAGAAGCACAACTGCACGAACCCTATGCCATGTCATTGGCGACAGCGAGTGCACAGGGTCGTCCGCATGTACGAACGGTATTGCTACGTGGTGCAACCGAAGCAGGGTATGATTTTTATACGAATTATGACAGCCAAAAAGGCAATGATGTGGCAGAAAACCCATATGCAGAGTTACTGTTCTATTGGCAAGAGCAGGAACGTCAGATTCGCATTGGCGGTAAAGTGGTCAAAATTTCTGAAGCAGAATCGACCGACTACTATCATAAGCGGCCACGAGATAGCCAAATTGCAGCACATATCAGTACACCACAAAGTGGTGTAATTGAAAGTCGTGAGGTCTTGCAACAACGTTTTGAGCAATTGCAGAACCAAGTTGAAGGTAAATCAGAACTGAATAAACCCCTCTTTTGGGGTGGCTACCGTCTTGAGCCTGACTATTATGAGTTTTGGCAAGGGCGTCCGAACCGTTTACATGACCGTTTAAGTTATGAAAAACAGCAAGATGTCTGGATGCTGAAACGTTTGATGCCATAAATGTCAGCCATTGAAATTAAGCAAAGACCCTTTATGACCTGTCCTGAATTATTTCAGGACGTTCCTGCGTTTATTGCAGAAATTTTAGCCCGCCGTGGGGTGGCGTCAACGCAGGAGCTGGAGTTAAAGCTCAAGCATTTACTGGCCCCTAGCATGAAAGGCTTAAATGAAGCAATTCGGTTGATGGATGCTGCAATTGATCAGGAACACAAAATTGTCATTGTGGGTGATTATGATGCAGATGGTGCAACCAGCACCGCTTTAATGATTTTGGCTTTGCGAGAAATGGGGGCGCAGGTAGAGTATCTGGTTCCAGATCGCTTTAAATATGGTTATGGCTTAACGCCTGCGATTGCGGATTTAGCATTTACCAGCTTTACACCTGATTTATTGATTACAGTTGATAATGGTATTTCCAGTCATGACGGCGTGAAACAAGCGCAAGATCATGGTATGCAGGTGATTATTACTGATCACCACTTGACCACCAAACCGACTCCCAGTGCCCAAGCGGTAGTGAATCCGAACCAGTTGGGGTGTGATTTTCCAAGTAAAGCCTTAGCTGGGGTGGGCGTGGCCTTTTATGTTTTAGCTAACTTATCAACCTATCGTAAAAAACTGAATAAGTCTTCGGCAATCATGAGTCAGTATTTGGATTTGGTGGCCTTAGGCACCTATGCCGATGTTGCGAGTCTTGACTATAACAATCGCATCTTGGTCGATGTTGGCCTGAAGCGCATTCAACAGCATTTATGTCGTCCGGGCATCGGCGCTCTACTGGAGATTGCAGGTCGAGAAGCTGCAAGTTTAAAAGCGCAAGATTTGGGGTTTGTACTGGGGCCACGTATTAATGCGGCAGGTCGTATGGAAACCATGGATATCGGGATTGAATGTTTATTGGCACAGGACTTTGCTTCTGCCTATCCATTGGCAGAACAACTGAATCAGTTGAATGTGGAACGTCGTCAGGTTGAAGCGACGATGAAACAAGAGGCCTTAATAGCCTTGGATCAAATTCAACTGGATGATACGGTCTTACCTGCGGCTTTAATTATGTTCGAGCCGCATTGGCATCAAGGTGTGATTGGCATTGTTGCGGGACGCTTAAAAGAACAGTTTCATCGTCCGAGTATTGTGTTTGCTGCAGATGAAGATGGGATACATATCAAAGGTTCTGCCCGCTCGATTGAAGGAATCCATATTCGCGATGCCATTGAGTGCGTTGCTGAGCAATATCCACATTTGGTCAGCCACTTTGGTGGGCATGCTGCGGCAGCGGGTTTAACCATTCAAAAAGTTCATTTTGAAGAGTTTAAGCAGGCCTTTGAAGCACTGATGGCAGCTCAGGATGAAGGTTTATTTACGGCGACTTTATGGACCGATGGTGAGTTAGCAGCAGAGAATATTCAGGTTGAAACGGTTGATCTGCTGCAGCAGATTAGTCCATGGGGGCAAAAGTTTCCAGCGCCTATTTTTGAAGGAAATTTTCAAATTTTAGATTTCCGCTGGCTGAAAGAAGTGCATTTAAAATTACGTGTTGCTTTAGACAATGGACAGGTCGTGGATGCCATTGCTTTTAATGCGGCGGACAAATACCAGTTCAATGAGATGAACCATCAAATTCGTTTGGTCTATGAGCTGGATAAAAATGAATTTCGTGGCAATGTAAGCGTACAACTTCGCATTTTGCACTTAGAACAATACTAAAAAAACCGCTCTATAGAGCGGTTTTTTTAGTACATTTAGTTGCAATTAGAAGCGGAATGTACCATTGATACCGTATGAATCAGCATCTTCCGTTGTTGTGTAGTTCAAGCCAACAGCAATAGCAGGCGTAAAGAATTTTTGCGCGCGAACAGCCCAAACAGTGTCAAAGTCATCGAATGTTGTATCCATAAATGAAACACCAACACTTAAGGTTGGATCGATATATAAATCGGTACCTAAGCGGTAAGCAGTTTCATCGCCAAAGTATGTTGCACCTTCAAAATTGGTCAAATAGTTACCAATTTGAGTCACATATTTAGCGCGTAAGGTCACAGCTGTATCGTCTGCTACTGCGGAGATATTTGAGAATGTATCAATGAAGCCATTTTTTGAAACATACATTGGATCAAGATTTTCTTTGGCTACACCAGCCGCAATGAGTAGCCCATCGACAGGCAGGTAACCTGCTTCTAATGCATAACCCACATTATCATCTGATGCTTTACCAAATTCACTTTCAACCGTTACTTCAGAGCGGTTGAGGCTACCAGAAACATAAAATTGAGAGTTTGGGATAAAAAATTCACCATTTAAACCGACTGTGTCAATTTCTAAATCGGCGCCGTCTTCATCAATACTTGAGTTCGCATAACCAAGACCAATGTTGCTTGCTTTGCTTAAAAAAGCAGCCTCTGCAAGTGGCGAATTTTTAGTGTTCACTCCATTTAAGTAGTACTTGCCACTGATGCCAAAAGTATCAAGGTCTTCACTGTCACCATCAAAGCTTGTATTTTCGTAGTTTGCATTGATTTCTGCTTGGTAAGCATGTGCAGTCCCGAAGCTCGCAATAAGTGCGGTAGTAAGTGCAAGTTGTTTAAGCATTTTAGAGGTTCTCTCTTTGTTATAAAAATATGACTGTTCTATGACAGTTGTAACGAAGTGTACGAAAAAGTAGCAGGGAGTCAATCTTTATTTATAACAATGCTTTATGAGAGTGCAAAAAGCCCATTCGAAAATGGGCTTTGAGTATTCAAGGTTTTTAATTGGTCTTAGAAACGGTATTTCGCAGCTACACCGAATTTGTTGTAGTCGTTGTTGCCAACTTCACCAAAGCCAACACGGCCTTCAAGGCTGACTTGTGGGGTAAAGAATTTACGGGCATTGATACCAAATTCGCTAGTATCACTTAAGTCATTGCTATAATAGTCAGCACCTAAGCTTAAAGTTTTATCGATGAAGTAATCGCCTTTAAGATTGTATTCATCAAGATCACCAAAAGCTGCGCCTGCTTCTAAGTTAATGTCTTTACCATTGCTCAGTGTAGTCACATATTTAGCACGTAAAGTTGGATCGACACCGTCGTTATAGTCGTTGTCATAACCTTTTAAACCTGCAGCAATTAATAAACCTGGTGCAGGTAAATAACCGACTTCAGCGCTATAAACAGTGGTATCAAAGTCACCGCCATTGTCAAAAGAGTAATCATCACGGCCCACTTTACCACCTAGGTAAAAGTCTGAGTTCGGAATGAATACTTCAGCGCCAATGCCATAACGATGACGTTCATCATCACCGACTTCGTCGTATTGGTATTTTGCGTTAACGTTACTTGCACGGTCTAAGAATGCTGCTTCTGCAAGTGGCGCATTACGTGTTTGAACTGGGTTGAAATAGTATGTGCCATCTACGCCAAAAGAGCCGCTTGAACTACCGTTGTCTGGATCAATTAGGCCAGCTGAAGCACCCACCTCTGCTTGGTATGCATGCGCAGTACCTGTGATCGCTAGAGCTGAAAGTAATGCTGATGCAATTGCTAATTTTTTCATGGTATGTACCCCTCGTAAGTGGAACTGTATTTCATTAATTTTTTGTTACAAGTTCAGTCTAGGGCAAAATAAAAAAGCGTCAACCAAAGGAAAGTTACCGCTTTGTTGCAAGCGTAAACTTGTGTAATATTTTTTATTTAAGTTATTGAAATAAAAATGAAATAATTAAATGTTTTGTTTTATTAAAATTGTGTAGATTCTGTGGATTTCCTAATTATTGATGTTATTTCAATCAATTTTAACTCAAAATGTTTAGTCCGTATCTATGTTTAGAACACTTCTCAGGTATGTATTTTATGGGATGGTTCGTATTTATATGCAGCTTGATTGCGGTTCAAGAGAATGCTTTTTTGGAGGCTAAACAGTTTTAAACTCTAGAAAGAAGGATGTGTTTTTGTCGAATTTGAGATGAATAATCCTAGCCGTCGACTGTGATATAATCAGCGGCTATTTTTCGCTTTATATTGATTGAGAGTAATTCACGTGGAAATTAATCCGTATCTAAACCAATTAAAAGACTTAAACGACCGTGGTCTCACATTACGGGGGTATCTTTGACTACGATCTGAAAAAAGAGCGTTTAGAAGAGGTTCTCCGTGAATTAGAAGACCCAGCGATTTGGAATGATCAAAGCCGTGCACAAGCCATGGCAAAAGAAAAAGGCGAACTTGAAAACGTCTTAAATGTGTTAGATGGTTTGGCAACGCAGCTTGAAGATGCGCAAGCGATGCTTGATTTGGCAGTCGAAGCTGATGATGAGAGTCTGTTGGCTGATGTGCAGGCTGAATTGACCTCTGCAGAAGAAGAGTTGGCGAAGCTTGAATTCCGCCGTATGTTCAGTAACCCAATGGACCCAAATCCATGTTATGTGGAAATTCAAGCCGGTTCAGGTGGGACAGAAGCACAAGACTGGGCTTCAATGCTACTGCGTATGTATATGCGTTGGATTGAACGTCATGGTTTTAAAGCTGAATTGATGGAAGAGTCAGACGGCGATGTGGCTGGGATTAAGTCTGCAACGATTCGTGTTGAAGGTGAATATGCCTATGGTTGGTTGCGGACCGAATCGGGCGTGCATCGCTTAGTACGTAAATCGCCATTTGACTCGGGTAACCGCCGTCATACCTCATTCTCTGCTGTGTTTGTCTCGCCAGAAGTCGATGACAACATTGAAATTGATATCAACCCATCTGACGTGCGTACCGATACTTACCGTGCTTCGGGGGCAGGTGGTCAGCACATTAACAAAACAGACTCTGCGGTACGTTTAACCCACGCGCCAACAGGCATTGTGGTGGCGTGTCAGAACCAACGTTCACAACATGCCAACCGTGACCATGCGTGGAAACAGTTACGTGCGAAGTTGTATGAGTTGGAAATGAGCAAACGTAACGAAGCAGCGCAAGCACTTGAAGACTCGAAGTCGGATATTGGTTGGGGCAGTCAGATTCGTTCTTATGTATTGGATGACTCGCGTATTAAAGACTTACGTACGGGTGTTGAAAACTCCAACACAGGTGCAGTACTAGATGGTGACCTTGATAAGTTTATTGAAGCAAGCTTAAAACAAGGTTTGTAATTTAAATGATGAATGAAAGCAAAGGGTTATCAGTTATTTTACAATATATCTAAAAAAATCGATATTAAAATCGAAAAAATGCGATATATTAAGTAAAACAAGCTGACAACGCTTTGTTGCCCATTAAACGTGTCTTGAGTATGGATATAGATTTAATTTTTAAAGCCTTGGCTAATCCAACGCGTCGCCAAATTTTGGAATGGTTAAAAAAACCGGAACAATTTTTATCGAGTGACGAATGTGGTGACTTTAGACGCGGCGTATGTGCAGGTCATATCGAACGGTTGGGAAATGTATCGCAATCGACGATGTCGAACCATTTGTCCGTTTTACAGCAGGCCGGTTTAATTCAAGTGGAAAAATATGGACAATGGTCTTATTTTTCTCGTAATGAAGCGTTGATTCAGCAATTTATCGAACACCTACAACAACACCTTTTAACAGGTGGGAGTAACGATGGCTGAATTAAATTCTCCTTTAACGCTCGGTGCGTTAGAGCTTAAAAACCGTGTCATCATGGCGCCGCTGACCCGTAACCGCGCAACTGCTGATCGCGTTCCAACCCCAATGATGGTTGAGTACTATGCGCAACGTGCAAGTGCTGGCCTGATCATTTCTGAAGCTACAGTGATTTCTGAAGAAGCCAATGGCTATTTGAATACTCCAGGATTGTTTACCGATGCTCAGGTTGAAGGCTGGAAAAAGGTCACTCAAGCGGTTCATGAGAAGGGCGGTCTGATTATTGCCCAGCTTTGGCATGTTGGTCGTGTATCGCATCCCGATCTGTTAAATGGTGAAACACCAGTCTCTGCAAGTGCAGTACAACAGGCGGGTCATGTCAGCTTACTACGTCCAAAACGTCCTTATGTATTGCCACGTCCTTTGGAGGTTTCTGAAATTCACGCGATTACCGAGCAATATAAGCAAGCCGCGATTCGTGCTAAAGAAGCCGGTTTTGATGGTGTGGAATTACATGCTGCCAATGGTTATCTGATTGACCAGTTCTTGCAAAGCAAAACCAATCAGCGTGAAGATGAATACGGCGGTTCAGTGGAAAATCGTACACGTTTCCTGCTAGAAGCAACTGATGCACTGATTGAAGTATGGGGCGCAGATCGTGTAGGTGTGCATTTAGCGCCGCGTTGTGATGACCATGACATGGGCGACAATGATCCACGTGAAACATTTGGCTATGCCATGGAGCAGCTGGGTAAGCGCAAGATTGCCTTCTTCTTTACCCGTGAATATCTGGCTGAAGACAGTATTTCTGAATATATGAAAGAGCGTTCAGGTGGAGTGCCTTATATTGCGAATATGCAACTAAGTCGTGAAGATGCGATTGAGCTGTTGGCATCAGGCAAGGCTGATGCAGTGGCTTTTGGTAGGGCGTATATTGCCAATCCAGACTTGTATGAGCGTTTAATGCAAGATGCACCACTGAATGAACTGAAACTGGAAAATATGATTGGAACGGGTGTCGCTGAAGGCTATGTGGACTATCCGACTTTAGCTGAAATGGAAACTGCTGCGGTTTAAATTGCTTTTCCGTTCAATTCGCGACAAGATAACAGCGTAATTCATGGGATAAAATGAGTTGCGCTGTTTTATTTTTGCATTGATTTTTGGAGCACGTATTTGGCTACTCCTTTTTGGTATAACGCAGCACTTGCGCTGATCAAACCGCTTTATAAGTCTAAAATAAAAAAACGTGCAGAGAGTACAGAACAATTTCAACAAGAATGTCTCGAACGTTTCGGGCCCTTTCAACCGGTTAAAAATCGCCAAGCGATTTGGTTCCATGTGGTGTCGGTGGGTGAAACCAATGCAGCGCAGCCTCTCATCGAACATTATTTAAAAGCCGGTCATCCAGTCTTGGTGACCAATACCACCAAAACGGGACAGGCACGGGCCAAATCCCTATTTTTAAAAGCACCTTATTTAGACCTGTTCCAAGCAGTATATTTACCTGCAGATCAAAAGCCTTTAGTTCGTCAGTTTTTTTCATTGTATCAGCCTAAGCTGTTGGCTTTGGTTGAAACAGAATTGTGGCCAAATTTGATTGATCAGGCGCAGCATTTTCAAGTCCCGTGTTTGTTAATTAATGCACGGCTTTCTGAAAAATCCGCCAAAGGCTATGCCAAAGTTAAAGGATTGACACGTGGCATGCTGCAAAATTTACAGCAACTTTTGGCGCAAGACCTTGCCACACAGCAGCGTTTTATTGCATTGGGGATGCCTAGCGAGCGTACAAGAGTGGTGGGTAATATTAAATTTGATATTCGTGCCCCAGAAGATTTTGTAGAGCAAGCCGTGCAGTTGCAACAGACATGGCAATTGGCACATCGCAAAATTATTACCCTTGCCAGTACCCATGCACCAGAAGAACAGCAATTATTGACTGCACTGAAACCTTATTTTGCAGAACATCCTGAACTGTTATGTATTGTTATCCCGCGTCATCCAGAGCGTTTTGATGAAGTGGCTGTGCAGGTACAAAAACTGCAACTCAATATGCAGCGTCGTAGTTTGGCCGAAGTGATTCAACTCGACACACAGGTGTATTTAGCCGATAGTATGGGAGAGATGTGGTTATGGTACGCCTTGAGTCAGGCGTGTTATGTCGGCGGCTCGCTGAATGAACCGGGTGGCGGGCATAATATTTTAGAGCCGATTGCGTTAAATGTGCCGACGGTTTTGGGCAAAAACTATTTTAATTTCCAAACCATTGTCGATGAATTTGTACAGGCCGATGCAGTGAAAGTTGTTGAGGATGCTGAACCAGCTGCTGCGGTGTTGATGACACTGTTAGAGGATACTGAGCAGGCCAATACACTGAATCAAGCGGCACAAAAGATTATGCAATTGAATACGGGCTCTCTAGCCAAACATATTCAAGTGATTGATGCTTATTTATAAAATTTGACTGAGTCTGTCATTACTACAAATACTGTAGATTTTATGGATGGCTTTGCGTAAGTGGCTCCTACTTTTCAAAGATGAAAAGTAGCAAAAATCTTTTGCTGTGCTGAAGGTACATCCTGTACCTCAGCACAGCGGGCGACATCCTTGTCGCCTTTCACGATGACATGTGCTGATGAGGCCTTCACTGTTTGGATTTTTTCTATTTATTATGAATATCGTTCTCTTAGATCCGCGCCAAACTGAATCTGAAGTTTGGTCTATTAGTGCTAAGCGTCAGCTTGAACATTTACATCGTCATTTAGAGCTGAAAGCCGGTGATACGTTAAAAGTCGGGATACAAAACGGAAAGCGTCATCTTACGCAAGTGGTTGATGTTTCTGAAACAGCTGTGCGCTTAAAACCCTTATATGAAGAACCTGTACCAGCCAAACTGCCCGTGACTTTAATTGTCGCGATGCCACGCCCTAAAGTTCTGCGTCGTTTGGTCATGGACGCGGTGACTTTAGGGGTTGAAAAAATCATTTTGCTGCACAGCTATCGGGTCGATAAAAGTTATTGGCAAACCCCATTTTTACAACAGTTGGATCAATATGTGACTTTGGGGTTAGAGCAGGCATGCGATACGATTGCACCGAAAGTTGAAATTTATAAACGCTTTAAGCCTTTTGTGGAAGACATTTTACCTAGCCTGATTTCAGCTAATTGTCCTGCCTATGTGGCACATCCCTATAGCGATGCCAAAATGCCTTTTGCGATTCAACATTCCTGTACGATTGTGATCGGGCCGGAAGGAGGATTTATTCCCTATGAAATTGATCTGCTTGTAAAAAACGGCTGCCAAGCGATGAGCTTAGGCAGCCGTATTATTCGTACTGAAACCGTGATCCCTTATGTTTTAGGACGCTTATTTAGCGGCTGAGGCTTCTGTCGGGTAGCTTTCATTTTTTGCGACGCGAACCTCTTGGACTGGGTATGGAATAGAAATTCCTTGTTCAGCAAAGGCCTGAACCACATATTCTTGTACCGAACTGATCGAGCCAGATACCGTAGTTTCTGTGGTGTTGACCCACCATTGGACTTTGAGATTCACCGAAAAATCTGCAAGTGCAGCGACGTTCACACTAAAACCCGGCTGACTTAAAATGGTCGTATCTCGGTCTAAAATGCCTAAAATAATATCTTTGGCTTTTTTGATGTCATCTTCATAACCAATACCAACCAAGAATTCACAGCGACGACGTGGATAGGCGGTATTAACTGTGACCGCACTGGTATACACAGTCGCATTGGGAATCACGATACGGCGACCATCTGGCGCACGTAAGTAAGTGGCACGAATTTGAATATCTTCAACGTTGCCTTCCATACCCGAGACAATAATGTCATCGCCAATCTTAAATGGTTCACCCAGCAAAATCAGGATTCCTGAAAGTAGGTTTTGGAAGATGTCTTTAAATGCAAAACCAATCGCAACCGAGCCAATCCCCAAAGCACTCATCAGTTGTCCGGGTGTGAAACCTGGAATCGCAATCACCATGGCAATCAGGAAGCCAATAAAGACGATGGCCGAACTCCCGACACGGTTCAGGACAAGGACAAGGTTTTGCTTGGTATAAGATCGATCAGACAGTGCTTTACGAACAAAAAGTTTAAACAGTTTGGAGAGAAAATAAAAAATGATGAAGGTAATCAGCGCAATACAAAAATAAGGCATACGCTCCCAAAAACTATCGACAAATTTGTCGATGGTGGAATAGGCGTCATTATATTTTGCCGTATGTGCAATTACACTTTGCGTGGTTTTCGCTGTCGCGTCATGTAGCATCTCTGACGTACCTTGAGCAACCTCGCTCAAGGTATTGGTTTGTTCTGACACTGGTGCTCCAATCGCTGAAAATTTGGCATATTTTGCCTGAAAATTGTGTGTATTTAATAGAGAAAAGCGTATGAAATTATCGCATTCTGGGTGATTGATAGACGGATAAAAATCTATCGCTGTGTTTTTTAAATGCTTGAGTTTTGGAATGAAGGCGCTGAGCCATGCTTCTATGTATGAAATAGCATAGCCTGAAGTGTAACAATATGCTTTAAAAAGCCTAGCTGGAGCGACTTTGCTGAGTTCAGCTTTGTTCATGTTACGGATTAAACACAGGATATTATTGAAAGATCACTATAAAATGTGTTTTAAATTGTAGAAATAATATACGACCAAAGCCGTGTTGATCTGTTTAAAAAACAATCGTCATACTGTGGTTATGCAGTCCAATAATAAACCAATAACTGTGGCATGAACTCTCGCGATGAGAGTCAGAATATAAGGAAGTATGATATGAAAGAAGTCTATCCTGTACCTGCTGAATTTGAAAAAACTGCGCGCACCAATGAACAAGAATATTTTGAACGTTATCAAAAATCGATCGAACAACCTGATGAATATTGGGCTGAACAAGCTTTGAAGCTCGATTGGATCAAGCCTTTTAGCCAAGTTAAAAATACCAGTTATGACAAAGATAATTTTAAAATTGAATGGTTTGCCGATGGGCAGTTAAATTTAAGTGCTAACTGCCTTGATCGCCACTTAAAAGAGCATCCGTATAAACCTGCCATTATTTGGGAAGGTGACCATCCCTCACGCCATAAAATCATTTCCTTTGCTGAACTGTATGACGAAGTATGTCGTTTTGCCAATGTCCTGAAAAAGCATGGTGTGGTGAAGGGTGATCGTGTGGTGCTGTATATGCCAATGATTTCAGAAGCAGCCATTTCGATGTTGGCCTGTGCCCGAATCGGTGCCGTGCATTGTGTGGTGTTTGGTGGTTTCTCGCCTGATTCATTAGCAAGCCGGATTGATGACAGTCAAGCCAAAATTGTGATTACCGCAGACTCTGGAATGCGCGGGGGGAAACCGATTCCGCTGAAAGAAAATGTAGACGCAGCATTGAATCTACCTGGGACAGACTCGGTACAAAACGTGATTGTGGTACACCGGACAGGCAATCCAATCACGCTGAAAGAAGGGCGTGACTTGTGGTATCACATGGAAATCATGACGGTCAACGAGATTTGTCCACCTGAACCGATGAATGCCGAAGATCCCCTATTTATTTTATATACCTCAGGTTCAACGGGTAAGCCCAAAGGCGTGCTGCATACCACAGGGGGCTATTTAACTTATGTGAATAGTACCTTCCGTGAAGTATTCGACTTAAAACAAGATGATGTGTTTTGGTGTACCGCCGATGTGGGCTGGATTACGGGACACTCTTATGTGTTGTATGGACCCTTGTCGAATGGAACGACAACGGTGATGTTTGAGGGGATTCCTCAGTATCCAAGTTGGGCACGTACAGGACATATTGTCGATAAACACAATGTGACGATTTTATACACGGCACCGACAGCGATCCGCGCCATGATGCGTGAAGGGGATGCCTTTGTCCGTGAGAGTGACCGTAGCAGTTTACGTTTAATTGGTTCCGTCGGAGAGCCGATCAACCCTGAAGCATGGAATTGGTACTACACGGTGGTGGGAGAAAGCCGTTGCCCAGTGGTGGATACTTGGTGGCAAACCGAAACAGGCGGGATTTTGATTTCTCCACTTCCGGGTGCGACACCACTTAAACCCGGATCTGCAACGCGTCCTTTATTTGGGATTCAACCCGCTTTGGTCGATGCTGAAGGCAATGAGTTGGAAGGAGAGGCTGAAGGCAATCTGGTGATTAAGGATTCATGGCCGGGACAAATGCGAACCATTTGGGGGGATCCTGAGCGGTTTATCGAAGCGTACTTTGCAACTTATCCGGGAACGTATTTCACGGGCGATGGTGCACGCCGTGATAAAGATGGTTATTACTGGATCACAGGTCGGGTGGATGATGTACTGAATGTGTCAGGGCACCGCTTAGGCACGGCTGAAGTGGAAAGTGCTTTGGTGGCACATGAGGCGGTTGCTGAGGCTGCAGTAGTAGGAATGCCACATGAAATCAAAGGGCAGGGAATTTGTTCTTTTGTTACTTTACAAGCGGGCACAGCGCAAACGGAAGAACTCCGTGCAGAGCTGATTCAGTGGGTAAGAAAGGTACTCGGTCCTGTGGCGACACCAGATGCCTTACATTGGGCACCATCTTTACCGAAAACACGTTCAGGTAAAATTATGCGCCGTATTTTAAGAAAAATTGCGGCGAACGAGTTAGATAGTTTGGGCGATACATCGACGCTGGCTGAACCGCAAGTGGTCGAAGTGTTGATTAAAGAAGTATATCCAAACGGATAAAATCAACCTAAAAAATACCGTCTTAAGCAGACGGTATTTTTATTTTGACATATTGATGGAATACGTCGGGTTGCTGTATACAAATTTGTAAGTACGAGACGTTTAGAAATTAAATAGTTCTAACGCTGATGGATGCTTTCTAAGGTATCCACCATCGTCCGTGTCATCTGATCAATTTCATAATTGACCGCATCACCGACTTGTACCGATGCCCACGTGGTTAGACGCAAGGTTTCAGGAATCAAATCAACTGAAATTTCATGGCTGTTACGATCAACACGGTTGACGGTGAGGCTACAACCATTTAGACCAATAAAGCCTTTTAAGAAAAAGTATTTGATATTGCCTTCTGGAATCTGAAGATCCACATGCAGAGTCTCGCCGTGACGGCTCAGTTGCTTTACTGTAGCCGTTCCTTCGATATGTCCATACAAGTTATGCCCCCCATTTTCCATTCCAATTTTGGCTGAACGTTCTATATTCACCTCATCACCTGCCTGTAAAGTGCCTAAAGTGGTCAGGCGTCGAGTCAAATCTGAGACATCAAAATGGACTTGATTGGCGGTCAGATCGATGCGCGTTGCAGTTAAGCAGGTGCCATTGATGGCTACACTTGCACCGATGAAGACATCGTGAAAAAAGTTGTGTGTATTTGAAACCACAAGGGTGCTAAAACCGTCGCCTTGACGGACATCTAGAATTTTCTCTAAGCCTTGTACGATACCTGTGTACATTAGAAGTCTTCCTAATTCGGGGGGGATGTTTAATGTAAATGATCTATCACTCGATGTGGCATTATTTTGAGTTGAGATGTGCTAAAGCTGTACCTTTGATTGGATTTCGACGCCAATAATAGGGTCGCAAAAATCGGAGCAACAGACGTAAGGGCGTCATCCATACGATTCGGGTATGGCGACGCTTATTCTCTAAAATACGTTGAGCCAAATAGCGACAGACCACTTCGGGAGGATCGATAATAAACAAAAAAAGCCGTTTCATTTTGTTCCAGTGCTGAATATTGCCATTTTGCCAAGAGGATACCAGTAGGTCGGTTGCCACCATTCCAGGGCTGAGTGTGCCGACTTGAATGTGGGTCTGTTTGGTTTCTTTAAACAGGGCTAGACTAAAGTAACCTACGGCACGTTTGGTGGTGGCATAGGCGGTCATGCCTGCACTCCATTCGCCTCGAGTACCCCAACCTTCCATATTGAAAATTTGACCATAGCCTTGTGCTAGCATGCCATTTAAGGCCACTTGTGAGCCGAACATACTGCCTAGAATATTGGTTTGAACTACAGTTTGTATGTCTGCTGCTGTGAGATCTTTAAAGTCTAGTGTCGCTGTACAACTGCCTGCATTATTAATCCAAATCTGAACAGCACCAAATTGTTGAATGGCTTCATCCCAAAGCGTTTGTACTTCATGGATTTGCGTGACATCACAAGTGACAGCATGAATCAGCGCAGCGGGAAAGCGATGCCGTAGCTGTTGCAGGGCGCTGTGCAAATCTGTGCTGTTTCGCCCAGAAATCACGACAGCTTGTTGTTGTTCCAAGAAGGCTTGAGCTAAACCCAAGCCGATACCTTTAGAACTGCCTGTAATGACGATGCAACCTGATTTTGAATTCATATGGATCCTTTACTTTGTGAACTAAAGGACGTCGCTTCTTGGTTGTGAAGCATGCAATAACAAATGGATAGACTGATCATTGCAAGGTTCATGACCACAGGATTAAAAGCACGAATGAGACTGTCTGGTATTAGAAAAGCGACCAGTGTGAATAAAAACACTAAGCTAAAGATACTGAGGTAATGCAGATATTTACTGGAGCTAAATAGGAACAATAAAGCAAAAACACACTCAAGCACACCTGAGCCCTGACCTGCCAGTTGGGCCTGTGCATAGGAAAGTCCAAAAGTTTGCCAAATGGTAATCTCATCGGGATTGATAAAGAGGATTTTAGGAATTAGACCTTGATAGCCCCATAAAAAGGCCAAAGAGAGATTAATGAATTTAGAGGGTTGGCTGTTGTTCATATAAAGTGGTTATTTTTTACTTTGTGAGGATTATACACCAATAAAAAAACCCTCAAGCCGAGCCTTGAGGGAAGAATAGAGTCACCTATGATTATTATTTTTTAGTTCGTGTCTGCTGCTTACCGAGCTAAGCAGATTTGGCAGTCTCAACGGATTGCTGCTGAGCTTCCAACTCACGAACCAATGGCAACACTTTGGCACCGAAGTATTCAACCTCTTCGATAAAATGTAAAAAACCTGAAAGGATTAAATCCACACCAACGGTTTTTAATTCCACAATACGTTCGGCAATTTGGCGTGGTGTACCAATCAAATTGGTTTTAAAGCCATCATTGTATTGAACTAAATCTTCAAAGGTCGATTTGGCCCAGTTGCCTTCACCTTCCAGTGTGGCAGCACCCGCTTCACGGGTGGCATCGCCAAAGGCATGTACCGCTTGAATATTGGCTTTATCAATAATTTCTTGCAGAACCGTTTTCGCTTCTTCCTCTGTATCTCGGGCAATGATGAAAGCATTGACCCCAATTTTGACCTGATGGCCATTCTGTTGGGCTTTTGCACGAATATCATCAATCTGTTTTTTGAGCTCCTCAGGGGTATTGCCATTGGTAAAATACCAGTCTGAAACTCGTGCAGCCATATCCCGTGCAGCACGAGAGCTGCCGCCTTGGAAAATTTCAATATGCGGCTTTTGCACAGGTTTGGGTGACAAGGTGTAGTCTTTGAACTGATAGTACTTTCCATCGAAACTATAGTTGTCTTGGGTCCAAACGCCTTTTAATGCACGAATAAACTCTTCCGAGCGAGCATAGCGTTGGTCATGTTCAGGCCATGCTTCACCAATGGCATCAAATTCGCCGCGAAACCAACCACTAACCACATTAATCGCAATACGTCCTTGGGTTAAGTGGTCGATGGTTGCAAGCTGCTTTGCGGCAAGCACGGGTTTCCACGGGCCAGGTAAAATAGCGGCAATGACTTTGAGTTTGCTGGTTTTGGCTAAGATACCGTGACTAAAACTGACCGACTCATGTTGGTTTTCTGCATTATAACCCGCAGTAAAACGAATCTGAGTTAGGGCATAGTCAAAGCCATTTTTTTCCGCAGCCTGTGCTAAACGGACGTTATAGTCATAACTCCAGTCTGTGCGCTGCTCAATATTACTCACCACTAAGCCACCGCTGACATTGGGAACCCAATAAGCAAACGTAATATTTTTATTCTGTTGTGACATGTGAAAACCCTCTCAATGCTTTTGCGTTAAGCGACTTGTGGTTTGGCTTTTTTCTGATGCAAGCGAGACTCGGCTGCATCTAAATTTGGAACTGCCGCTGAAGGCAGTACATCGTCTTGTTCAATTTGCGTGTTGATACCCAAGTTCTGATTGGCAAGTTGGGTCTTTTCTTTGACCACTTCTGCACGCTGACCTTTGGCAGGTGCCCATTCTAGGATGGGTAAAGCACGGGCCACAGCAAGAGTAATGCGATCTCGTAATAATTCACTGTGGATGGTATATGCTGGGGTAAAGTCTTTGTCTGTGGCATAGACCCCAATCGGTAAAGTTTGCGCTTGGAAGAAACTAAATAGTGGGCGAAGTTGGTGTTCCAATACCAGTGCATGACGCTCACTGCCGCCTGAGGCTGCAAGTAGTACGGGTACATCGACCAGCGCCGTTTGCTCAACAAAGTCGAAAAAGTGTTTGAATAAACCGGTAAATGAAGCACGGTAAACTGGCGTTCCAACAATTAAAGCATCGGCAGCTTCGACCGCGGCTAAGTCATCTTGCACACGTTGTGGCAGTTGGTTGCGGTAAATCGCACCACCGAGTAGATGTCCAATTTCGCTGAATTTAATGAAATGTACATGGATTGGGGTTGCTTCCCCCAGTTCATTTAATATTTCTTGTACTAGCGCCTCAGTTTTAGACGGGGTATTTAAACCGCCTGACACAGCGACAATATTGAGTGGTTTTTGCAGTAAAGTAGACATAAGGACAGCCCTAAAGTGTTGTATCTCGGAATGGGCTTATTTATCTAATATCTGAACGAAGGCTGTAAAATAAAGAAATAGCGTTAAGTTATCTGATTTTAAGATATATCTGTTGAGCTTGAAAAAGGCTGCTAAAATTTTTATTAAATGGTTGTATTTTTTATATATATTTAAAATAAATAACCTTTTTCGATGTGCTGATAAATTTTATATCAAAATGTGATTAGTTATTTATATTTCAATATCGACTTGGAATTGAGGCTATTTTCCTGCCTAAAGCGTGATAAAGTGAAAAAAAGTTAGACTTTGCATATCCTTATCGGCACTTGTATGGTTAGAATAGTCAAGACTAGTGCACTCGAAATCTCTCGTTGCTTATGAATATATTAATCGTTGATGACCATCCGCTGTTTCGCCATGCGTTAATCCAAGCTGTTCGTTATAGCTTACCGCAAGCTCAAATTCATGAAACAGCCGCAGTAAACGAGTTTTATGAACGCCTTGAAAAAGGTCCTGAACCTGATTTGGTGCTATTGGACTTAAACTTACCAGGTGCTTCAGGTTTTTCTGCATTGGTACACGTTCGTGCCCAGTATCCATCATTACCGATCATTGTCGTTTCAGCGCATGAAGAGACGTCGATCATTCAGCGTTCAATTGCACATGGAGCGATGGGGTATATTCCAAAGTCGGCACATCCAAGTCATATTGGTGAAGCAATTCGCGAAGTCTTAGATGGTGAAATTTGGTTGCCGCCAAATTTACCCGCTAACATGAACTTTGATCCACGTGCTGCCGATGAAACTGCACTGGCTGAGCGAATTCAATCCTTAACACCGCAGCAGTTCCGTGTTTTGATGATGGTGGCAGAAGGTTTGCTGAATAAGCAGATTGCTTATGAACTTGATGTTTCAGAAGCGACGATTAAAGCGCACGTGACTGCGATTTTCCGTAAGCTTGGAGTACAGAACCGAACTCAAGCGGTCCTTGCGATCAATGCTTTAAATATTGAAGAAAAACGAATGTAAGCTGATCTATTGAATTAAAAAAAGCGCTGAATCATCAGCGCTTTTTTTCGGTCTTAAGTTTAAGCCAAGCAGTTTTGTTTGCTGGTGACATCGGTACAAAATAAAGGATTTAAAGCACATTGTAAGTCATCAATTTGCTCTTCAGAAACATAGCCCTGTTGTTTCAAATAAGCGGCAACGCGGTCATCGCGCAGACTTAAAAAGGCTGCGTCATACACGCCAAGATCGACAAATAAAGCCGCCGTTTCCAAGCTGTTGAAACGGTCTAAGTAGATTTCGTTGTCATACATGAGGAAAATATGGTCTTGTGTTCCTTGCGCATCAATACTTAAGCGATCCGCCAAGACTTGCGGTGGTGTTTTAATAAAGAGCAGATCCGACAATTGGTCAAACTGGGTGGTGTCGAGTTGATCCTGATCGGTTTTGACTTTACCGAGCCATGCTTTAAACACCAAAACTGCACCGCCGCGAAGGAGCATGCTCCAAATTTGATGGCGCACATCTTCACTGAGTCCGTTGGATTCGGCTTCCAATGCCAGCAAGAACGGGTCTTCTTGTTGCTGAAGTTTTTCAAATAGACCTAAACCTTGCGGTTGGTAAGCCGCGGGGCGAAACACATCAAAGTCGAGTTGTTCAAACACTTGTAATGCGAGGGGAATAGCGGTGTGATACAGCGTATCTAAGGCCTGAACATGAGTCTCGTTGAGTCTACTTTGTTTAAAGAGTTCGACCCAGTCAATACTGGGTAAAAAGGCATTGGCACTATACTGGCGCAAAAATTGTTGTGATTGATCTGAGCCATGTGGCATTGCTTTAGAAATGTTCATCATAAAACTCCAAGAGAAGGATGATCAGTTTCTTCAGCGAAGGAAGAGGTATATAGGTAGAAAAACTGATCTTTTCTTAGTCCTAGTTATCTGCCAATCCCCTGTGGAGATGAATACGACTAAAGTCGTAGTTTGTGTTTTTATGCATATTTAGTTTAAAGAAAACAAATACTTGAAAAATTGTAACTAAGTATACAAGTGTTCACTAATGTAAGTGGTGTATTTTGCCATAGTAAAAATAGATGTGTAATTTTTAGTCAATACTGTGGGGCTTCAACGTGCTGAAAATGAGCACTTTGGTCGAAATCGTTAAAACTTTAGTCAGTTTGCCATGTATACAGAGCCTAAAAAAGACAAAACCCAAGTCAAGTGACTTGGGTTTTGTGAGTAAATGTAGTGAATTTATTCAGGATTTGAAATTTTTAAACCCGATAACCATGCTCGTAAAGAAGCAGGTTTTAACGGCTTTTTCAACAGCACGATATTCATATCTTTGACCCGTTGTGGCAGTTCAGGATCTGAGTCTGCGGTAATCAAAGCGACAGGGACATTTTCTTGGCGATTGGCCAAAATAAAGTCCAAACCAATTTTGTCATGGTTTAAGTGTTGATCGACCAACCAGACCTGAATGTTTTCTTGCTGAATCATCTCAAAAGCCTGTTCAGGCTCGGTTGCCTTAAACACTTGATAGCCCCATTTGGTCAGTAAAGTCGACATCCCTTCTAAAATGGTTTCGTCATTGTCCAAGCACAAAATCTTATAGGCTTTGGTTTTGAGTGGTACCGCTTGTACAGGCGCTGCTACGACTTTTGGTGGGTCAATGATTGGTACTTCAATCATAAAGCATGACCCTTTGCCATACTCTGAATAGACATGCACTGGGTAGTCGAGCAGGCTGGTCATCCGTTGTACGATGGCCAAACCCAAGCCAAGCCCTTGCTCACCCCACGGTGAGGTATGGCCACAGCGCTCAAACTCTTGGAATAGTTTGATTCGTTGTTCTTCTGCAATCCCGGGTCCTGTATCCCAAACTCCAATTCGAATATGGCGTGGTTTGTCCGTGGAGCGGAGTACACCCACCACCACTTTGCCTTTGGCGGTATAGCGTAGGGCATTACTGACAAAGTTTTGAATAATACGGCGAATCCACTGTGGGTCAGTATCAATCCAGAACTGAGCATCATGTACGCTAAAACGAATACCGCGCTGTGCGGCAATGGATTTAAACTGTAATTCAAGGTCGCTGAGTAAATCATGCAGCGGATAAGCCTGGCGGTTGGGTTGAATGGTGCCACCTTCAAGACGGGCAATATCCAGTAGGGCAGACAACATACTTTCTGCACCGTGTAAGGCACGATCAAGCTGTTGTAGGGTTTTACGGTCTTCTTCACTTTGTACGCTTTGTTCTAAAGCCGTACTGAACAGACGCGCGGCATGCATTGGTTGCAATAAGTCATGACTGGCCGCGGCAATAAAGCGGCTTTTCGACATATTGGCTTTGTCGGCTTGTTCACGTGCCAGTTGTTGCTCAGATAATGCATCTGCTAACTGTTGAGTTCGGTCTTGGACACGTGCCTCCAGCATGGCTTCATTTTCACGGAAGGCGGTAATGTCGGCAAAGGTGGTGACAAAGCCACCACCTTCAATTGGGTTACCACGCATTTGAATGACACGACCATCTTTACGAATCCGTTCAAATTCATGTGCGCTACCGACTTGCATCCAGTGCATCCGTTTCCGTACATGTTCTTCGACCGAACCCGGGCCACATTCGCCGCGCTCTGCGTTATACCGAATCAAATCAGAAATCGGACAACCGACATAGACAATATCTTTTGGATAATCAAACAGTTTTAAATATTGGTTATTCCATGCCACCAAACACATATTTTCATCGACCACACTCACCCCTTGGGTCATGTGGTCAATCATGGTCATGATCAGGTTTTGATTAAAACGTTGCCACTGTGAGGCTTGGTCTAGAATGTTTGCTACTTGCCCCAAAGCGAGGCCATTGTTGACCATTGCGGTGGTGAGCAGGGTACGCGCCGATGCAGCGCCAATGGTCCCTGCTAAATATTGTTCGGTAAAACGCCACCACATGCCGTTGGCATTGCTATTTTCATTCAGCACCACATTGTTTTGGGCACAGAACTGTTGGAAAGCGCGCATGGTTGCGCCATCGCCTGTAATCCGTTTGGCTAAGGTGATTAA
The DNA here is from genome assembly GCF_043105125.1 of Acinetobacter sp. TYF_19. NCBI lineage: Bacteria > Pseudomonadati > Pseudomonadota > Gammaproteobacteria > Moraxellales > Moraxellaceae > Acinetobacter > Acinetobacter sp. TYF_19. The sequence continues at coordinate 144,054 of NZ_JBICLH010000048.1, forward strand.
ATCACCGACTTTTAAACGTGCAACATCGTGATGAATGTAGTTGATGTCTGTAGACGTGCTCTGTGTTGGCAGTGGCTTGGTTTCATAATAGAAAAAGCTTTCTGCTTGAATTTGTTCGGCCACGCTGGGGCGGAAAATTCGGGAAATCCAAATGTATAAAATAATATTCAGACCCAGTGCCCACACCACCCCATGAGTAAGTGCGGCAAAGGATTCAAAACCGAGCAGGGCTTCAGGGCGTAACCAGTTAATGCCCATTGGACCGAAATTAAGAAAGCTTTCGGTAAAGTGTGAATATTCAGCAGGCAAACTGCGAAGTACAGTGGGTAATAACAGGGTGTAGGCCCACATACCAAAACCGGCCAATAAACCTGCATAGACGCCTTGTTTACTGCCGCCACGCCAGTACAGACCACCTATGAGGGCAGGTGAGAACTGAGCCACCGCACTAAAGGCCAATAAGCCAAAGACTGAAAGTTGGTCGATGTCATTAAAGAAATGGAAGAACAAAAAGCCCAATAACATGACGGCTAAAATACAGACCCGACGGGTAAATTTAAGTACCAAGGGTAAGCGCTTATCGTGGCGGGACAGTAAATTGGTACGCCATAAGGCAGGCATGATCAAGTCATTACTGAGCATGATCGACAGGGCCACTGAAGACACCAACAGCATACCTGTAGAGGCAGAAAAGCCACCTAAAAAGGCCAATAGGGTTAACCAGTCTTGGCCATAACTTAAGGGTAAAGACAAAACCGCGACATCGGGGATCGCTAAGTAACCTGGCGTTGCATGCAGTGCCCAACTGGCAATCGGGATAATAGCAATGATAGTTAAAACTAAATAAACTGCGAACCAGCGCCGTGCCCCACGAATATGTTTTTCATCACGTAATTCGACCACAGCGACGTGGAACTGTCGCGGTAAGCAAATGATTGCGAGTCCAGCCAACAAGGTTTGAATCCAAAATGTATCGGGTACACCAATGAGTTGTACTTGATGGAAAGTCTCTGCGACATCTTTGGAGATTTGATAAATGTTTTCAGGTGCAGCAAACACGAAAAAGAGCGCGACACACAGCAAAGCGAACAGTTTGACAAAAGACTCGAAGGCAACCGCCAACATCAGACCGCCATGTTGTTCTGTATTGGCAATCTGTCTGGTCCCGAAAATCATGGCTAAAATGGCCAAAATACCAGTGAGGAATAGCACACCGTTGGTGGTCGAGGCGATGCTGCCTGCGGTAGGTTCTAAAATCACCGAGGCACTGAGTGCAATGGCACGTAGCTGTAGGGCAAGGTAAGGGATAATCGCAATGACGGCGAGGATGGTCACCATTGAGGCCAAAGGTCCACTTTTACCATAGCGTGCAGCGACGAAATCGGCAATTGATGAAATAGCATGGTGTTGACGAACGCGGCCTAAACGACGCCAAATGTCATAGCCCAGTGCGACGAAAAGTAGTGGGCCAAGGTAGATCGGCAGAAAGATAATGCCTTCACGAACTGCCGCACCTGTTGCGCCATAAAAGGTCCAAGATGAACAGTAGACCCCTAAAGTTAAACTAAACAATAGCATGCGCCCACGCGTGCTCAGGCGGCTGGCGTGTTTCTCACCAAAAAAGGCGCAGATAAAGAGTAAGACGATATAGAGGGCCAATACCCCGATAATGAGCCAGCTGTTCATTTTACCTAAAGTTTTTCCTTCATCTTGGCCATCATAGCGCATCTGGGATAGCTGCTGCTGAGCTTGTTTAAAATTTACAGACCAAAGTCTAAATTACAACCAATACAGAAGCTTGCTACTTTAGCAAATGTAATAATTCGAATTAAAAAATTGTATCTACGGTTGGATACAGACAGGAGTATGGTTATGGATGAGAGACAAGTAGAACAGATTCTACAAAATCCCAAATTCAAGGAAATGGTTAGTCGTAAAAGTAAACTGAGCTGGACACTGACAACTATTATGTTGGTTGTATACGTTGGTTTCATGTTGTTGGTCGGCTACAACAAAGAATTTTTAATGACTTCAGTCAGTGGTGGGGTGACCACGATTGGCATGCCATTGGGTCTAAGCATTATTGTATTGTCTTTTGTTTTGTGTGGTGTTTATTCGTATATCTCGAATAACAAACTCGACGCATTAAATGAAGAAGCAATGCGTGAAGTTGAAGCCATTGCGCAAGAGAAAGGACAGCACTAATGAAATGGAATTCATTGAAAGCGCTTACAGTCGCTGCTACAGCACTGTTGGCTTCGAGCCTAGCACTTGCAGGCCCAGATTTGGGTGAGGCTCAACAGCAAGCGACAAACTGGCATGCCATTATCATGTTCGGTATCTTTGTCGGATTTACTTTGCTCATCACCAAATGGGCAGCAAAACAAACCACCAATACTGCTGACTTCTATACAGCGGGTGGCGGGATCTCAGGTTTCCAAAATGGTTTAGCGATTGCGGGTGACTATATGTCCGCAGCGTCATTCTTGGGTATTTCCGCAATGGTTTTCAGTTCAGGCTTCGACGGCTTGCTGTATTCATTGGGTTTCATGGTCGGTTGGCCAATCGTATTGTTCTTGGTGGCTGAACGTCTACGTAACTTAGGTAAGTTCAACTTATCTGACGTAGTGTCATTCCGTTTAGCAGAAAAACCAGTACGTACGCTTGCAGCAGTAAGTTCATTGGTTGTCGTTGCATTTTATCTGATCGCTCAGATGGTGGGTGCAGGTCAGCTGATCAAACTGTTATTTGGTTTGAACTACAACATTGCTGTAGTAATTGTTGGTCTTCTGATGATGGCTTACGTGATCTTCGGTGGAATGTTGGCAACAACTTGGGTACAGATTATTAAAGCTGTGATGCTTTTGTCTGGCGCGACATTCATGGCTTTCATGGTGATGAAAGGCGTGGGCTTCAGCTTCTCTGAAATGTTCACGCAGTCAATTCAAGTTTTCTCTAAAGTACATGACATTTCTTTAGCAGAAGCGGGCAATATCATGGGCCCAGGTAAACTTGCAGCGAACCCAATTGATGCCATTTCTTTAGGTTTGGCTTTAATGTTCGGTACAGCGGGTTTACCACACATCTTAATGCGTTTCTTTACCGTTAAAGATGCTAAAGAAGCACGTAAATCAGTGGTTGTTGCAACAGGTTTCATTGGTTACTTCTACCTTCTAACCTTCATCATTGGTTTTGGTGCGATCCTTTATGTATCGAACAATCCACAGTTCCTTGATGTCGCGAAAATGGCAGTAACTGGCAAGCTAGAGCTTGTTGGTGGTAACAACATGGCAGCGGTTCACTTGTCTGATGCATTGGGCGGTGACTTGTTCATGGGCTTCATTTCAGCAGTAGCGTTCGCAACGATTCTTGCTGTTGTTGCAGGTCTGACCTTGTCAGGTGCTTCAGCAATCTCGCATGACTTGTACGCAAACGTATTCAAGAAAGGTCAAACGACTCCTGAATCTGAACTTCGTATGTCTAAAATCGCGACTTTAGGTCTTGCTATTTTTGCAATGATTTTAGGGATTCTGTTCGAGAAACAAAACGTTGCCTTCATGGTCGGTTTAGCATTCTCTGTAGCAGCATGTGCCAACTTCCCAGTGCTTGTACTGTCAATGTTCTGGAAAGGTTTAACCACACGTGGTGCGGTGATTGGTGGTGTGATTGGTCTAGTGACTGCAGTAACACTAATTATCTTATCTAAAGCCGTTTGGGTCGATACATTGGGCATTTCTGAAACGCCAGTGAATCCATTCAATGGTCCAGCAATCTTTGCAATGCCATTGGCGTTCTTCTGCTGCTGGTTGTTCTCTGTGACTGATAACTCAGCACGTGCACAAGCAGAACGTAAAGCATTTGATGCGCAGTATGTACGTTCACAAACAGGTATTGGTATCTCAGGTGCTTCAGATCACTAATCTGAACCTGAACTAAAAAAAGCCCCTTCATCGGGGCTTTTTTTATGGTGTTGATTCTCTTAACTGTGTTGGCTTTGAATGCTGAAAGACCTAGATTGTGATATTCAGTACTCAAGCAGTACTCAAATTGTTGGGCAAAATGAATCGACTGACACGAATAAAAAGCATCGGTTTCAGTGGCTATTCATGCTAAGTTAAAAAAGCGAGAACAAGAACCAATCAAACTTGGCTTTAAAAATAACAGGCTGCATATGCAAGTATTTGTCGAATTTTGGAAAGGCTTCCGTCTACTGCCTTCAGCATGGTTACTGCTGTTGCAATTTATTATGCTGATTTTGGCACTGTTGAGCGGCCATAGTTTGTCCTTACGTGTATTGGTTTGGGGCTTAGGTGTTTTGGTCCTGTTACTCATTGCCAAGGTCATTCGTCAAACTCCCGTGTTCACCATTCTCGGCTTGAGCTTTGTTGGTGGGGCATTGTTCTTTTCCTTACTGATATTGCTCGGTGCGCGAGATCCGATGCTGTTGGTGATTAGCCATGCCTTTGAGGCGATGGCCTATTTTATTGCGGCCTATGGCTTGCTGCGCTATATGTTTGCAGACCGTTATTTGACCAAAGATGAGCTATTTGCTGCAGGGGCAGTGTTTACCCTTATTGCATGGGGTTTTGCCTTTTTATATAGCATTTGCCAGATTTTAGAACCCAATAGCTTTTTAAATCCCAATGTGGCGGGCGCACAGTCATGGCTCGATTTACTTTTTTTAAGCTTTAGTTTGCAGTCGGCGACAGGTTTGTCCGATTTAATGCCATTAACACCGCTGGCTCGTATGATTGCGATGTTACAGATGTTTTGTGGAGTGATGTATTTGGCTTTAGTCGTCTCACGCTTGATTGCCTTGCAGTATATTCAGCATCGGCCCAATGATCATAAAGAAAATTAAACTGTTACAGGATTCGCACTGCCTTATTTTTCAACATAAATTATGATGGAACAGAATCGTTAAATTTTAAGCTATTCATTCTTCACTCTTTATTAGACTCGTCTAATTAACCATTTTGGTTATATCTTTGTACTAAAAATAATTTTCTGGGGGAATTATGCCTTCCATAAAGCCATCGCTGTTTGCAAACATCAAACGGAATGTATTTCTCAGCACTGTCCTGATTCTAGTGCTTTTTCTGGCCTTGATTCTTTTTGACCCAAGTGGTTTTGAGGCTTTAACCAAACATTTAAATCAATGGATTATTGATTCATTTAGCTGGTTTTATGTTTTATCTGTCGCGTTATTTCTGATCTTGCTGATCTTTATTGCGCTCTCCGATATGGGGAAAATCAAACTCGGTCCTGATCATAGTCTGCCTGAATATAGCAGTGGTTCTTGGTTTGCTATGCTGTTTACCGCAGGGATGGGAATTGGTTTGATGTTCTTCGGTGTCGCTGAACCAGTGATGCACTATGTCAACCCGCCCACGGGAGACGGGCAAACCGTAGATGCCGCACAACAAGCAATGCGAATCACCTTTTTCCACTGGGGATTACATGCATGGGCCATTTATGCGCTTGTGGGATTGTCACTGGCCTATTTCTCTTTCCGACATAATTTGCCTTTAAAAGTTCGCTCTGCTTTATATCCTTTGGTGGGCAAAAAAATCTATGGTGCAACGGGAGATGCGGTTGATACCTTTGCAACCTTAGGCACCATTTTCGGGGTTGCGACCACACTTGGTTTTGGGGTGACCCAAATTAATTCGGGACTGAATTATCTTTTTGGCATTCAGCAAAGTATTGGTATTCAGGTCGGGCTAATCATTTTTGTCACTTTTTTAGCTTCGCTCTCAGTCGGGTTTGGTTTGGACAAAGGCATTAAACGGCTGTCTGAATTGAACTTGGTGCTGGCACTGGTTTTACTGTTATTTGTGTTTTTTGCCAGTTCTTCTATTTATATCTTACAAACCAGCATTCAAAACGCAGGGCAATATGTATCTAATCTGTTCACGATGACCTTCAACCTCTATGCCTACCAACCCAATGGTTGGATTGGTGGTTGGACCATTATGTATTGGGCGTGGTGGATTTCGTGGTCGCCTTTTGTGGGAATGTTCATTGCCCGAGTGTCTAAAGGTCGAACCATTCGCGAGTTCATTGTCGGGGTGTTGTTCATTCCTACAGGCTTTACCCTAATTTGGATGGGCTTCATGGGGAATGCAGCGCTGTTCAGTATTATTCAAGATGGGCACACTTCGTTAATCTCAGCGGTACAACAAGATTCATCCGTCGCACTGTTTGAATTTTTGACCCATTTACCTTTCTCTCAAATATCGAGCCTGATTGCGACCGTTCTGGTGGTGCTATTCTTTGTGACTTCAGCCGACTCAGGCTCATTGGTGATTGATTACTTAACCGCAGAAACAGAAAACTCACCTTTGTGGCAACGGCTATTTTGGACCATTTTGATTGCGTTACTGTCGATTATCTTACTGATGGCAGGCGGACTTTCAGCCTTGCAATCGGCCACAATTATGAGTGCCTTGCCCTTTACTCTGATTATGTTACTGGTCTGTTGGGGCTTACTGAAAGCATTGCGTTTGGATGTCACCAAAATGCGTGCACTACAAGATGCGCGAATCACGCCACGTGCGATTCAAAATCCACGCAGTTGGCAACAGCGTCTAGGTCTGATTATGCATTATCCGCATACCCAGTCTGAGGTCGAAGAGTTCATTGGCCAGCAGGTACAACATGCTTTTTCAGCAGTACAAAAGGAATTTCAGCGCCGTCAGCTAGACGTGACTATTCAACCGATTGAGCATGGCTTGCAGTTACGCGTGGATCACCATAATGAAATTAACTTCATCTATCAGGTGGTTGCCCGTGAAACCCAGCCACCCAGTTTTATGGCGGATCGACTCGAAGAACAGCAGTTTTATCAAGCTGAAGTTTTCTTAAGAGAAGGTGGACAGAATTATGATGTGATGGATTGGACTTTAGATGATCTCTTGCAAGATATTATTGACCAATATGAGCGTCATTTACATTTCTTAAATTTAGTCAGAGCCACAAACTAAAAAAAGGACGCTTAAAAGCGTCCTTTTTTATATTCAGTTTCTAAATGAAATTAGAAGCGGAATTTAGCGTTTACGCCAACAGTTTGAGTATCAAGATTCTCAGTATTGTCTTTAGCGTTAGCATTTACATAGCTTGCGCCTACAGCAACTGCTGGAGTGATGAAGTAGTTAACGTTTGCACCCCAAGCTGAATCTGGAGTACCAGCAAAGCTTGATTCAACATAAGAAGCGCCAACACTTAACGCAGGAGTTAAGTAAAGGTCAGTTTTAAGTTGGTAAGCGGTGTCTTCACCGTAAACAAGACCAGCTTCTAAGCCGAGCGCCATGTTTGTACCGTCGATGTTACCTACGTATTTAGTACGTGCAGTAACCGCGTCTTGATCTTCACCGATCGTAGCAGCTTCACCAACAGCTTTAACAACACCATTGCCCATTACGTTGAACGCATCAAGAGCAAATTGGTCAGCAACGCTAGTATAACCTACAGCAACCAAGAAGTTCGGAGCAGCTAAAGCACCCACTTCAAGTGCATAACGGTCGCCATTGTCATCAGGCGTTTCGCTGTTTTTACCATCCAAATGTGTGTGGCTATAAGACGCACTTGCATATGCTGGAACGAATTTAGTAGGAATATACGCTTCTGCTTTAGCGCCGTAGTTGTGTGCGATGAAATCAGTACCGTCAGTGCCTAATTCAGCATAGTTATATGCCAAAGAAACATTTGAAGCTTGGTTTAAAAAAGCAGCTTCAGCTAAAGGACCTTTAGATGAATCAACATCTTTAAAGTAGAAAGTACCTTGTAAACCGCCAGTAAAATCTTTGTCATTTGCATCAGATGCATCGATGTATTCAGATTGACCTTGTACTTCGAATTGGTATGCTTGAGCACCGGTCATGGCTAATAATAAAGCAGTTGCTAAACCGAGTTTTTTCATGATATTTACCAGATTGTTAACATTGGATTAAACTAAGGCTATTCTATTGTAACAATTTATTAAGTCAATGAGCTCTAATGGTATTATATTATTGAGTAATTACTCTAGTTGTGTTATGGGTTAAAAATTACTCAATTGAGTGTATCCATGTCAACCAAAAAAAACTTACAGCAGAACAATAGGGTATACCTATTTAGAAAACAGAGAATGCAGGAAAATGAATTGTACTGAACTTGATTTTTAATTGGTAAATTAGATTGAATATATAGATATAAACGGTAAAAAAGTTAAATAAAGCACCTTAAATATAGGCGTTTTTGTGTCCTAAATCTAAAAAACGCCTAAAATTAGCGCAAAAAGCTCGTTTTTTGCTTGCATAATGTACATATCCTCTGAGTATTTGTGATAATTTTCACGCTAATTATGGCGTTGTGTTAATCCATAGTGCTTTAGTGGCTTTACAAGTGAACAGATTTATTTCATAATGATTTTAGCGAATCATTTAACAATATTGTTGTTTTGTGAGAAGCTAATTCTTCTCAAACAGTTTTTGTTTATCTGCCCAACTTTCCCCAAGGTTGGGCTTTTTTTTTATTTAAATTTTCGAGATCTTCTTTTTTCTAATAAAAATTTATTGGAATTTAATGCACAATAATGGTGCAAATGTAGGGCTGTATTTTTCATTGAAAACTTTTATTCGAGCAAAAAAAAACCAACCTCTAAGAGAAGTTGGTTTTTTCCGCCAAAATTTGTGGGAAAATTAGAATATTTGCTGAGGATATACTCTAATTTGACCCAATACTGTGCATTATGCACTTAAATGTTGCATGTGTAAATATAGGAACTTTAAAAAATGGGAATTAAAAATATTGAATGAAATTCACACTAAACATGAATATTATTAAGGATGGATTGACTCAGCTTTCATAGGTGAGTGAAAGTTTAGCTGTGATCATTTGGGGATGATGAAATCTTAAAACGATGCAAAACAAAGAATTAATCACTTAAATACACGATATACTGTTCGTATAATAAACAGTTAATTTAGCTTTCTTTTATTTGGGAATGAGGGCGTGGTTGAAGTATGCGAGAAATACGCTCTGAGTATTTGAGTCAAAAGCTGTATATTGCAATGAGCATTATTATTTTGTCATTGTGCAGCTTATCCATTCCGTTGATAGTTAAAAGTTATCGTGATTACAACAAAACCAACCAAGCTTTAACTGAAATACAAGCCTTACAGGCTGTTGCAGACTTGGCCAATAAGATTTCACGAGAGCGTGCGCCCGCCAATAAACTCATGTCGAGTAATCAACAAGCCTTTGCCAAACACGTGCTTGAGTTAAAACTATATCGGCTCACGGTGGATGAGCAGATGAAAAAGACTTTAGAAGTTTTAAAGCACTCGAACCTCCCAAATTTAGATTTAAGTTTAGTTGACCGTTTAGATGAAGCTTTAACGCAAGGCAGACAACAGGTAGATGCCTATGCAGCTCTACCACGTGAGCAACGTAATGCCGAGACCATGGATCAAGCCATCCTAAAAATGTTTAGTGCTTGGGATCGTAGTCATGATGTTTTAAAAGACGTAATCGCTGTATCTGAAGGCAAAGACACCGCTGTTTCAAACTTCTATGTCCAAATTTTATTATTAGCGGACTTACGTGATCAGGCCGGTCGTGCTGCATCCAATGTGATGGCACATGTGGCTTTTAAACAACCGATTCCTGAAACCAATTTAGCGCGTTCTTTACAGACTCGGAGGCAAGTGATGTATTTGTGGGAACTCATTGATACCTTACAGCCCGAGCGTGATAAAACCGAAGAATTTAAAGTGCTGCATCAAGCGGTTTATAACGAGTTTTTAGCCAAAGGGCTATTAATCGTAGAGCGCTTGATGAATGAAAGTATTTACCATCGACCGTACTATTTAACAGGGACACAGTTAACTGAAGCAATCGTTGATAAATTTTCGACCGTGGTGGAATTGCAAAATTATTTACTCAAATATAGCGTTGAAAAAGCCATTATCGAAAAGCATAAAGCACAAAATATTTTGCTCACAACGGTGGGTATTTCACTGATTTCAATTTTTGCGGCACTGTTTACCATGATCTACGCGCGTAAGAGAGTGTTTGGTCCACTTATTCAAGCGCGTGAAATTCTGTTTGATTTATCTCATTCCTGTCTTCGCCCCAACCCGATGGATACTAAAGACCAACCCGCCAATGTGTATTCTTTATTTACAGCAATTCAGCAGTTAAAACAGACGCTTCAGCAGCGAGATGCGTTGGAGTTTCGACTCAAAAATATTGCACATTTGGATTCATTAACAGGGGTTGCAAATCGTTATGCGTTGAATGAATACATTAAACTTTTGGAAAATCAGCCGACTCAGTTTTCGGAGACTTGTTTAATGGTGATCGACATTGATCATTTTAAACAGGTCAACGATGTGTATGGGCACCTGATGGGGGATCAGGTGATTCAGTTTGTGGCTGAAAAATTAAAAGAAAATATTCGGACATCTGACTTGTTGGTACGTTACGGTGGTGACGAATTTATTGTGCTGATTGAAAATGTTGGAATGGAGCGCGCTTTAAAAATCGCGGAAAAGATTCGTGCTGAGATTTATGAAGCGAAGCCACTTGATAATGTACGTTGCCCTGATTTAAAAGTTAGTATTAGTATTGGGGTCGCAATTGGTGCGACCAGTTGGATGGCACTGTTAGAAAAAGCCGATCGTGCTTTGTTTCAAGCCAAAGAGCAGGGGAAAAATAAGGTGGCGAGTTGAGTTTATTTGTGAAATTCTTAGCTACTGGAAATATCAAAAAAACCAGGGTGATATAACTCAATAGAAGTCTGTGTTTAAATTAAATTTGATAATAATAGAAGGAGCTAAACGTGAGCGAAGGCTGTATTTTTTGTCAGATGATTCAAAATAAAATACCTTGCCACGTCATTGATAGCAATGATGACTATATGGCTTTTTTGACTATCTTTCCAAATACATTAGGCGCAACGGTTGTGATCCCGAAAAAGCATTATGCAAGTTATGCTTTTGATTTAGATGATGATATTTTAACTGGGTTAATACTCTATACCAAGAAAATTGCGAAAAAGTTAGATGGATTCTTTGAAGACGTTGGACGTACCGCAATGGTATTTGAAGGTTTTGGTGTCGATCATATACATGCAAAATTGTTCCCTATGCATGGAACTATGCAAGTGCATGAAAACTGGAAAGCTGTAAATTCTAATGTTGATAAATACTTTGAGCAGTACGAAGGCTATATTTCATCACATGATTTTCAGCGAGCAAATGATGACGAGTTGGCGAAATTGGCGGAGAAGATTCGAGCATTTGAATAATATAAGTAAACTGTTGGTATGGTAATCCCCCCTAACCCCTCTTTGATAAAGAGGGGAACACCATTTGATTAGTAATGGGAACTCCCTCCTTTTTAAAAGGGGGGTTGGGGAGGATTTACTACTTCAACATCGGCTTCAAAAACTTCGCAGTATGCGAAACTTTATTCTTCGCCACGTGTTCAGGCGTTCCTTCCGCAATAATCATCCCACCACCTGCACCACCTTCAGGGCCCAAATCAATCACCCAGTCAGCAGTTTTGATCACATCCAAATTATGCTCAATCACCACAATAGTATTGCCCTTATTGCGTAGCTCATGAAGGATATCTAACAGTTTAGCAATGTCATGGAAATGTAGACCTGTAGTGGGTTCATCCAAGATATATAACGTTTTACCTGTATCACGTTTTGCCAATTCACGTGCTAATTTCACACGTTGCGCTTCACCACCTGATAGAGTCGTTGCTGACTGACCTAAACGAATATAGCCCAAGCCCACTTGATTCAGTGTTTCTAAACGACGATGAATCACAGGAATCGCATCAAAGAAATGCATTGCATCTTCAACTGTCATATTCAGTACATCGGAAATATTCTTACCTTTATAACCCACTTCTAACGTTTCACGGTTATAACGTTCACCATGACAGTTATCACAAGGCACATACATATCAGGTAAAAAGTGCATAGCCACTTTGATCATGCCATCACCTTCACAGGCTTCACAACGACCACCTTTCACGTTAAACGAGAAACGTCCCGCAGCATAACCACGTGCTTTGGCTTCAGGTGTTTGCGCAAACAATTCACGAATTGGGGTAAACAAACCCGTATACGTTGCAGGGTTAGAACGAGGTGTACGGCCAATCGGGCTTTGGTCAATATCAACAACTTTATCAAGGAATTGCAGACCATCAATTGAGTCAAATTTTTCAGCCGTTAAAGTGGTTGCACCATTAAGCTGTGTTGCTGCTAAAGGCAATAAAGTACGATTAATCAACGTTGATTTACCTGAACCAGATACACCAGTCACACAGGTCATCACACCCAAAGGAATGGTTAAATCCACATTTTGTAGGTTATGACCCGCAGCACCCATCAATTTAATTTGTTCTTCAGGCTTTGGTGGTTCAGTACGTTTTTTCGGTACTTCAATTTTCAGTTTGCCTGATAAATATTGACCTGTAAGTGATTCACTATTCGCAAGGATTTCATCATAAGTCCCTTCAGCAATCACATGACCGCCATGAATACCAGCGCCAGGACCAATATCGATAATATGATCCGCTGCACGAATCGCATCTTCATCATGCTCAACGACTAAAACGGTATTCCCCAAATCACGTAAGCGGACTAAGGTTTCCAATAGGCGATCATTATCACGTTGATGCAGACCAATCGATGGTTCATCGAGGACATACATCACACCCATCAAACCTGCACCGATTTGCGAAGCCAAACGAATACGTTGCGCTTCACCACCAGACAATGTTTCTGCTGAACGAGATAGACTTAAATAATTCAAACCCACAGAGACTAGAAAGTGCAGGCGCTCACGAATTTCTTTAAAAATCTTATCGGCAATTTCGCCTTTTGCGCCATCAAGATTTAAATCTTGATAATAACTTTCCGCATCACCAATCGACATTTTAGTAATTTGGGCAATGGTTTTGTCTTTCACTCGAACATGGCGTGAAATTTCATTCAGACGTGATCCGCCGCAGGCATCACATGCCGCATTAGACAGGTACTGTGCTAAATCATCACGAACATAGTTTGACTCTGTTTCACGATAGCGACGTTCTAAATGTGGCAAAATTCCTTCAAAAGGTTGTACACGATTATGTTTGCGACCACGTTCATCGATATAACTTAAATCAACTTTTTCTTTGCCTGTACCGTATAAAAATTTCTTTTTGGTATCCGCATCCAATTCATTCCAAGGTGTATCCAAAGAAAAACCAAAATGCGCTGCCACTTTTTCAATCATGCTGTAATAATACGGACGTTGACGATCCCAACCACGAATAGCACCTTGGCTAATCGACACATCAGGACTTGGAATGAGTTTTTCAGCACTAAAATGGCTACGGGTCCCTAAACCATCACAGGTTGGGCAGGCACCAAAGGGATTGTTGAATGAGAATAGACGAGGTTCTAATTCTGCGACAGCACGGTCACATTCAGGACACGAGTGTTTAGCCGAAAAGACCCGATCTGGGTGTTCACCGTTCATCCACGAGAGAATCGCAATATCACTTCCGAGACGTAGAGCAGTTTCAAAAGATTCTGCAATGCGGTTGCCGAGATCATCACGGACTTTAAAACGATCCACCACCACTTCAATGGTGTGTTTTTTCTTTTTATCGAGTTCTGGAATTGGGTCGAGATCTACAATTTCACCATCGACACGGGCCCGTACAAAACCTTGACTTTGTAGCTGTTCAAACAGGTTGGAATATTCGCCTTTACGCTCACGCACCACGGGTGCAAGCAGCATCAACGCTGTCCCTTCATCCAATCCTTTTACGGCATCGACCATTTCCGATACGGTCTGTGCCACCATCGGCAAATCATGCTCTGGGCAAAATGGCGTGCCGACACGTGCGTAGAGTAGACGTAAATAGTCATAAATTTCGGTAATGGTTCCCACCGTAGAACGTGGGTTATGGCTGGTTGACTTTTGTTCAATCGCAATGGCAGGGCTTAAGCCTTCAATTGAGTCAACTTCAGGCTTTTCCATTTGTGATAAGAACTGGCGCGCATAGGCCGAGAGCGATTCGACATAACGACGCTGGCCTTCGGCGTACAGCGTATCAAATGCAAGCGATGACTTACCTGAACCAGAAAGTCCCGTGATCACCACGAATTTATCGCGGGGAATATCAAGGTTCACATTTTTTAAGTTATGGGTACGTGCGCCTCGAATACGGATATGACTTTGGCTCATAAAACTATCTCGAAATTGTGCAGATGAAGGAGGTATATGATAACGACTTATGCTTTATTCAAGTGTTAAACATGATTTTATAGCGACAAATCATGTCGGCCAAAAGAAAATTGATGCTGCTAGACTGTAGCTAGATTTCAGTGTTGAAACAAGTCTCAAGCTATCGATATTGGCTGTGACTGAAAACAGGAAGGTATTTATAAGTTCCCTAAAAAAGAGTGGATCACCCATTCGGCGCAAAGCAAAAGTTGAATCATGACTGTGTTATTTTTGGTTTGCCGTACGCCTTCAGAGATAGAGCATTGTTATGGTTGCAGCATTTAGCATGCTAGCGCATGAGGACGTTCAAAGATTGAGTCGACCGTCTCAAAAGCAAAGGGACGGATAATGTCATGATGGAGACGGGCATAGAAATTGACTTCGTGCTCAAGAGTTTGTAAGAAGGCATCGTAGTCATCTTCAAAGTCTGGTAGGTCGAGTAAGTCTTGTTCTCGACTCAAAACGCAATGATATTTTTTAATAAACGCCAACATCAATTTTTGAATATGTGGATTGGTATAATAAATGAGATAGGTCGCGGCAGAACCGCAGTGTAAACAGCCTTTTTCAAGGTATATTTCTTCGTTATTTAGCCAGCAGCATTGTACGGTAAAAAATGCACGAATGGCTTCAGTACCTAGAGTATCAGGATGCATGAGAATGGCCCTCGAAAGTTAATTATGTAAATGATAATTATTATCATTATTGAAGTTTAGTTTTAAATGCTTAAAATAGCAATCGCGCCTTCTGAAAAAATACGATATTCGGTAAATAAAAAGCCCTGAAGGGTTCAGGGCTTTTTGGATCATTTTCGCTTTTAAGCGTGGTCTAAACCGAGCCATTGCTGCTGTTTATAAGCGCTGTCCCAGAACAACCATTCCAGTTCAGCCCCTTTACGGTAGGCTTTATGCATTTTCTCAATAGTGTCTGCATCACAGCGTGCAGCCACTTTATCGATGGTTGCAATTACATTACGTACTGCTTGGTTGAATTCTTCACCTGCGTAAGTATCAATCCACGCTTGGTATGGGTTGTTGGCGATAGAGTTACCCACAATGTCTTTACCGACTTCAGCATAAATCCAAAAACAAGGTAAGAGTGCCGCTAACACCACTGGGTAGCTTTCAGACCATGCTGTTGCCGTTAGAAATGAAGTGTAATGGTGACATGCCAAAGTCAGCGGTGTTTCTTCAAACTGCTGTTTTGAAATATCAAAATTTTTCATAAAGCCATCATGCAAACTGCGTTCCACCACAATCGCTTCTTTGGCCCCTTGGCTAAACTGAATAATGTCGTCAGCCTCATACGCTTTGGCACCACACACCGCTAAAGCACGACCATAAGCCACCAAGTAGTGCGCATCTTGAATCACATAATGACAAAACGCTTCTTTATTAAGTGTGCCTGAAGCCAATTCTTGGTTAAAAGGTAAAGCCAGTGTTTTTTGATATAAGTCGACATTACGTTGCCAAACGTCTTGAGAAAAAGCCATGATTAGGTCCTGAGGGAAGCCAAAATATGGGCAAGACTATAACAACAGTTTGCTCGGAACAACAATCCATCTCCGTACATCGGTGAGATAAGTAAAAATTAACGAAGATGTTTTGGTTTCGGACTCAAAAATCGTCATAATTGCGGCCATAAAACTCAACCTGTTTTTTAGTTTTCGTTCATCTCCAAATTTTTTATAGGTCGATCTGTCATGATGAAACATTTTGGTTTCTCTATCATTTTTACGATCGTGTGTCTTGCGTTGTCTGCGTACTGGGGTTTTACCCATGGACCAGAAGCGGGCTTAAAGACCATGTTTACTGCTTTGACCATCACTGCAATTTTAGCGGTGATGGAGGTCTCGTTATCTTTTGATAATGCCGTTGTCAATGCATCTGTGTTACGAGGTTGGGATCATTTTTGGAAAATGTTATTCCTTACCGTGGGTATTTTAGTCGCTGTATTTGGTATGCGCTTAATTTTCCCTGTCGCAATTGTGGCGGTAACTGCAGATATGGGCTTCGTTGAAGTTGTTCAATTGGCTTTAAATGATCCAAAAACCTACTCACAACGTCTGATGGATCACCACCCTGAAATAGCTGCATTTGGTGGCGCGTTCTTATTGTTAGTGTTTCTTAACTTCTTTTTGGATGAAGGTAAAGATACGCACTGGTTCCGTTGGTTGGAGCGCCGTTTGGCGAACTTGGCTAATGTTCCTGCAATGTCAGTCTTCCTTGCACTGATTGCACTTTTGTTGATGGCGGCTAATGTCGATGAAGCTAAACGTCTCGTGGTGACCATGGCGGGAATCTGGGGCATCGTGGTTTACATTGGCGTACAAGTCTTGAGTCATTTGTTGGGTGGTGAACCTGAAGTTGATGAAGACGGCAATGCAGTTACACATGATGCCAATGGCGCAACCACGGGTGTGGTCAAAGCAGGTATTGGTGGTTTCTTATACCTAGAAGTACTTGATGCATCGTTCAGTTTTGATGGTGTAATTGGCGCGTTTGCCATTACTTCCGATGTCGTGATTATTATGTTGGGTCTCGCGATTGGTGCGATTTTCGTGCGTTCGATGACGATTTACTTGGTAGAAAAAGGGACTTTGGATGCCTATGTCTTCCTTGAGCATGGTGCACACTACGCCATTGGTGCTTTAGCATTCATTATGCTGGCAAGTGGTACAGGTCTACATGTACCAGAAGTTGTCACGGGTTTAATTGGTGTGGCCTTTATTGTTTGGGCAGTTATTGCTTCTATTCAATACAAAAAACATCAAGCCGCTTAAAGCAGATTGCTTTAAACCGCAGAAAAGCGCAGCTCAGGCTGCGCTTTTTGTTTTTCAGATCAGGAAGGCTTTTATTAAACATAAAATTCATGCCGCTAGTCGGATTGAATAGCTTATAATCTTGATCCAAGATTAATTCAATACAGTCTGTCCTCGTTTATGATGAATGCTTTAGAACGTCGTTCAACTTTTGCCTTAAGCAGTATTTTTGCCTTACGCATGTTGGGTTTGTTCATGATCATCCCTGTATTTTCTGTGGCAGGGCAGACCTATGAATATGCAACGCCTGCGCTGCTCGGTTTGGCTGTGGGGATTTATGGTTTAACACAGGCTATTTTACAGATTCCTTTCAGCTTGATTGCTGACCGTTATAGTCGTAAGCCCTTGGTGGTTTCTGGGCTACTTCTGTTTGCTTTGGGTGGTGCAATTGCCGCGATGTCAGACACCATTTATGGGGTGATTATTGGTCGTGCCATTGCGGGTGGTGGAGCAGTGTCTGCAGTGGTGATGGCACTACTGGCGGATGTGACCCGTGAAGAAAACCGCATGAAAGCCATGGCAACCATGGGCATGAGTATCGGGGTTTCTTTTGCTGTAGCTTTTAGTTTGGGGCCGTGGCTTACCGGTTTAGTAGGGATTTCAGGATTATTCTGGGTAACGACCATCATGGGTTTGGCGGCCATTTCGATGTTGTTTTTGGTGCCAAAAGTCACCCGCCATCATCGTAATTATCAGCAAGGCTATTTGGCTCAGCTCAAACAAGTCTTAAAAATGGGCGATCTGAACCGTCTGCATGTGTCAGTGTTTAGCTTACATTTATTGCTGACGGCAATGTTTATTTATGTTCCCTCACAGCTCATCGATTTTGCAAAAATTCCACTAAATTCGCATGGCTGGGTGTATTTGCCACTGTTGGTGATTAGCCTATTTTTTGCCTTTCCAAGTATTGTGTTGGCTGAAAAATATCGCAAAATGCGAGGCATCTTTTTAACGGCCATTGGCGGCATTATTTTAGGCTTAGGCATCCTAATTTTTGGCTTTGAGTCGAAGTATATCTTGCTGACAGGTTTGGGCTTATTCTTTATTGCTTTTAACGTTATGGAAGCGTTGCTGCCGTCATGGTTATCGAAAGCTGCACCGATTCAGTCCAAAGCGACTGCGATGGGCGTAAATGCCAGCAGCCAGTTTTTAGGCGCATTCTTTGGTGGTGTCACAGGTGGTCAGTTGTTGCTGTTAAACAATACTGCTTTGGGTTGGAGCATCCTGACTGGACTGGCGATTGTTTGGTTATTGATTAGTTTTGGCTTGGCACAACCGCGTTATTTGTCTTCGATGGTATTGCGTTTACCTGAACATAAACAAACGGACGAATGGACTTCACAGCTTTTAGCGATTCGTGGTATTGAAGAGGTCGTGGTGATGTCTGATCAGCAAGTAGCGTATGTAAAAGTCGATAAGCAGCAAATAGATGATGCTACGCGACAAGATTTAACGCAGTTGTTGGGGAAAGAGGTAGCCATTTAAGCATAACTCTTATAAAGTAAATAATAGAAATAGATAGGAAGTAAACATCAGATGCGCGGTGTAAATAAAGTTATTTTAGTGGGCACATTAGGCCGAGATCCAGAGACGAAAACTTTTCCAAACGGTGGTTCGTTGACCCAGTTTTCAATTGCCACGAGCGACTCTTGGACAGACAAAAGCACAGGTGAGCGTAAAGAGCAAACCGAATGGCACCGTATTGTGTTACACAACCGTCTAGGTGAAATTGCGCAACAATACCTACGTAAAGGTTCGAAAGTTTATATTGAAGGTTCACTGCGTACTCGTCAGTGGACAGATCAAAATGGTCAAGAACGCTACACTACAGAAATTCGTGGTGAGCAAATGCAGATGCTCGACAACAACCGTCAGCAAGGTGAGCAAATGCAAGGCGGAAATGATGGTTATGCACAACCACGTTTCAACAATAACCAAGGTGGTGGTTATAACAATAACAACAACCAAGGCGGTTATGGCGGCAATCCTGCAGCGGGCAATAGCAACAACCAACAAAGTGGTTATGCGAACAATAATCCAAGCGGTTTTGCACCAAAGGCGGCACCTCAGTCAGCGCCTGCGGCAGCACCAGCAGATATGGATGATGATCTTCCATTTTGAGACACACTAGAGATATATTTTTGTAAAGTTTATAAAATTTATCTTTATATTTAGTAGGTTACAGAGAAAGTTTACAGATACTAAAATAGTTCTGTAAACTTTTTTTTATTATGATTTAATATATTTAATACTTAGACTTTTTGTAAAATTTATGCTTTCAGTTAAAAGATTTGTCATGAATAGTGGGGAAAGATTTGCTGTCTTAATTGATAGTAATGGTCTCCCTCTAACATACCCAAATCTTTATACGATGATTTATTTGAGAAACAGAGGGCATTCGGTTAACACAATTGTTGCGGTACTTGAAGATATTGAACTGCTTTACCATATTTTTCATAAATGGCTTTGTTGCACAAACCTATCTGTAAAGGGTTTTTCAGCGATATAATTTTCAAATGAAGAAGCCTGCACACAAAATCTACCGCACAACCAATTG